>NZ_CP089309.1:3000000-3300000 GCF_021228795.1 Thiocapsa bogorovii
CGTGCCCTCGAAGGCTATCGTTGAATAGATGTCGGATCAGTGCAGGTTCATCCGACGGATGAGTCGTCGTTTCGTCCTCGCTCCTCCTACCCATTTGGTCATCGCATCGGTCAAGCAGTCCGGCTTCGACTGATCCATGCCGACGCATCTCTGCCTATTAGTCTTCAGGTCGCGGCTGGATCAAAGCGGGTGACCGGGTTTGCCGACTGGCACGACAACGGCCGGGGTCGTGCCGAGACGCTGCGCACGCCGGGCAAACCGACGCTCGTCGAAGGTATAGAGCGCTTCACAGTGGCTGCAACCGGACAGATGCAAGGAATCGGCGAAGTCTATGCTCCGCTTGAGCAGAGAGAGGGCATTGGCGACTCGCTCTGACTCCTCGACGTTGACGTTCGCCAAGCCCAACAGATGCTCCATGACTTGGACGACCTTCACGGCGTCAAACCGATAGAAGGCGCGGAGCACCCATTCCAGCTCCAGAATCACGGTGAGCGGGACGAACAGGCTGGAGTGACTGGTCAGAATCTCGTAGGCGATGGGTCGCTGTTTGGCGGCTTCCGGATCACCGGGATCATCCACATAGAAGCGGGCCAGGATATTGGTATCAAGGGCAATCATCGCCGATCTCGCGCATGGATTCAGCGATATCGAAGTCGGTCAGGCGCCGCGTCCCCGGCTGATCGCATTGCAGTAATCCATAGCCGTCTTCGGGGCGCGTCCGCTGGATCGTACGAAGGGGCCTGATACGGATACTGTCGCCCTCCAGTTCGAAGTCGAGCTTCGTCCCCGGCTCGATTCCAAGCCGATGCCGGATCGCCGCCGGGATGACGACTTGCCCCTTGTCCGAGACGGTGACTGTCGACATTGCTATGGCCTCTTGTCTTACACGGTAAGAGCTGCAGTCTAACGAATCGGCGGCGGTCCGCAAGTCCAGCGATCCAGTGTGGCACCGAACGCATCCGGTCGACGGGATCGATGTCGAATCGCGGCATCGGGAATGTCCTCCCACCGCGCTGCAAAGGCTCAACTCCGCCCATCGCCGATGCCCGGACCCTCCGCCATCCCGGCCAGCACCTCTGCCGTATGAAAGACCCGGATCGGCGAGCCGTTCCGGCTCAGTCGCCCGGCGATATTCATGAGACACCCGAGATCACCGCCGATCAGGGTATCGGCGCCGGTCTCGCGGATGTTCCGGATCTTATCGTCGACCATCTTGACTGAAATCTCCGGATACTTGACGCAGAAGGTCCCGCCGAAACCGCAGCAGACCTCGCTGTCGGTCATTTCGTGCAGGGTGAGTCCTTCGACACCGGCGAGCAGCTGCCTGGGTTGGCCCTTGATGCCGAGCCCGCGCAGACCGGAGCAGGAGTCGTGGTAGGTCACGATACCGTCGAGCCTGGCTTGGACGCTTGTGATGCCGAGGACGTCGACGAGGAACGACGTCAGCTCCCAACTCTTTGCCGCAACAGCCGTGGCGCGGTCTCGCCACTCATGATCTTCGGCAAGAAGGACGGGGTAGTCGTGCCGGATGGTCGCCATGCAGGAGCCCGAGGGACCGACGACATAATCGTAGTCCTCGAAGGTGGCGATCACCTGCTTGGCGAGTGCTCGTGCGGAGCCGTTGTCGCCCGAGTTGTAGCCCGGTTGTCCGCAACAGGTTTGGCCTTGCGGCACGCAGAGGATGCAGCCTGCGTCCTCGAGAAGTTTCGCAGCGGCAAAGCCGATCGTCGGCCGGAAGAGGTTCATGAGGCAGGTTGCGAACAGGCCGATACGCAGGGGGGGCTTCGGGGTATCGCTCATCGGACGGGGCTCCGGTAGGTCTTGGACGTGATCCGTAGTCGAAATCGATCCGGTACTCTAAACCGTATGAAGGCGAAACGCGCCGCCGATGGATCGGTCGAGACCAAGGCCGGCTCTTCGGGCTATGCTAGACCATGTGATGACGGACGCGGTTTAATCGGGAGTGATTTGTGGATATCGCCGAGCTACTGGCTTTCAGCGTCAAGAACAACGCCTCGGACCTGCACCTTTCGGCTGGCTTGCCGCCGATGATCCGTGTCGACGGCGACATGCGCCGCATCAATGTCCCACCGCTCGAGCATCGCTCGGTGCACTCGCTTGTCTACGACATCATGAACGACAAGCAGCGCAAGGACTACGAGGAGTTCCTGGAAACGGACTTCTCGTTCGAAATCCCGGGTCTGGCCCGCTTCCGCGTCAACGCCTTCAACCAGAAGCGCGGCGCCGGTGCGGTTTTTCGGACCATCCCCTCGAAGGTCTTGTCGCTCGAAGAGCTGAACGCGCCCGAGAGCTTCAAAGACATCGTCAATGTCCCGCGCGGCCTCATCCTGGTGACCGGGCCGACCGGCTCGGGAAAGTCCACGACCCTTGCGGCGATGGTCGACTATCTCAACGAGACCGAGTACGCGCACATCCTCACCATCGAGGACCCGATCGAGTTCGTGCATACCAGCAAGAAATGTCTCGTCAATCAGCGCGAGGTTCACCGCGACACGCTCGGCTTCAGCGAGGCGTTGCGCTCCGCGTTGCGTCAGGATCCGGACATCATCCTGGTCGGCGAGATGCGTGATCTGGAAACCATTCGGCTGGCGATGACCGCGGCCGAAACCGGACATCTGGTCTTCGGGACGCTGCACACCACTTCGGCGGCCAAGACCATCGACCGCATCATCGACGTCTTCCCAGCGGCGGAGAAGGAGATGATCCGCGCGATGCTTTCGGAGTCTCTGCGCTCGGTCATCGCGCAGACGCTGTTGAAGCGCGTCGGCGGCGGGCGGGTTGCCGCGCACGAGATTATGATCGGCACCCCGGCCATCCGTAACCTGATCCGCGAGGCCAAGGTGGCCCAGATGTATTCGGCGATCCAGACCGGACAGGCGCACGGCATGCAGACGCTGGATCAGAACCTCAAGGAACTGGTCCAACAGGGCCTGGTGTCACGCAAAGACGCCCGGATGAAGGCCCAGAACAAGGACGGTTTTACCTGATCCGCCCCGGCGAACCTGGCCGGGCCGAGCGCTGGTCGGTGGCGCCGCCCTGCACGCCGCCGATTTCGCGGGATACCGATCGTTTGTGAATCGAAGGTCCGGCCGAGCCTGGATGGCTGCCGTCCGGGAGCGACTTTCTGAACAGCGAGGTCTCGTATGGACCTGAATCGTGCAATCGAGCAACTGCTGAGCATGGTGGTCGAGCGCAAGGCGTCCGACCTCTTCATCACCGCGGGCTGGCCGCCCAGCGTCAAGATCGACGGGGCTATCTATCCCGCGACAAAGCATCCCTTGTCGGCCGAGCAAGCGCACGACATGGTGCTCGGTCTCATGAACGATCGCCAGCGCGAGGAGTTTCAGGCGACCAAGGAATGTCAGTTCGCGATCGATCGGCCTCATCTCGGTCGCTTTCGCGTCAGTGCATTCGTCCAGCGCGAGGCAACCGGGATGGTCCTGCGCCGGATCGAGACCGACATTCCGACGATCGAGGCACTCAAGCTCCCCTCGATCCTGCGCGAGCTGGCATTGACCAAGCGCGGCATGGTGATCTTTGTCGGCGGCACCGGGACGGGTAAATCGACCTCGCTCGCCGCGCTGGTGGGATATCGCAACCGGCACAGCTCGGGTCACATCATCACGGTCGAGGATCCGATCGAGTTCGTCCACGAGCATCACGGCTGCATCATCACCCAGCGCGAGGTGGGCGTGGATACCGAGTCCTACGAGGTCGCGCTCAAGAACACACTGCGTCAGGCCCCGGATGTCATCCTGATCGGCGAGATCCGCACCCGCGCGACGATGGAATACGCCATCGCCTTCGCCGAGACCGGCCATCTCGTTTTGGCGACCCTGCACGCCAACAACGCCAACCAAGCACTGGACCGCATCATCAGCTTCTTTCCGGACGACTCGCGCAACCAGCTTCTGCTCGATCTCTCGCTGAATCTCAAGGCCGTCGTGGCGCAACAGCTCGCCCCGCGCAAGAGCGGTCAGGGCCGTCGGGCCGTCGTAGAGATCCTGTTGAACACGCCGTTGGCCTCCGATCTCATCCGCAAGGGCGAGGTGCACAAACTCAAAGAGCTGATGAAGAAGTCCAACGAGCAGGGCATGATCACCTTCGATCAGGCCCTCTTCAATCTCTACCGAGAGGGCGAGATCAGCTACGAGGATGCGCTGCGTTATGCAGACTCGGCCAACGAGGTGCGGCTCGTCATCAAGCTCCAAGGCGGTGCCGCGCAGCGCGAGGCGACCGATCGTATGATCGACGGGGTTTCTCTCGTGCACGACAACGAGTACCGCGGGCGGCGACCCTAATCCGAGCATTCCAGGGGTCTCCGCCCCGGTATCCGCAATCGACTCCGAGACATTACCCTAAACATGTCCAAACGAACCGAACGCGATCACGCCTCCTTGCCGACCGCCCGCGAAGATGCCGTGCGGGCGGCCGGGACCAGCTCGACGCCGCAGACGCGTTCTGCGGCCTACCGTCTCGCTTATACCGATGTCGATTTTTTGATGCGCGACGAGGCGCGGCCGCTGCGGCTCCAGCTCGAGCTGCTCAAGCCCGAGCTGGAGCTCCAGGATCAGCGGGTCGAGTCGACCATCGTGGTCTTCGGCAGCGCCCGGATTGCGGATCCCGAGACGGCTGCACAGAACCTGGTGGACGCCGAGCGCGCGCGGGCCGCCGCGCCGGCGGATCCCCGGGCACAAGCCGCGGTCGAGCGTTGCCGGCGGGCGCTCGATCGCTCGCACTACTATGCCGAGGCGAGGCGATTCGCGCGGATCGTCTCCGAGCAGACGCAGGACGCGAAATCACGTTGTTTCGTGATCGTCACGGGTGGCGGCCCCGGGATCATGGAAGCTGCCAATCGCGGTGCCGCCGACGTCGATGCGGTCTCGATCGGGCTCAGCATCACGCTCCCGCACGAGGAGGCCCCGAATCTCTACATCACCCCGGAGCTGTCGTTCCAGTTTCACTACTTCGCCCTGCGCAAGATGCATTTTTTGCTGCGCGCGAGGGCACTGGTGGTCTTCCCCGGCGGCTTCGGCACCTTCGACGAGCTCTTCGAGACGCTCTGCTTGATTCAGACGAAGAAGATTCGACCCATGCCGGTGATGCTCTTCGGGCGGGCGTTCTGGGAGCGCGTCATCGACTTCGAGGCGTTGGTCGATGAAGGGGTGATCGGTCGCGACGACCTCGCCCTCTTCAGTTTCGTCGAGACCGCGGAGGATGCCTGGTCACGGATCTGTGCGCATTACGACGGGTTGGTCTGCGAATTCTGATCGGGATCCCCCAGTGACCCGCGCCGCCGGCCCGAGCATCGGTCGCGCCGTGCGCGAGACCGGGCCGACTCTCGGCGGCCTCGCGGTCGTGGTCGCGGCTCTCCAATGGGGGAATGCAGTCGCGCAGGGGCTCCCGACGGTGGAGCCCGATGCGGAGGCCATCGAGCTAGCCCCTTTGGTCGTGACCGCGACACGCTCGGGCGAGAGCACCTTCGACCTGCCGGTCGCCATCGATGTTCTGGACAAGGCGATCATCCAGGATCAAAAGCCGATGGTGCTGATCTCCGAGGATCTGCCGCGCGTCCCCGGAACGGTCGTGACCAACCGCGGGACCTACGCGCAGGAAGAGCAGATCATGATCCGCGGCTTCGGCGGGCGCGCCCAGTTCGGGACACGCGGGGTCAAGCTGATCGCAGACGGCATCCCCGCGAGCACACCCGACGGACAAGGCGGACCCGGGCTCTTCGATCTGGGCTCGGCGCGGTCCATCGAGGTGATGCGCGGCGGTTTCTCCGCCCTCTACGGCAACCACTCCGGCGGCGTCGTGCAGGTCTTCACCGAGGACGGCCCGCCCGAGCCGACCCTGTCGGTCCGTCTGATGGGCGGCAGCGACTCCACCTGGATCGCCGGGACCAAGCTCGGCGGCCAGACGGGGCGTCTCAACTATGTCGTCGATCTCTCCCGCGCGCGGACCGACGGCTACCGCGACTGGAGTCGAGCCACCAAGGAGCAGGCCAACAGCAAGCTCGGGATCGCGCTCGACGGCGGCGGTACCCTCAGCCTGATCGTCAACGCCTTGAATCTGCCGGAGGCCCGAGATCCGCTCGGTCTGACGGCGGAGGAGGTCAAGCGCGATCGCCGCCAGGCGTCACCGGCCGCGCTGAGCTTTCAGACCCGCCGTACGCTCGACAACCTCCAGGGCGGGGTCGTCCTGGATCAGCCGCTGAGCGATGCGGACGACCTTCGCGTCATGGCCTACACCGGGACCCGCAGCAACGAGCAGTACCTCGCCATTCCGCTCGTCAACCAGAATGCCATCACGGCCTCGGGTGGCGTGAGCGCATTCGATCGGCGTTTCGCTGGCGGAAATCTCCTCTGGACCCATGCAACAACACTCGCCGACGGCCCCCTGACCCTCATCCTCGGCGGGGAATACGACCGGTCGGCGGAAGCGCGCAAGGGTTATCTCAACGACTTGGGCGAGCGCGCCGCACTGAAGCGGGACGAAGACAATACCGTGGACAGTTGGGGCACCTTCTTTCAGGGCACCTGGGGTTTTGCGCCCGGCTGGAGTCTGGATCTGGGCTTGCGCTACACCGAGGTCCGTTTCGACTCCGACGACGGCTTCATCTGCACCCCCGATCGGGTGACCGCCCCCGGCACACGGCCGGGCACCTGCAGCGGCTCGACCGTCCCGATCACGGCCACCAACCTTAACCCCGACGACAGCGGCAGCCGGACCTACGGCGCTTGGACGCCCGCTCTCGGGCTCCTTTACAACCTGACGCCCTCCATCAATCTCTACGCAAACCTGGGCAAAACCTTCGAGACGCCGACCTTCACCGAACTGGCCTACCGTCCCGACGGCGGCGCGGGTCTGAATCTGGATCTGGATCCCGCCGTGAGCCGACATTACGAGATCGGCGCCAAGGTTTTGCTCGGGGCGGACGCCCGCTTGAACCTCGCACTCTTTCAGATCGACACCGACGACGAGTTGACCGTGGCAACCAACGGCGGCGGACGTGCAACCTTTCGGAATGCACCCGGGTCGCGTCGCCGAGGTGTGGAGCTGCTGCTGGAGTCAAGCCTCGGCCGAGGTTTTGCCGGCTATCTGGCGGCGACCTACCTGGACAGCGCATTCACCGAGAGCTTCCCAGCTTGCGCAGGCATTCCCTGCCGCACCGTTGCGCCGACCCTCAATGTCACGACCGTCGAGGCCGGTAACCGCATTCCGGGCGTTCCCGCGTTCACGGTCTTCGGTGAGCTTTCCTACGCCTACGAGCCCCTGGGGTTCGAGGCGGCAATCAATCTTTACGGTCAGGATAAGGTCTACGTGAACGACCGCAACAGCGAGACGGCACCCGCTTATTGGCTCGCCAACCTCCGCGGCGGCTTTACGCAGGACGTCGGCGGACTCCGGCTCTCGCAGTTCCTACGCATCGACAATCTGCTGGACGAGCCCTACATCTCAGCGGTGAGCGTCAACGCCTCAAACGGTCGGTTCTATGCGCCGGGCCCCGGCACCAATTACCTAATCGGCATCACCGCGAGCTACAGCTTCTGATTCATTGCGCAGCGAAGCCGCGCATCACGGCGCCCCGAGCCTCTCCAAGAGGGTCTGCATGGCGTGCAGGACGTGCCCGGCGATCAGGGTGATGAAGTCGGCTTTGTCGGCCTCCAGATTGACCGTTTCCAAGGCATCGTAGTAGGCGCGGCGGCTGTCGGTGTCGCCGGGGATATTGGCGATGCAGTAGCCGTCGGCGAGCAGGCCCAGGTTCATGACTAGTCGCGCCGTGCGGCCATTGCCGTCGAGAAATGGATGTATCGTCACCAGCCGCTCGTGGGCCTCGGCGGCGCGCACGACAGGATGAAGGTGCAAGGATTCGTCGGTAAGCCACCGCCCGTAGTCCTCCATCAGCTTGGGCACGGCCCAAGGTTGCGGCGGCAGATGGCGGCTGCCGGAGATCATCACCGGCAGGTTGCGGTAACGCCCGGCGTTGTCGCGGTCGATGCCTCGCAGCACCAGCGCATGAAGGTTGCGCACCTCGGCCTCGTCCAGCGCCGCGCCCCGGGCCGCCAGCTCGCGGATATAGAGGACGGCCTCGTAGTGGTTGATCGCCTCGAGATGTTCGCGCAGGGGTTTGCCGCCGATCGTGAGGCCCTTGTGGACCACCAGATCGGTCTCTCGCAGGGTGAGTGTGTTGCCCTCGATGCGGTTGCTTTCGTAGGTGTACTCGATGTCCAACGCCTGCTGCAGTTGTGCGCTGGTCAGTGGCCGAGCGGCATCGAGTCGGGTCTTCAGACCGTCGATCCGCGCGAGTAGGGTCTCGAGCTCAGCCATCTTCATGGTCTCGGGGTACTACCAATGCTCGGGGATCCACCGACGACCGATCATCGCCACCTGGTCGTCGTAGGCGTCGTCCATGTCGCGATCCGGCAGCTTCACCTTGGTCTTGGGGAGCGGGTCGTACGGGAATTGGCTCAGCAGGTGGCGGATCACGTTGAGGCGTGCCCGCTTCTTGTCGTCGGAGCGTACGATCGACCAAGGGGCCGCATCGGTGTCGGTGGCGCTCAGCATGAGGTCGCGTGCGCGTGAGTAGTCGTACCAGCGCTTGCGGGACTCCAAGTCCATCGGCGAGAGCTTCCACTGACGCACGGGGTCTTCGATGCGGGCGCGGAAACGACGCTCCTGCTCGGCGTCGCTGACCTCGAGCCAGTATTTGATGAGCGTGACGCCTTGTTCGACCAGGTTGTTCTCGAACCAGGGCGCCGCCGTCAGGAAGTGACGGCGCTCGTCCTCGGTGCAGAAGCCCATGACGATCTCGACCCCGGCGCGGTTGTACCAGCTGCGGTCGAAGATCACGACCTCGCCGGCGGCCGGGAAATGTTGCAGATAACGCTGCATGTAGAGCTGTGTCTTCTCGCGGTCGGAGGGCGCCGGGAGGGCGACGACCTGGAAGACGCGGGGACTCAGGCGCTCGGTGATCGCGCGAATGGTGCCGCCCTTGCCGGCGGCATCGCGTCCCTCGAAGACGATGACCACGCGTTGTCCGGTGCGCTTGATCCATGCCTGCAGGGCGCTGAGCTCGATCTGCAGCGCGCCGAGCTCGCGCTCGTAGGCCTTGCGAGACATCTTCTTGCGGGGGGCGGCCGTTTCGGGGGCTGTCTCCTTATGCTTCGATTTCTTCTTTCGGTCATGTTTCGGCATGCGCTCGCCTCCTCGTTGTGATCGGCCTCGCTCGGAAGCCGGGCCAGCGCCGGCGCAGGGCTCGGTGGACTTCGCTCCGGCTCGTCCACCCCACCGGTCGGCAGCACCGGGGCGGGTTGGGTGGTTTCCAGGCCACGGTCGCCGGAAACGGTCACGGGGCGACCGAAGTCGTTCCTACGGTCGTCCCAACGTCCATTCCTAAAGCGTTGTCGGTTCGGCCCGGAAATGACCTTAAACCGCGCCGGCTCCAGCGGTCGTCAAGTCTGCCGGGACCGATCCCATCCAAAAACTCGCATATCGCGCCGGGCGCGGTTTAACTCTGCATCTGATGCGGACTCTCGGCCTCGGCGCCGCTCAATGTGTCCGGTTGCTCCCAGGGAAAGTGAGGTAGGCCGAAGAAGGCATGGCGCTGACTCTCGATCCACTCTCGGGTCATCGTCTCCAGCTCCGCGGACTGTTCCTCGAGTCGGAGGCGGTGCGACGGCGCCAAGGCGTCTTTCGGGCAGATCGCGACCTCGAACGGCGGTCCGACGGTGAGGTTGGAGCGCGCCGTCCCCGCAAGCGAGACCAGACACGCGCGTGCCCCGTCGTTGAGGGAGAGGTCTGGCGTGACGATCTGATCCAGGATCGGTTTGCCGTATTTACTCTCGCCGATCTGCAGGAAGGGCGTCTCGGGCGTGGCAGCGATACTGTTTCCCTGCGGGTAGATCATGAAAAGTCCGTGGGGTTGTCCGGCGATCTGTCCGCCCAGGATGAAGGTGGCTTCCACGCTCGCGCCGATCTGCCGCAGCGCGGGACCATGCTCGTTTTGAACCGCCAGGTTGACCTGTCCGATATAGTTCGCTGCCTCGAAAAGGTAGTCCACACTCGCGAGCGTGACCGGGGTGGATAGATCGTTTTGACTCGGATTTGCTGCTTGATCGAGGTCGCGGCGGATTCTGTTCAGCACCTCTTGGGTCGTCGCCAAGTTGCCGGCTGCGAGCAGGACGAACATGCGATCGGGTGCCGGCTGGAAGAGGTGCAGCTTGCTGTACGAGGAGATGTAATCCACGCCCGCGTTGGTGCGGGAATCGGATGCCATGACAAGGCCCTGGTCGAGGCAGAGTCCAACGCAGTAGGTCATTCGGGTGAATCTCCGAGGAGTGGAAGAGTCGGTGTAGAGCGGGTCGGCCCGGGGTGACGCGGATCGACAAAGCGCGCCGGTCCACCCGAGCGGAACCCCGAGTAGGCGGGCAGCATCAAGCTTGAGCCGAGCGGCGTCAAGAACCTCCCGCCTGCCCGCCGCGTTCCTGCGGCATTGTCATGGTGACCTGCGAACATGGACAATGAGCGAGCTCGTCGGGTCATCCGGCAAACCATCCGGGGAGAATCAGGTGAAAGAACGCAACGTCGACGTCGCCATCATCGGCTCCGGCAGCGCCGGACTGAACGCCATGGGGCAGGTCCGCCGGGCGGGCAAGAGCTTCGTCCTGATCAACGGGGGCGAGCCGGGGACGACCTGTGCACGTGTCGGCTGCATGCCCTCCAAGGCCATGATCCAGATCGCCGAGGATTATCATCGGCGCACGCATCTGGGTCGATTCGGCATAGACGGCCACGAGGGCATGATGCTGGACATCCCCGAGGCGCTCGAACATGTCCAGGATCTGCGCGACACCTTCGTGGATCGTGTCCTCGGCAGCAGCACCGACGACATGCCGGAGGATCTCTTCGTTCAGGACTACGCCCGCTTCGTCGAGCCGACCTTGATCGAGGTCGCCGGTCAGCGGATCCGCGCCCGGGCGGTCGTCATCGCGACCGGCTCGCGACCCTTGGTGCCCGAGCCCTGGAAGGCATTCGGCGATCGCGTCATCACCACCGACGAGATCTTCGAGCTCGAGGACCTGCCCGCCGCCATGGCCGTGATCGGACTCGGGACCATCGGTCTGGAGATCGGCCAGAGCTTGGCCCGCATGGGCGTGAAGATCACCGGGTTCGATGCGGTCGATCACATTGCCGGGGCTCAAGACCCGGAGGTCAATCAGTCGGCCATCGAGCTGCTCGGCAAAGAGTTTCCTATCCATCTGGGCGCGGCCGCCGAGATCGTCGGGGAAGACAATCGGTTGCGCGTCACCGCGGGTGATCAGAGCGTCCTGGTCGATAAGGTCCTCTGCAGTATCGGGCGCGTGCCCAATGTCGAGGGTCTCGGGCTCGAGAACTTCGGTGTTGCGCTCGACGCTCGCGGCATCCCGTCCTTTGATCCGAGCAGCATGCAGGTCGGCGACCTGCCGGTCTTCATCGCGGGGGACGTCTCGGGATACCGGCCCATCCTCCACGAGGCCGCCGACGAGGGCAAGATCGCGGGCTACAACGCGGCCCGTATCGACACCGCCCCCGTGCCCGAACGTTTCCGCCGCAAGGTCCCGCTCTTCATCAACTTCTGCGACCCCAACATCTGCGCCGTCGGGATGCGCTGGAACGCGCTGGACCCCGAGACCACCGCGGTCGGACAGATCAAGTTCGCCCCGGTCGGGCGTGCCCTCATCATGGGCAAGAACAAAGGGGTCATCCGTGTCTATGCGGACAAGGCGACCGGGCGCATCCTCGGCAGCGAGATGATCGGTCCCAAAGGCGAGAACCTCGCCCACCTGCTCTGTTGGGCAATCGAGCAGGGCTTGACCGTCGGCGAGCTGCTACGCATGCCGTTTTATCACCCCGTGATCGAAGAGGCCCTACAGGCCGCACTCTATGACCTGTATTCAAAGGTCGAGGCCAAGAACAGCGGAGGCATTACGGAGCTGGTGCGTTTGGCGGATTAAGACGGACCGGTTTTATCGGCGGGGTCTCGTCCGCTTCGAGTCGAGGGTCATGCCTGTATTCATGCCTGTATGAGGGACGGAACGCTAAACCGGAACCGGCCCGCGTTATCCTCATCGCAGTGGGCGAGCCGGCCTGCTGCCTCCCCGCAAACGCGGGCTTTCCGACACCCGCTTGTACGGATGTCGCACCCGATTGCAGCTACGCCGACAGATGCTAGGCTCAAGGTAGAGAGGATACGCGCACCGGTTGGCGCGTGCCTTGGGAGTAGCCATGTTTGTACCGAGCTACAGATCCGCCTTCGTACTTCTCTTCCTGGTCATGTTGACGCTGACGGTGGCGGGCGTCTCAATCAATGCGTACAGGCGGGCAACGCGCGTGTCCCTTGACCTCTCCGCAGACATCCTAACGGAAATGTCGGAGAAGGTGATCAATTGCACCGTCGGGCTGGTGGAGCTGAGTCGCGGCCTGTTGGAGAGCGACGCGGTGGCGGTGCACGAGGGCGGGGGACTGCTGGTACAGCGTGAGCTGCTCCTCGCGCTCTTTGCGAGGCAGCTCACCTTGGTACCGCAGATCCGGTCACTCTACGTCGCCGATGCGGACGGCAATCTCCTGCAGATGTTTCGGATGCCGTATCCGGCGTCGCGCGTCATCGAGCGTGTACTGCCGGATGGCCGGCGGCTCCCGAGTCCGCGCGAGCGGATCATCTACCGCACCGCCGACTTCCGTCCCATCGCCAGGCTCATGGGCAGCAGTCGCGAGGATCCCCGCGAACAGTCCTGGTACCGCCATGCGACGGATTCTCGGCTACACATCTCCGAACTGCACCGGTTTGCGGCGGACAACAGTCCCGGCGTCACCATGGTACAAGCGGTGCAGACCGCCGACGGCACCCTGCATGCAGCGCTCGGCGCGGATGTGACGGTGGCGGGCATCTCGGAGATCCTCGCGGCGCAGCGCCTGCCGGCGGGCGGAGTCGTGGTACTGGTGGATGCCGAGCGTCGTCTGGTGGCTTTCCCGCCCTGGCTCGAGCTCGCCGAGAGTGCAAAAGACGATCTCCCGCGAATCGATCATCTGAACGCCCGCTGGCTGGTGGATGCTTACTCGGGCTCCATCGCGAGCTCGGCGCGGGAGCCCGACAACGGGGCCTTCGAACATACCCTGACGGAGACCGACGGGCGCCGGTACATCACCCACCGGGCGCCCGTGCCGGAGCGGCTTGGCACGGACTGGACGCTGTTCGTCGTCGTACCGGAGGCGTCGCTGCTGAGCGCCGCCGGTCGGGTCTTCGCCGAATCCGCGGTGATCGCCGTCATTGTGCTGGTGGCCGCGGACTTTGCCGTGTCGGTACTGGCCGTGCGAATGTTCGCGCCGCTCGAGCAGTTGGTGCACAACACCGAGCGCATCAGTGCGCTGCGCTTCGACGAGGTGGTGCGGGTGCCGTCCCGGTTCCGGGAGATCCGCACCATGGATGCCGCGATCTGGCGTATGACCCAGGGGTTACAGTCGCTCACCAAGTTTGTGCCGTCGGCGATCGCGCGGCGCCTGGTGCAGTCCGGCACTCCGGCGCACCCGGAAGCGGAGGTGCGGGAGTTGGCGGTGCTCTTCACCGGTATCTCCAGTCTCGTCACCCTCCGCGGAAGGATGCCGCCGGAGCGCATCACGGCGCTCCTCGGCGCGCAGCTGGACGCCTTTACCGAGGCCATCTCACATCGTCAGGGTACTGTCGGCAGTTACCTCGGCGAGAGCATCCTCGCCTTCTGGGGCGCGCCCGTCGCGGTGGACGACAGTGCCGTGCGCGCCTGCGATGCGGCGCTGGCTTGCATGGAGGCGGAAACCGAGCTGCTCGCCGACTGGGATCCGAGCGACATGCCCGTGCCGCGAAATCTGTTCTCGGTGCACCTGGGGCTCTGCATCGTGGGTGCCATCGGGTCCAAGGCGCACATGAGTTACACCGCCGTGGGCGACAGCATTGCCCACGGCTGGGATCTGCGTCGGCTTAACCGTCGTTATGGTACGCGTATCATCGTGAGCGGTACCGCCAGGGCTCAGGCCGGAGACCGCTTCTGGTTCCGCCGACTGGACCGGTTGCCGGCCGGACATCCACTCGCCGGCGATGCGGAGCTGGAACTGTTCGAGCTCGTGGACCGGCGCGAGCATCCCCTCACGACCGCGCGGGCCGCCTACATTGACGCCTACGAGGCGGCGCTGACCGCGCTGCAAGCGGAGCAATGGGACACGGCGGAAAACAGCTTTCGCCCGCTCGCCGCTCAGGCGCCTATGGATGTGGCGGTGGCACTGATGCTCGAGCGCTGCCGCTTACACGACGCTTGGTGGTGTCCGGGTGCGGTTCGGCAAATCCCGGCTGCACCTGAACCTGCACCAGCCCCAACCGGACCGTCGCCGTCCGAACGGAGGTCGGCGTGAATCCCGACACCGACCACCAGCTCGATCGGACCATGGCACGCTTCGTGGCGTTCATCGGGCAGATGAACACCCGCCAGACGGACCTGGAGCAGCGAGTGACCAACCTCTACCTGCTGTCGTTGGTGGCCTTCGTGTTGGTTGTCTCGACGCTGTCCTTTCTCACCATCATCCTCTCGCAGCAGGTTCCGGGTATCACGGCGGCGATCGAGGATATGAACGCACGCTTCGCAGTCATCGCCGACGACATGGTGGCCATGGATCGGAATATTGCCAACATGCAGCGACACATGGAAATCATGCCGTCCCTGGTGTCACACCTGGACGACATCCACGGCAGCGTCGGCTTCATGTCCAACGACGTGGCCAGCATGGCGCTCAACATCGACACTATGGACGACACGGTGCTCGGCATGTCCGCAAGCCTCGGCGACATGCGCCTGTCTTTCGAGGTCATGGAGCAAAGCGTGGGTCGAATGGGGGCTGACATGCGGCACCTCTCACAGCCGATGCGCATGTTCAATTTCTTCAATCCGTTTCGGTAGGGATCCACCGTGAGCGACGCCGATATTGCCGAGCGTGATCGAATCGAGCGTCTGGAGGCGCTTCTGGAGCAACTCCAGCAGGATGCCGACGTCACGGCGCGGCCGAGCCGCCGCAACACGCGGCGGGTGAGGTGGTTGATTCGCGTGTTGGGCCTGCTCATGGCCGCGCTAGCGCTGTCGAACCTCTACTTCGTGAACACCTTGACGCAGGATGTGCGGCAGGTGATCGCGCAGATGGAGATCATGACGAGCTATTTCGTGCGCGTGTCCGAGCGGATGCACAGCATGCGCGGTGCAGTGGCTGCCATGGAGGCGGATGTGCGGCTCATGCCCGTGGTGGACGCCCAGGTGACCGCCATCGGCGAGAATGTAGGCGCCATGGGCAACAGCGTCGATGACATGGAGCGAAGCACGGCCGGCCTGAACCAGCGGGTGGCCAGTATGCGGGGGGCTATGGATGATATGGCCCGGCGCTTCCGCGGGCTCAATGCACGTGTCGGGGCCATGGGGGTAGATGTACGTGAAATGGCCAAGCCCGTGCCGTGATCCCGGCAAGAGCAGTTGACCGCTTCGTGCACCGCAAGCCGAACCTCTCTCAATGGATCGAATGCGGCCGAGCAGGTATCCTCCCGCTGCGTTCGAGCGAGTTTGCACCCACGGACTTGCGTGCCGCTGGCGAAGTCGCACGCCGACACGCCCGGGTCGACGCGTACCGCCGGATTCAGCCTCCCAAGCACCTGTAAGCATTCGTGTATAGACACGATGCCGCGCGGACGTGCGTGCACTTCATTCAACAACAAAGAGGCACGAGTATGGAGCTTTTGGACGGTATCATCCGGATCGATTCATTCCTTGCCGTGACGATCGGTATTATCGTGCTGTTCGTCGGCAAGCTGCTGAACGGCAAGATCGGTTTTCTGCGGGAGTTCAGTATCCCCGAGCCGGTCACCGGCGGCCTGCTCTTCTCGGTCCTCTTCGGGCTGCTCTACTTTGCCTCGGGGCACGCGATCGAGTTCGAGCTGCGTGCGCGCGATATCCTGCTGGTCTACTTTTTCACCACCATCGGCATCAACGCGAGCGCGCGCGATTTGCTGGCCGGCGGCCGCCCGCTCTTGATCCTGCTGACGATCACGATCGCCTTCATGTTCGCGCAGAACCTCACCGGGATCGGGGTGGCCTCGCTCTTCGATCTGCCGGCGGCGGTCGGCGTGGTTGGGGGCAGCATGTCCTTGATCGGCGGACACGGCACGACCATCGCTTGGGCACCTTCGATCGCCGAGAACTTCGGGATCTCCAATGCGATGGAGATCGGCATCGCCAGCGCGACCTTCGGCCTGATCCTCGCCAGCATCATGGGCGGACCGATCGCGAAGTTCCTGATCACGCGTCACAAGCTCAAGCCGGTGCCGCATGTCGTCGAAGAGGTTCAGGACGTCGGGCTAACCGAGAAACAGCGCAAGGAAGGCGTCGATCACATGGACTTTCTGGGCGCCGTGCTCGCCATCCATATCTGCATCATCATCGGCTATGCGCTCAACGAGGCGATCGCGGAGGCCGGCCTCATGCTGCCGCTCTTCGTGACCTGCCTCTTCGCAGGCATCCTGATCACGAATCTAGTGCCTAAGAACTTCTCCAAATGGAGCGGGGTCACCTGGCCGACCCGTACGCCGGCGGTCGCGCTGATCGCGGACATCTCGCTCGGCGCCTTCCTGGCCATGTCTCTCATGAGCATGCAGCTCTGGACCCTGATTGATCTGGCGGGACCCATCTTCACCATCCTGGCGGCTCAGTTCGTCTTGGCGGTGACGGTTACCATCTTTGTGCTGTTCCCCTTGATGGGCAAGAACTACGATGCGGCGGTCGTCTCGGCCGGGTTCGGCGGTGTGACGCTCGGATCCACGCCGACGGCCATGGCCAACATGGCGGCGGTCACCCAACGTTTCGGCCCGTCGCACCGGGCCTTCATCATCGTGCCGTTGGTCTCGGCCTTCTTCATCGACCTGACCAATGCGATGGTGATCCCGTTTTTCCTGAGGACCTTTTAGGGTTGGGTCGATTCAAGCAGCCCCCGGGGATCGAACGATCCTCGGGGAGCTGTTCGTCTCTGTTCGCAACCTACATGTCTTGAGGGATGTAGACGTACGCGGTCGGGACGTCGGCGCCGACGACCTTGATCGCGTTGCTTCCGAACAAGCTGCCGAGCGAGACCGTTTGACCGGCCGGGAAGTCGCCGATCTTGACCTGGTTCCCGGTGACCTCGTAGGTGCCCGTGCCGGGCGGCATCACGAACGAGACTTGGCAGGGGTTTGATTGACAGGTGCCCGTCTCTCCCGGCTTGAGTGTGATCTGCATGGCGCCGGTCACGTGCTCGCCGCTCGAGGCGCAAGCGACGAGCAGCATGGACATGCCGGCAAGCAGTATGCGGCCGACAACAGGGACTCCGAAACCGTCAAGATGTTCGGATCGATCGATTTTCATGGCTTCTCTCCTCGTTCCGCGTGAACTGAAATGCGAGTGTCCCTCCTGGCTTCGTCGGAGGCACGGTTAAAGAATGGGGTCTTTTAAACATTAAACCGCGCCAGTTCGGACGTTCCAAGAGCCCGGCGAGTGAGTTCCAATAGATACACGATACGTGCCGCTCTGGGCGCGGTTTAATAGAGCGGCAGCAGCCAAGGCACCAGAAGCACGCTCATGATCATGACCAACAGCGTCAAGGGCAAGCCGATGCGAATGAAATCCGCAAAGGTGTAGTTGCCCGCGGTCGCGACCAGGGTGTTGATGGGCGAGATGGGCGTCATGAAGGCGGACGATGCCGCGAGCGCGATGATCATCGCAAAGGGGTAGGGCGATGCACCCAGGGCTTCGGCGACCGCGAGCGCGACCGGGATCATCAGGACCGCGTTGGCCGTATTCACGATGAAGAGGCCCAGCAGCACTGTAATGGCGAACAAGACCCCGAGCACCGCATAGGGGCCGGCGCCCCCGATCCAGGCCACCAAGGCGTTCGCCGCGATGTCCACTCCCCCGGTACGGTCCAGGGCGAGGGCGAAGGGCATCATGCCCACGATCATCACGAGGCTCCTCAGCTGGATCGCGCGGTATGCCTTGTCCAGATCGATGCAGCGAAAAAGACCCATCAGGAGACAGCCGATCAGGGCGGCCTGGACGTTCGGGACGATTCCGGTCGCCATCAGGGCGACCACCACGACGAGTGTGAGAACCGCATAGGGTGCGCGCTTGGCCGCCGGCAGGTATTCGTCGAACTCCTTGGGAAGATTGAGCACGATCAGATCGTGCGTATCCTCCTGCAGGCGGCGGATCGTCTTCCAGGGTCCGACGAGCAGCAGCGTATCGCCCACCTTCAGGGTCTCCGCGCGCAGCCCGTGCGGTGCATGGGCCTCCGGGCCGCGCCGCATCCCGACCACGGTCAGCTCGGAGCGGACCATCCGCTCCGCCTCCGCGATCGTCTTGCCGGTAAAGCGCGACTCGTCCGCGATCATGCTCTCCACCATGCCGATGTCCTGAGACCGGTCGACGAAATAGCGGCCGGTCCGCGGCAGGAGCTCGACGCCGTAGCGCTTGCAGAACTCGGCCACGTCGATCCGTTTCTCCTCCAGATCGACGTCGACCAAGAGGATGTCGTGCGGCTGCAGCAAGGTCTGCGGCGTGCGCGGGAGCAATTGGCGCGAACGGCCGAGACCGCGCTCGACGAGGATGATCCGCACACCGATCTTCGCGGGCAGATCCAGCTCGCCCAGCGTTTTGCCGAGCAAGGGCGAGTCGGGACGCACCCGCACGCGATATTCGCGATCGGCGAGCCGGTAGCGCTCGACCCACTGCATGAGTTTCGGGCGCGTCCGGGCCGTCGGCGTCTCCGGCGTTTTCGGGCGCAGCCATCGCTGCGTGACCAGCATGTAGAGCGTCGCCATCAGCAGGATCGGCAATCCAAACGGCGTGAATGAGAAAAAATTGAACCCCTCCGCGCCGGTGCGGACGAGCTCGTAGTTGATCACCAGATTGGGCGAGGTGGCGACCAAGGTCATCATGCCGCTGATGAGCGCGGCATAGGCCATCGGCATCATCAGCTGGCTCGCCGGGATGCGGCGCCGGCTCGCGATCCGCAGCACCACTGGGATAAAGATGGCTACCACACCGGTCGAGCTCATGACCGAGCCGAGCAGACCGACCGACAGCATCAGCAGCACCAGAAGCCGCCAGGCACTGTTGCCGCCGCGATGGGCCAGCCAATCGCCGATGCCGCGTGCCACCCCGGTCCGAGCCAGCGCTTCGCCGATCACGAACATGGCCGCGATCAGGACGATGTTGGGATTGCTGAAACCGGCGAGCGCCTCCTGGACCGTGATCACGCCGGTAAAGGGCAAAGCGATCATCATGATGAGGGCGACGGCATCCACCCGCGGCTTGTTGAGCGCGAACATCAGGATCGCGGCGCCCAGCATGAGAAGGACGATCAGAAGGTCTTGCGACATGCTGTTTCCTCCGTGGCGCTGCGACCCGTGACCGGCCCGCCGCGTTGGCCCTCGGGTTCGGAGCCCCGCGCTCCGACCCGAAACGGGTTTATCCTATCGGAAACAGCCAGGGATCTCGCACGCACTGCCGTGCGACCATCGACGGCGACGTGCGCGGCCTGTACCGATCGACACCGGAGACCACCCCATGTCCATGCAAAGCCGGTATCAGCAACCCGAACCGCAACCGACCCAGGACGGCATCGTCCATTTCTCCGACGTGAGCTGGGACGACTACGAGCGCTTGCTCGTGATGCGCGGCGATCATTCCGCGCCGCGGATCGCCTACCTGGAAGGAGAGGTCGAGATCATGAGCCCATCGCAGACCCACGAAAGCATCAAGTCCGTCATCGGCCGCCTGGTCGAGACCTATTGCCTGGAGCGCGACATCGTCTTCTCGACCTACGGCTCGTGGACACTCAAGGACAAGGCCCGCAACCGCGGTGCCGAGCCGGATGAGTGCTATGTCTTCGGGGCAGCGCCGGCCGAGCGCCCGCATCTCGCCATCGAGGTCGTTTGGACCCACGGCCGAATCGACAAGCTCGAGATCTACCGCCAGCTCGGCGTCGCCGAGGTGTGGTACTGGCGCCAGGGTCTCATCCAGCCCTACTGTCTCCGCGGCGAGCGTTACGAGCCGGTGAACGCGAGCCAGGTCCTGCCCGGCTTGGATCTTGCGCTCCTGATGCGCTTCATCGACGAGCCAACCACCTCACAGGCGATTCGGGGCTATCGCGATGCGCTGCGGGGCGATGAAAGGGTCTGACGGCAGGTCGGGGCTCTGAGCATGCAAAATAGGGTGGAACGGGGTACTAGAAGCGCCCGATCAAAGAAACCCCCAGCATCAACGCCGTATCCTGATCCTCTTCGTATAGCCGTTTCCCCTTCTCGTCCTCGACCCGCAAGGTTGTCCCGGTCGATGCACCGGCGTAGAGCTTGAAGCTCAGGTTCTCGGTCAGGTCGCGCCCGAGCTGGACGAAGACGGGGATGAACTTGTGCTCGCCGACGCCGTCTGGGAAGGGGCCGTTGGAGTCGAGCCGAAAGCGATAGGATCGGTAGGCCGCGCCCACGCCCGCGGTCCAGCCCGAATCGAGCGTATAGGACAGCTCCAACCCTGCGGGACCGGCAGGTCCGGCGGGGAAGGGGTTCGTGAGGCGCCAGCGATCGTTGATCCGCCAGTCGATGATCAGGAAGGGGAAGGCGCTTGTGTCCTCGATCTTCTCGAAGACGCCGACACCCAGCCCGAGGGTCAGGTCGGGTCGCACGGCTCGCGATACCGTGGCCGTGGCCCCGTATTCGAGCGTGTCCGAGAAGTTGGCGCCGGATTCGCCCGAGGACTCGATCGTCGGTGTCAGACCCAAGCGCCATCCGCCCTCGGTCCTGAAACCGTAGGATAGGGAGATGCCGGCTCGGTAGAGCCTGTCCCAGGGCTGCTCGCCGCCGAATCCGAGTGGTTTGTCGAAGTTCCAGTCCTCGTAGTCGAGTCGCAGCCGCGCGCCGAGAGACGAGCGCTCGTCGATTCTCCAGCTTGTGCCGAGCGATGTGAGGATCGCGGCATACCCGGCATCGCCGCCGGAGTCCAGATTGCTGTCGAATTGCCCAAGCGGGGTGACGGAGAAGCTGACGCCCGGCGGCGATTGCGCCGAACAGACCCCGGCAAATCCGGTCGACAGCAAGGCGGCACGGGCGACACGGACGAGGCGAGGCGCTGGCATCGGAGACACTCCTAATAATGATCAGTTAGACGATGGACGGGTGGCCGAAACGCCGTGACGATAGCATCCCGAGATCGAGCAGGACCAGCATCGGCGCCAGCCGATCCGACCGGGGTTGCGTTCCCGTTGCTCTTCGAGGACGATTTCGGGCGATTCACGAAACGGCCAAATGGGCGTCCGGCGCCGGATCGATCGCCCTCGCGGCTGCGAGGGTTTTCGCTGGTTTCTCGAGCGTTGCCCGGATTGCGTGCGGTCGAGACACCCGAGTCGTCGATGAACGACGCGGGTTTCCGGGCCGAGACTCCGGACCGGAAGCCGACCACGATGGGGCTCGGGATGATTCGGAAGAGGACCGAATCATGCTGTTGCAGCAGCTCAACCGGCGCGATCACAGCTTCACCCTCATGAGTCGCGGCAATCCGAGCACCGATACGGGTGCCGCGCAGTTGACCTGGATGTCGCCGCGAGTCCTCGGGCCCTCGCGTGTCTATGTGCTCGCCTTCACCGGATACGGCGACAGCCTGATCGACTGCAACTGGAAGCAGAATACGATCGGGATCGGTATGGCGCCGAACGGCATCCTCTGAAGGGTCCGACGCGCGGCTGGACGTCACGCGCCGAATGGTCTTCTCACCGACGATGTCGGGTCACTCACGTTCTCCACCTCCTCTATGTCGACCCTTCGTGCCCGATGTCACGCCCTACGAAACAATGAAGATCCGAATGCTCAACGGCGGGCACGCGACGATCGCGTATCCGGCGGGCCTCATGGCGATCTATTCGGACGGAGTCGAATCGGTCCTGACAGGTTATTTGGAGTCGCCGGCTCAATAACCGCATGAACGACACATGACGAATCCGGAGTTGTACCGAAAAGATTCGATTTTATCGCGGAACTCTTGATCGGAATCCGACAGGATTTTCCGAACCGCGCGTCTACGAGCGTACCACCAGCGGAGCGAGACCAATGACCGACCGAATTGAGGGCCGAATGATTCAGCATGAAGACAAGTGGATTGGGTCGCGTATCCCTGCGGCGGCTCTCATTCTGACCTTGACGGCGCCTGTGGTCATGGCGTCGGACTATCCGTCGAGCGACTACTTTCTCGCCGACTGGGAGACGCGGGATACCTGGAAGGGACATGGAGTCAGTTTCGGGCTCAGCTACACCTCCGAGCCTATGTTCAACATCGCGGGAGGGGAGAAGCTCGGCGGGACCTACACCGACAACATCGGCCTGGAATTCGGCTTCGATCTCGATCGCCTCCTCGGCATCCCGGCGACCAACCTTGTAATCAAGGGGTCAAAACGTGATGGAAGCTCCGTCTCCGAGCGCTTCATCGCGCCCTCGGAGGGGGGCAACCAGTTCACGGTGCAGGAGATCTTCGGCGGGCAGAACGTCAAGCTCGCCAACGTCCAGTTCAACACGGTCTTGTTGGACGAGCGACTGAATATTGCAGTCGGGCGAATGATCGCCAACGACGACTTCCTGCGCTCGCCGCTCTACTGTCAGTTCATCAACAACGCCTTCTGCGGGAGCCCGAAGCCGGTCTTCCTGCAAAACCCCTTTACCTTCACCGCCTACCCGCTCGCGACCTGGGGCACACGGATTCGCTACGACACCCCGTCGCGCGTCTGGACCGTCCAGGCGGCCGTCTATGACGGCGACCCCGAGGGCAAGGAAGGGGATCCGGAGAGCCGCAATCACAACCAACACGGCACCAGCTGGGGTTGGGGAAACAACGGGGTGACGATGGCCGGCGAGATCCATTACCACGTCAACCGCGACTCCGACTCTGCCCTGCCGGGCACCTACAAGGTCGGCGGCTACTACATGACCGGCAGGTTCCAGGACCTCGAGAGCACCGACAATTCCACCGTGACCGGCAGCGCCATGGGTTGGGTCCTGGGCGATCAGATGCTCTACCGTGAGCGACCGGGATCGGAACGCGGACTCTGGGGCTTCGGTGCGCTGGTTTTCAGCTTCACGAACGACACCAATCCCATGCCCTGGTACTTCAACACCGGCCTCGTTTACCAGGGGCTATTCGAGAGCCGGCCCCGGGACACCACCGGGTTCGCCATCACCAGCGGCTGGTTCGGCAACGAGGTCAACGTCGCGCGCCGTGCGCAAGGCCTGGCTGAGAAGGATTACGAGGCGGTCATCGAGCTCAATCACCAGTTCGTCCTCGGCAGAGGCGTCAGCTTCCAGCCGGATATCCAGTACATCATTCGTCCGGCAGGGACGGGTGACATCGACAACGCCCTCGCCATCGGCGCGCGAGTGGTCATCAATTTCTGATCGCCAACTGACGCGTTGCCCGTTGTGCGGGTGACGCGCCCACTTTTTCATCGGGTGACGAGGCTTGCCTCGGGCCAACTCGGCTACACTGGGTCACAGGCCAAGGACTCGACAGCAACAAGCGTCACGGAACAACAGCGAGCGCAATTCGCCCGATCGGCACGGGCATGAGGGGGACACCGCATTGGCTTCACTGATCCTGAAGGCGCCGCTGGACGGCGTCGTCGTGCCCTTGGAACAGGTTCCGGACCCGGTCTTCTCGCAGAAGATGGTCGGCGACGGCGTCTCGATCGACCCGACCAATCAAGTGCTGACCGCGCCTTGCGAGGGTCGTGTGACACAGTTGCACCGGGCTCATCATGCGGTGACGCTCACCACGGCGGACGGCATCGAGGTGATGATGCACATCGGCCTCGACACCGTGAATCTGAAGGGTGAAGGCTTCACAGCAAAGGTCTCGGAGGGCGACCCGGTCTCGACCGGGGATCCGCTGATCGCCTTCGACGCGGATTATCTGGCGACCCACGCCAAGAGCCTGCTGACCCAGATCCTCGTGACCAACATGGAGCGCGTGGTGTCGTCGGTGCCGGCGAGCGGCTCGGTCAGGGCCGGCAACGACACCCTTCTGACCATCGAAACCAGCGCCGATAAAGGCGCCGAGGCCGAGGCCGCCGGCCGTACCGTCAGCTCCCGGGCGATCCTGATCCCCAACGCCACCGGCCTGCACGCGCGTCCGGCAGCGGTGCTGGCGAACCTGGCCAAGCGCTTCAAGTCACGCGTGCTGTTGACCCGCGGCGACGACCAGGCCAATGCGAAGAGCGTGGTCTCCATCATGGGGTTGGAGATCGCGCAGAACGACAAGGTGGTGATCGTCGCCACAGGGCCGGATGCGGACGCGGCCATCGACGCCATCGCGCCGCAGCTCGCGGCCGGACTCGGCGACGAGGGCGCGGCGCCCGCTCCGGCGCCGGCAACCACCGAGCCGGACCCGCGCAATGCCCCGGCGCCGCGGCCGCGCTCGGATGATCCCAAGGTGCTGCTCGGCGTCGCCGCGTCGCCGGGGCTCGGCGTCGGCCGGATCTTCCAGTTGCGCCGCGACGAGATCAAGGTCCCCGAAACGGCTGAAGGCGAGCCCCGTGTCGAGCGACGTCACCTGGAGGATGCCGTCGAGCGTGCCAAGAACGAGCTGGAATCTCTGCAGACGGAGCTGCGCGCCAAGGTGGACCCGGCCAAGGCCGCCATCTTCGCGGCCCATCAGGAATTGCTCGAAGACCCGGACTTGATGGACATCGCCGAGAGCGCCATCGCCAAGGGCAAGTCCGCGGCCTTCGCCTGGAAGAGTGCCTTTACCACCCACGCCGATCGACTCTCGCAGCTCAAGAACGAGATCATGGCCGGGCGCGCCATGGATCTGCGTGATGTCGGCCGCCGCGTGCTCGGCATCCTGACCAATCATCCCACGGAAGAACTCGAGATTCCGGCCGACAGCATCCTCATCGCCGAGGAGATGTCGCCCTCGGACACCGCCAAGCTCGACCCGACGCGAGTGCTCGGTTTCGCCACCGTCGGCGGCGGCGCGACCTCCCATGTCGCCATCCTGGCCCGCTCGCTGGACATCCCGGCGGTGGCCGGGATCGAGCCGCGTGCGCTGGATCTGGCCAACGGCACCCGGGTGATCCTGGACGGCGGCACGGGCCGGATGCGCATCGATCCCGACTCGGCCGAGGTCGACCGCATCCTGACCTTGAAGCACAAACTGGCCGAGAAGAAAAAGGCGGACCTGGCCGCGGCCCATGAGCCGGCAATGACGACCGACGGTCATCGCGTGGAAGTGGTCGCGAACATCGGCGGTCTCGACGACGCCAAGCGGTCCGTGGCCCTCGGCGGCGAAGGCGTCGGCCTGCTGCGCTCCGAGTTCCTGTACCTGGAGCGCCAGACCGCACCCACCGAAGACGAGCAGACGCACATCTACGCCGACATCGCCACGGCGTTGGACGGTCGGCCGATGATCATCCGAACGCTCGATGTCGGCGGCGACAAGCCCCTGCCCTATCTGCCGATGCCGCGGGAGGAGAACCCCTTTCTCGGCATCCGCGGCGTGCGCATCGGGCTGGAGAAACCCGAGCTGCTGCGCACCCAGGTGCGCGCCATCCTGCGCGCGGCCAAAGGTCACAAGCTGCGCATGATGTTCCCGATGATCGCGACCATCGACGAGATTCGCTCGGTGAAAGGCCTGGTGATGGAAGAGCGCGCCAAGATTGCGGACGCCGAGCGGGCGGAGAACGCGGTCGAGCTCGGCATCATGGTGGAGGTCCCGTCGGCCGCGGTGATGGCCCGGCAGTTCGCCCGCGAGGTCGACTTCTTCTCCATCGGCACGAACGACCTGACCCAGTACACCCTGGCGATGGACCGCGGCCATCCGAAGCTCGGTGCCAAGGCGGACGCGATGAACCCGGCCGTGCTGTGGCTGATCAAGCAGACCGTCGACGGCGCCCATGCCGAGGGCAAGTGGGTCGGCGTCTGCGGCGGCATCGCCAGCGACCCGCAAGCGGTTGCCATCCTGGTCGGTATCGGCGTCGACGAGCTGTCAGTCAGCGTCCCCGCGATCCCGGCGGTGAAGGCGGAGGTGCGCACGCGCTCGCTCGCCGATTGTCGGGACCTGGCCGAAAAGGCCTTGGCTTGCGACACCGCCGCGGAAGTCCGCGCGCTGATACCCACCGCGTATTGACCGGGAGCATGCCGCAATGAATTTGAAAGCAACCTGGGACGGCGCCTTTTCCAATCTGCAAAAGATCGGCAAGGCCCTGATGTTGCCGGTCTCGGTCCTGCCGGTGGCGGGCATCCTGCTCGGCGTCGGCAGCTCCATCGCCGGCGCCGAGGATCTCGCCCCCTGGCTGATCAAGCTCGGCGAGATCATGGCCGCCTCCGGCGGCGCGGTGTTCACCATCCTTCCTCTGATCTTCGCCATCGGCGTCGTGCTCGGCTTCACCAAGAATGACGGCGTCGCCGCCATGGCCGCCACCGTCGGCTATTTCGTGCTGATCGCCGCGCTCGGCGTCATCGGACTGATGTTCATCGACTGGGTGGCGCCGGCCGAACCCTTGGGGCTCAAGGACGGAAACAGCGCCTATGTCGAATATGACGCCGCCCGCGAACGCTTCATCTGTTTGGACGCTCAGGGACGCACCTTAAGCAAGGTCAGACTCGACGAGATGACGCCCGACGGCAGTGATATGCGCAGCATCAGCTGCGGCGACGGCGATGCGGCGGTGACGGTGCCCTTCTCGATCCAAGAGGTGGAGGAAGGCGGCGGCGCGCTGGCGCTGTATCAGGACAGCACCGGCAACGCTGTGCCCTTTCCGGTCGCCAAGAGCCGCGCCGAGATCAAGGAGATCTTCGGCATCGAGTCCATCGACACCGGCGTGTTCGGCGGGATCCTGATCGGTCTCATCGCCGCCTGGCTGTTCAACAAGTATTACCGCATCCAGCTACCGGCCTATCTGGGCTTCTTCGCCGGCAAGCGCTTCGTGCCCATCGTCGTGTCCTTCGCGGCCATCGGTCTAGCCGCCATTCTGGCGGTGATCTGGCCGCCCATCGGCGGCGCCATCCGCACCTTCGGCGACTGGGCCGCCTACGGCAACCCAGCTGCGGCAGTGACCATCTACGGCGTCGTCGAGCGCATGTTGCTGCCCTTCGGCCTGCATCACATCTGGAACGTGCCCTTTTTCTTCGAGGTCGGCACCTACATCGACCCGGAAACCGGAGAGGCGGTCCACGGCGTGCTCAGCCGTTACTTTGCCGGCGACTACGAGGCGGCCATCCTCGGCGGCGGCTTCGTCTTCAAGATGTTCGGACTCCCCGCAGCGGCGCTCGCGATCTATCACACGGCAAAACCCGAGAACAAGGCGCGCGTCGCCGGCATCATGGGCTCGGCAGCGTTGACCTCGTTCCTGACGGGGATTACCGAGCCGTTGGAATTCGCGTTCCTGTTCCTGGCGCCCTTGCTGTACGCGGCCCATGCCGTCCTGGTCGGTAGCGCCTATCTGGTGACCTATCTGCTCGACGCTCGGCTCGGCTACAGCTTCAGCCACGGCTTTATCGACTTTGCGCTCTATTGGGTCAACAACATCAAGCCCTGGATCATCCTGATCCTGGGGCCGATCTTCGCGGTGGTCTACTACGTGGTCTTCCGCACGCTGATCCTGAAGCTCGACCTGAAGACACCGGGACGGGAGGAGGCGGTTGCGGAAGCCGAGAACTTCAAGGACATCATCGCCGACGACTATGCGAAAGAGCTGGTGCTGGCCTTCGGCGGCAAGAGCAACATCGCCGGGCTGGACGCGTGCATCACGCGTCTGCGCGTGGAGGTCGTCGACATCGGCAAGGCCAATCCGGACAAGCTCAAGGCTATGGGCGCCGCCGGCGTGCTGGTGGTGGGCAACAACCTACAGGCCATCTTCGGTCCCAAGTCCGACAACCTGAAGACCGACATGGAAGAATACCTGGCCCATGCCGGTCCCGAGGCCGAGCTGCCCGAGGGCGCCGCGGCCCCCAAGGTCAGCTACAAGGCCGACGACCTCAGGCCCCGTGCCCGTGATCCGCTGGCGCCGGAGAAGGCCCGCGCCATCCTCGCGGCACTCGGCGGTGCCGCGAATGTCCGCCAAACCGAGTCGGCGGCCGAGACACGCCTGCGCGTCGCCGTCGGCGACGGCACACGGCTCGACGAGACGGCCCTCGCGGCCGCTGGCGTGAAAGGCATCCTGCGCCTGCCCGACAATGTGCTGCATCTGATCGTCGGGCTCAATGCCGATCAGTACGCGGCGGAGATCAAGGCGGCGATGGCGGGCTAGGTGAACTCAAGATAGGGAGAGTCGGCAACGGATTGCCCAAGCCAGGGATGTCGGATCCTGACCTGCCTACCGGTCGGTTTTGGGCTGGCCCGGGGATGATCCTCGAAACCGCCGGCCCGGGTGCGTTCGACTATACTGGCGCGAAAGGGCCCGAGCGCGTCGATATGTCCATACAACCAAAGACCATCTATAGCTTCGACGACTATCTGGTCGCCGAGCGCGAATGCCGCGACCAGCGCCACGAGTATCTCGATGGCGAGGTCTTTGCGATGACGGGCGCGAGTTGGGAGCATAACGTCATCACCGCCAACCTCGTCGGCGAGTTGCATGCCAGGCTCAAGGCGCATCCATGCCGAGTGTTGTCCAACGACTTGCGTATCTACGCTGTAGTCGCGAATGCCGTCACCTACCCGGACGCCGCAGTGATCTGCGGAGCGCCGGAGTTCTACGACCAACGGCGAGACACGGTCACCAATCCCACCCTACTGATCGAGGTCTTGTCCCGATCCACGGAAGGCTACGATCGCGGTGGCAAGTTCACCTGCTATCGAACCTTGCCGAGCCTGCGGCAGTATGTGCTCGCTGCCCAGAACCGGCAGGCCGTCGATGTCCTCACCCGCGAGACCGATCAGCGCTGGGTCTTGACCCTGTACGACACCGTCGACCAGGTCGTCGTCCTGGATGCCATCGACTGCGCGGTCCCGATGCGCGAGATCTACGCCGGGATAGAGCTCGGTCACGATGACTGATTCGCGGTCCCGGTACTCGTGCTGCAACTGATGGTAGAGCAAGGTCTCAGCTCTGGCACTCCTGGCTGACGACCGACGGTGACCGATCGAGGTCGGTGGAGAGGTTATCGCGTCTCTCGGCGAATCGGCTCCCACGCGCCGGCAGGCAAGGGCCGCGGCAACGGTGTGATCTTCATGCTCGGTGCCTCGTGTCGCGCGATCAGCACCAGGATCAGGAGCGCGGGCATCACGAATGAGAGGAGACGCAGCGGCGAACCCTCCGGAGCGCCGAACATCAAGATTCCCGGGCCGATGACCACGAGGCCGGCGACCGTCATGAGTCCGAGCGTGCGTCTCGCCAGAGCAAACCAACGCTGCCGCAACCAGGTCCGGTGAAAGTCGGCGGGCGGTGAGCCGAGTGTCGCGACGAGATGCTCCAGGGTCCGAGCGAGCTTGGCCTCGACATCCGGCGTGCGAGCCGGCTCGGCAGCGGGGATGCGCAGATGGGCGCGCCAACCCGTGTCGAAGGGACGTAAAGACCGCCACGCCCAGCCCAAGACCGCCAGCAGATCCTCCGGTGGGCGTATCGTCCGCTGCGGGGCCGGAAGGAGCCGGATCTCGGCAGGCATCCCATGCCCGACCCTGGCGTCGAGCTCGAGCCCGATCCCGTCGAGGTCTGTCGAGGCACTGAGGAAGACAAGACGACTGGTGCCATCGGCGCTTCCGTCGGCGCCCGGTTCGGTCTCGATGCGATAGCTGCAGGCCACGCGCACGCCGCCGAGTGAGGGGAAGTGACGCCTCGGATCCACCGCATCCACCTGCTCGATCAGCGCCTCCGGATCCGGCCCATCGCTGCGTAACGTCGCGACTCGCCCCGCCGCGTCGATCAGCGTCCGGATCAAACCGTAATGCCGTCGACCGTGACTCTCGAGGACGAGCGTCTCGGTCAGTCCGCCCGGGACATCGGGCGTGTCCGGATACCCCGTCGGCTTAAAGAGGATACGGCGCGCCAGTCGATCGCTCCCCGCAAGATCGACATGCCGCCCGCGCCGCGTGAAGGGCTCCGCAAGGGCCAGGATCTCATGATGCGTGAGCGGGATTTTCGGCTGCCGACGCGCATCTTCGGTGCGTCCGACCTTAGGGGGCTTGTTCCGCTTGACCGGCGGCGGCCAGAGCGGTCGCATCGGTTTCGGCGCGTACATGCTAAACCGCGTCCTGAGTGAACCTTGAGGCCGAGTCTGGAATTGCCGTCGGTTGGAAACCGGAAGATCCGGGTCGGACGCGGTTCAGAAACAAAGAAAAAAATGACTTAAACCGCGTCAACTGCGTTGCTCGTTGGCGCGCGCAAGGCCGGCGGACTGACTCGGAGCGATGCATGTTGCACCAAGACGCGGTTTAACCCTTCATGGAGGAGAAGAATTCGTCGTTGGTTTTGGTTGCCTTGAGCTTGTCGTGCAGGAATTCCATCGCGGCGAGTTCGTCCATCGGGTGCAGGATCTTACGCAGGATCCACATCTTCTGCAGTTCGGCGGGGTTCATCAGCAGCTCTTCGCGGCGCGTGCCGGAGCGATTGATGTTGATGGCGGGGAAGATGCGGCGCTCGGCGATACGGCGATCCATGTGGATCTCCATGTTGCCGGTGCCCTTGAACTCCTCGTAGATGACGTCGTCCATGCGCGAGCCGGTGTCCACGAGCGCGGTGGCCAAGATCGTCAGGCTGCCGCCTTCCTCGACGTTGCGCGCGGCACCGAAGAAGCGTTTGGGTCGCTGCAGTGCGTTGGCGTCGACACCGCCGGTCAGGACCTTACCGGAAGAGGGGACGACCGTGTTGTAGGCACGGGCAAGACGGGTGATGGAGTCGAGCAGGATGACGACATCGCGCTTGTGCTCGACGAGACGCTTGGCCTTTTCGATGACCATCTCGGCGACTTGGACGTGACGCGTGGCGGGCTCGTCGAAGGTCGATGAGATGACCTCGCCGCGGACCGAGCGGGCCATCTCGGTGACCTCTTCCGGGCGTTCGTCGATGAGCAGCACGATCAGGTAACAATCCGGGTGATTGTGGCCGATCGATTGGGCGATGTTCTGCAACATCATGGTCTTGCCGGCCTTGGGCGGGGAGACGATGAGTCCGCGCTGGCCCTTGCCGATGGGGGCCACCAGGTCGATGGTGCGCGCCGTGATGTCCTCGGTGCTCCCGTTGCCGATCTCGAGGGTAAGCCGCTTGTTGGCAAACAGCGGCGTGAAATTCTCGAAGAGGATCTTCGACTTGGCGTTCTCCGGCCGGTCGAAGTTGATGTCGTTGACCTTGAACAGCGCGAAATAGCGCTCGCCGTCCTTGGGCGGACGTATCTTCCCCGATATCGTGTCGCCGGTACGCAGAGCGAAACGCCGGATTTGGCTGGGGGACACATAGATGTCGTCTGGCCCGGCGAGATAGGAGGCGTCTGCGGATCGCAGGAACCCGAAGCCGTCGGTCAGGATCTCGAGCACCCCGTCGCCGTAGATGTCCTCGCCCCGTTTCGCCTGCGCCTTGAGGATGGCGAAGATCAGGTCCTGTTTGCGCGACCGCCCGACGCCTTCGATCTCCATGGACTGGGCGAGTGCGACCAGTTCGGGTACGGGCGCTTTCTTCAATTCGGTTAGGTTCATCACATTTTTTGTCGTCGGCGGAGGTGAGGGGGTGTTCGGCAACGCCCCGGGGCAGGGCCCGTGTTGCGGGGGAACGCGGTTGGGGGTGGTCGCTTTACGGGGACGGGGCGCCTTGGCGGCGGCCCCTCGGGAGTGTCGATCGGTGGCCATGGGTGCCGGTGTCGGTTCCGGTCCGCGGGGGCGGCCGGCAGATTGAACCGGATGCCGTTACCGGTCTTCCTTAAAGGTTACTGTCGATGAAGGCCGTCAGTTGGGACTTGGACACCGCCCCGACCTTGGTGGCTTCGACCTCGCCCTGACGGAACAGCATCAGGGTCGGGATACCGCGAATCCCGTAGCGCGGCGGTGTGTTGGGGTTCTCGTCGATGTTGAGCTTCGCGACCTTGATGCGGCCGGCGTATTCCCCTGCGATCTCGTCGAGCACGGGCGCGATCATCTTGCAGGGCCCACACCAGTCGGCCCAGTAGTCCACGAGCACGGGTTCGAGGGATTTCAAAACCTCGTCTTCGAATGAATCATCGGTCACATGGACGATGCTATCGCTCACTGAAGTGATCTCCCATAGGGTGTTTGCGGCACGGGCGGTTGTTTCTGTTTACGTTCGGCGGATGACGGCGGAGCGGGGTCGCTGGGGCGCGGCGCGAACGGGTCGTGGAGCGGGCGGGCGAATTGGCGTTGGAATGTGCCCTTGAGTAAGATGCTATTTGATCCAAAGCGAAGAGATTTTGCAAGCCTTGCCCAATTCGCGAGGCCCGTAGCTCCAGGGACTCCCCACGTCATGACCGACAAACACCTCACTCAGACCCGCTTCGACAGCTTCGCGCTCGATCAACGGATCCTTGATGGACTCGACGACGCGGGCTTCACCCGCTGTACGCCGATCCAGGAACAAACCCTGCCGCTCGCGTTGTCGGGCCGGGACGTTGCCGGTCAAGCCCAAACCGGCACCGGGAAGACTGCGGCCTTTCTGATCGTGCTCATGCAACGCCTGCTGACCAATCCCGAGCCTGCCCCGGCAAAGATCGCACGTCCGCGTGCGCTGATCCTCGCCCCGACCCGTGAGCTCGCGGTCCAGATCCATCGGGATACGGAGCTTCTCGCCAAGCATACAGGCCTGCGCATCGCGGTGGTCTACGGCGGAGCGGGTTATCAGGAGCAACGCGACCGGGTTGCCGGTGGCGTCGACATCCTCATCGGTACACCTGGGCGCCTGATCGACTATTTCAAGCAAAAGGTGTTCGATTTGCAGGCGATCGAGGCGGTCGTTCTCGACGAGGCCGACCGAATGTTCGACCTCGGCTTCATCAAGGACATCCGCTTTCTGCTCCGACGGATGCCGCCGCCCGAGGAGCGTCAGGGCCTCCTCTTCTCGGCGACGCTCTCCTATCGCGTCACCGAGCTCGCCTACGAGCACATGAATCACCCGCAGCTGGTGAAGATCGAGACCGAGACCATCACCGCCGATCGCGTGCGCCAATGCTGCTACATGACCTCCAACGAGGAGAAGATCGCCTTGCTCCTGGGCCTGGTCCGCGGCTGGGACGATGCGCGCATCATGGTCTTCGTCAACACCAAGCGCGAGGCCGATCGTGTCTGGGGTTTCCTTCAGGGCAACGGCATCAATACCGCGGTGCTCTCCGGAGACGTGCCTCAGAAGAAACGCCTGAAGCTCCTGAAGGACTTCACCGATGGCAAGCTCCCCGTGCTGGTCGGCACGGACGTGGCCGCGCGCGGGCTACACATCCCGGACGTCACCCATGTCGTGAACTACGACCTGCCAGAGGATCCGGAGGACTATGTCCACCGCATCGGGCGGACCGCGCGGGCCGGTGCCGCGGGCGATGCAATCGGCTTCGTCTGCGAGACCTATGCCTTTTGCCTGCCGGATATCGAGGCGTTCATCGGCGCGAAGATCCCGGTCGAGCCGGTCGATCCGGTACTGCTCGCCGAGGTGAATCCGCGCAGTCGGATGCGCCCGGACCGAGAGGATCGGTGCGAGGGGCGGTCGACGCGCTCGCCCCGTGGCGCCGGTGGCGGTAGCGGGCGCGGCGAGCGTCGTCCGCGCGCAGGCGGGCAACGTCGTTCGCCATCACAATCGCCGACGCAGTCGCTGTCGCGTGAGATCACACCCGAGACACCTTTAGCCGTAACCGGTCAAGCGCCCGAGGTCGCTGCGCTTACGGATCCGTCGGCGATCACCGGCGTGCCGGTAACCGATCGCCGGGAGGCGGGTGCGCAGCGCTCGGAGACCTCGACCGGTGAGCCGAAGAAGCGACGTCGGCGTCGGCGGTCCAAGAAACCGAGCGCCGACGGCACGAATCCACCGACGCCTGCTCCGGCGCCCGAGCCGGTCGATTGAGCGGCGAACCCACGCTCTGTAACCGGTCGGAGACGAGTTGAGCGCCGAATCCACTCGTTGTCGTGATCGAGAACGACGACGACAGCCGTGGCAGAGGTATTCTCTCGTCGAGTCGTTTTTCTGGTCTTTGGAACCGCTCCTCTGCGGCCCCTGCGTCGATCAGTCCGAATGCAGACTCGGAAGCAGATCGCCGAAGTGAGCGATCGCCGGGAAGTCTGCAACCTCTCGTCGAGGACCCCTCGAGTCGGGCTCGACAACGGCCATCAACCAGCGAAACCCGAAGTCTCGCGCCGCCCGCAGGACGCTTGTGCTGTCGTCGATGAAGAGGGTGCGCTCCACGTCGAATGGCTCGATCGCCTGAACCAGAGACCAAAAACCCGGCGTCTCCTTGGCGACCTTCAGGTCATGCGAGCAGATGACGCGGTTGAAGTGTCCGCCGAGACGGGTTCGGGTGAGCTTGAGTGCGAGCGCCTTCTGATGCGCATTGGTGACCAAGACGCGCCGCTTGCCGCGTTGCTCAAGTGCCTCCAAGAAGTCGAGCACATGCGGATGGATCGCGATCAGATGCTCGACCTCCTGCTTGAGCAGGGCGATATCCAGGCCCAGCACGCGGCTCCAGTGGTCGACGCAATACCACTCGAGGGTGCCCTCGACGTCGCGATAGCGGGCGAGCAGCTGGGCCTTGGCGACCTCGGGCGCGAGCCCGCGGGCTTGGGCATAGCGCTTGGGGACATGCTCGAGCCAAAAATGATTGTCGAAGTGCAGGTCGAGCAAGGTGCCGTCCATGTCCAGGAAGACGGTGTCGATACGCTGCCAATCGATCATGCTGTACCCCTTGTCGCCTCGTGTTTTCAGCGTCGCTTCGCGGCGACTTGACCCATCGGAGTCTCGTTCATGCTTCGCAAACCGAAAGTACTGGATCGGCGGATCGTCGCCCAGAGCCGCTTGTTCCGGGTAGAAGAGGTCGATCTGGAGTTTGCGAACGGCGCGCGCCGCACCTTCGAGCGCGTGCCCGGCGGCACGGATTCGGTCATGATCGTCCCCATGCTCGACCCCGAGACGGTGCTCCTGATCCGCGAATACGGTGCCGGCAGCGACCGTTACGAGCTCGGCCTGCCCAAGGGCGTCGTGGAAACCGGCGAGGACCCCTTGGTCGCCGCGGATCGCGAGATCCAAGAGGAGATCGGGTACGGCGCGCGTGATCTGCAAATCATCAAACGCGTCTCGCTTGTGCCCGGCTATATCGAGCATCATAGCCTCATCGTGCTGGCGCGCGATCTCTATCCCAATCGTCTCCCCGGCGACGAGCCGGAGCCGATCGAAGTGATCCCCTGGCGGCTCGACGCGATCGACGCGCTGCTGGCTCGGGATGATTTCGACGAGGCCCGGTCGGTGGCGGCCCTGTTTATCGCCTTGCGTGTCTTGGATCGCGAGCCTTGACCGAGCCCGATCCTAACCCGGTCATCCGGATGTGCCCCGGACGGCGTTGACGACTCATCCGCGCCAGCTCCGACAACTGTCGGTGCCGGCGCAGGTCAAGGTACTCATAAATCATAAATATTCAAATTTAAACCGCATCCCCAAGAAGTTCGGGAAAATCCTCGAGCCCGACACAAGATGAAAGTGGCGAATTTCACTCTGGACGCGGTTTAAGCCCCCAACGGAGGTTACGCATGTTTCGTTTTTCCGCCGTCTCGGCGATCGTCTTGACACTGGGTCTGCTTACGGGCGCCCCGACGGGCATTGACGGCGCGAAGGCCCAAGACATGCCGCCGCCGGATGATTCGGCCTACAGCTTCGACGACTTTCCGCGCGAGGATCTGCTTGAGCATCCGGATTGGTTTAAGAGGGGTTTCCTCGATCTTCCGAGCGACCTCGAAGAGGCGATTGCCGCGGGCAAACAGGGGTTGATCGTCTATTTCGGTCAGAAACACTGTGCCTACTGCCACAAGCTTTTGAACGACAACTTCGGTCTTTCCGACATCCTCGAGTACACCCAACGGCATTTCGATCTGGTTCCGATCGACGTTTGGGGCGTGGAGGATGTGACGACGATCGACGGCGAGGTGATGACCGAGCGCGAGCTCTCGGTTCGCGAGGACACCAATTTCACACCCTCTCTGCTCTTCTACGATGCCGAGGGTAAGCTCGCCCTGCGCTTGCGCGGCTACTATCCGCCCTATCAGTTCCGAGCCGCGCTCGAATATGTCGCCGACGGGCACTACACCCGCGAGACCTTTCGTGACTATCTCGCCCGTGGCGAGAACCGGATGGTGTTCGAGCCGGAGGACCTGAACGACCAACCCTTCTTCGCGAAGCCCCCGTACAACCTGGATCGACGCTTCCCGAGCGAGCGCCCGCTCGCCGTCTTCTTCGAGCAGGGCGACTGTCATGCCTGCGACGTGCTGCACGGCCAAGCCCTGAAGGAGCCGGCGATCACACGGTATTTCGGCAACTTCGACAGCGTCCAGCTCGACATGTGGTCCGATACGCCCGTCGTCACGCCGTCGGGCGAGCGCACCACGGCGCGCGACTGGGCGGCCGAGCTCGGGCTCTTTTATGCACCCTCGATCCTTTTCTTCGACGAGCACGGCAAGGAGTTGCTGCGGGTTGATTCGGTCGTGCGTTTCTATCGGCTGCGCAACGTTCTGAACTACATCAGCAGCAAGGCGTATCTCACCGAGAGCTTCGGGGAGTGGCGCCTGTCCGAGGCGCTTTGAACCGCGGTTGAGCCGCGTCCGGCGTGACATGGACCGCGCGGGGTGTGCCTCGGTCTCGTGGATACAGACAGGTGTCCGAGACGACGCAGTTTAAGATATTAAGGATTTTAATGAGTTAAGCTGCGTCAGGGATAAGGCCGCTGGCATACTCGACGGTGCGGACCTGACCAGCACATCGACATGCCGCGCGGACGCAGCTCAATACGAGGTCGCGGCCGAGAGCCGTTATCTGGTATTTTTGCGCAGTGCAGCATTCGGGGCGTTCGTCGTGCCGAAGCATCCAAGTCGTTCGATCGGGTCGCTCGACCCCGTCCAGCCTGTTTCGCGCAAGAGGAAGATCCATGCAAAGCGTCTACATCGCCGGTGCCGGTTCCGGCAGCGGTAAGTCCGTCGTTGTTCTGGGCTTCATGGAGATGCTCTACGCCGTCAATCGGAAGGTGGGGTTCTTTCGCCCGATCGTCTCCAAGGGTGTCGAGCGAGACAACCTGACCACCCTCATCCGCAGTCGATACGACCTGCCCTTCTCCCCGGAGATGCTCTACGGCTGTACGGCTGAGACCGCCAGCCATCTGGTTGCGGCCGGTCAGTATGACGAGCTGCTGAAGATGATCCTGAACAAGTTCAAGATGCTCGAAGAGCGTTGCGATCTCGTCGTCTGCGCCGGGACCGACTTCGACGGTCTGGTTCCGTCCCTCGAGTTCGACTTCAACGCCGACCTGGCCAACAACCTCGGCTGCAACGTCGTGGTCGTGGTGAAGGGCTTCGGGCGCAGCCCCGAGGAGGCGCTCGAGGCGCTCTACATGGCCCACGAGTCGATGCGCAATCGCGGCGGAGACTTCCTCGCGAGCGTCATCAACGGGGTTGATCCGGAGCATGTGGAAACGGTCAAGGCCCGAGCCCGCAAGCTGTTGCCGGAGCGCGAGAACGTCTATGTGCTGCCGCGCCATGCGGCACTCGGGATGCCTACGGTGGGCGAGATCCGTCAGGCCCTGGACTGCGAGTGTCTCTGCGGCGACGGCGATGCCATGAATCAGGTCGTCTCCAACTACAAGATCGCGGCGATGGAGGTCCCGGATTTCCTCAGCTATATCGAGGACGGCTGTCTCATCATCACCGCCGGCGATCGATCCGACATCATCCTCGCGAGTCTTGCGGCCGACGTCTCCTCGTCCTTCCCGCGCGTGGCCGGACTGCTCCTGACGGGCGGGCTGCAGCCGGCCGAGAATGTCCAGCGTCTGCTCGAGGGGCTGCGCCGGACCAAGGTCTCGATCCTGCGCGTGTCGACCGACACCTTCACCACCGCCATGCGGGTCAACGGGATCGAGGCGACCATCCTCCCGGGCGACGAGCGCAAGATCGCGGCAGGCCTCGGCCTGTTCGAAGGCCATGTCGACATCGAAGAGCTGCGGGGCCGGATCGCGGTGCGACATTCGGACCGCACCACGCCGCTCATGTTCGAGTACGAGCTCGTGCGTCGCGCGAAGACGCGGCGTCAGCGCATCGTGCTGCCGGAAGGCACCGACGAGCGGATCCTGCGGGCAGCGGAGATCCTCACCCTGCGCCAGGTGGTGGATCTCACCCTGCTCGGCGACCCGGAGAAGATCCGCCGCCGGATCGGCGAGCTCGGACTCAAGCTGGACGAGATCCCGATCATCGATCCCATCACCGCGACGGATCGCGAGCGCTACGCGCAAATCTATTTCGAGCTGCGCAAGCACAAGTGCATCTCCGAGCAGATGGCACGCGACGCCTTGGAGGATGTGAGCTATTTCGGCACCATGATGGTCTATGCAGGCGACGCCGACGGGATGGTCTCGGGTGCCGTGCATACCACCCAGCACACGATCCGACCGGCGTTCGAGATCATCAAGACCAAGCCGGGGGTGAAGCTTGTTTCCAGCGTGTTTTTCATGTGTCTCGCCGACCGGGTCCTGGTCTACGGCGACTGCGCCGTCAACCCGAACCCGACCTCGGAAGACCTCGCCGACATTGCCATCACCTCGGCCGCGACGGCATCCGCGTTCGGGATCGAGCCGCGTGTGGCCATGCTGTCCTACTCCAGCGGCAGCTCGGGCAAGGGCGCAGACGTGGAGCGGGTGCGCGAGGCGGTGCGGATCGCGCGCGAGCGTCGACCGGATCTCAAGCTGGAAGGTCCGATCCAATACGATGCGGCGGTCGACATCGGCGTCGCGCGCTCGAAGATGCCCGAGAGCGAGGTCGCCGGTCGCGCCACCGTCTTCGTCTTCCCGGACCTCAACACCGGCAACAACACCTACAAGGCGGTGCAGCGCAGCGCCAACGCCGTGGCGATCGGCCCGGTGCTCCAGGGCTTGAATAAGCCGGTCAACGATCTGAGCCGAGGTTGCACCGTGACCGACATCGTCAACACGGTCACGATCACCGCCATCCAGGCGCAGAACGATCACGCACTCGCCTCGGCGCAAGCCGACGCCGATATCGCCCATGTCACTCGGGACTGATCAGGAGACTCAGGTGAAGGTACTCGTCCTCAATTCAGGCAGCTCTTCGATCAAATATCAGCTCTTCCGCAGTGAGGATTGGGTGGCGCTCGCCTCGGGTGCGGTCTCGCGCATCGGCGAGCCGGAGGGCGAGATCAAGGAGGAGTGGTTGGATGCGTCCGGGATCCGGCAATCGGGGCGTGCCCGAGTGCCGATTCCGACCCACCAAGACGGCATCGATCGCATCGTCAAGGCACTGCACGAAACCAGGGTTCTGGGGGATGTCTCCGAGCTCGCCGTGATCGGTCATCGCGTCGTCCACGGCGGCGAGCATTTCAAGCGCCCGACCATCGTCGACGATGCCGTCGCCGAGGCGATCCAAGGCGTGGTGCCCTTGGCGCCGCTGCACAATCCGGCCCATCTCGCCGGTATCGAGGTCGCCCGGCGACTCTTCCCGACGGTGCCTTCGGTGGCGGTCTTCGATACCGCATTTCATCAGACGATGCCGCGAACCGCCTATCGCTACGCGCTTCCCGAGTGGCTCTATCGGGAGCACAGGATCCGTCGCTACGGCTTCCATGGAACCTCGCACTACTATGTCGCCAAGCGCGCCGCAGCCGTGCTGGGTCGTCCTCTGGAGACCTGCAACCTGATCACGCTGCATCTGGGCAACGGGTGCAGCGCGACCGCGATCCGCGACGGCAAGAGCGTGGACACCTCCATGGGGCTCACGCCGCTGGAAGGTTTGGTGATGGGCACACGTTGCGGTGACATCGATCCGGCGATCCACTTCTATGTCGCCAAGCAGATCGGCCTGGATACCGACGCGATCGAAGACCTCCTGAATCGGCAAAGCGGACTGTTGGGGATCTGCGGCGTGAACGACATGCGCGAGATCGACCGTCTGGCCGAGGAAGGCAACGACGCGGCGGAGCTTGCCATCGGTATCACGGCCCATCGCATCAAAAAGTACATCGGCGCCTATTACGCCGAGCTCGGCCGTGTCGACGCCGTCGTCTTCACCGGCGGCATCGGCGAGAATGCCGCCGAGATCCGCTGTCGCGCCTGCGAGGGCCTGGAGAACCTCGGAATCAAGATGGACGACACCCTCAACTATGCGCTCGAAGAGCACGGCGAGCGCTGCATCAGTACGCCCGAGAGTAGCGTCCAGGTGCTGGTGATTCCCACCAACGAAGAGCTGGAGATCGCTCAGCAGGCGCTTGCTGCCGCCTCTGAAGCGCCGAGCGCCGGATGAGCCGCTAGAGGCTTGCCGTCTCGGGTCGGTCGTCGGCCTACAGCACCGTGGTCAAGCTCGGAGTGCGGGAGTGGCGCCGTCATCCCGAAAGGATGGTGGGTAACCCCAAGGCCTCTCTTGACGCCGGAACCGCTGATCTCCGCAGATTTCAGGACCATCGGCCGGCGGCTGGCGACCTGCGCGCCTTTCCCGGATAATCGTGCGGGCGCTAAACCCCGCGCTGATACCCGATAACAACGACCGCCTTAGGAGATGACGATGCCCGATTCCAATTCCTCGTTGGTGCGTCCGCTTGTCTGGGTGCTGCTGGCGGCGCTGATCGGCGTCTATCTGCTCTACGATTGGTATTCGGGTCATCTTTCGGAACAGCTTGTCGAAAAGGACGCGCAGATCGCGGAAGCGGCCGAGCAGATCAAGGAGCGGGACGTCCGCATCGGCGACATCGGCAAACAAGTGACGCAGCTCGAGGAACGGATCACGGCGCTGACCGAGCAGCACACCGGGGAAAAGCAGCAGCTGGCCGACCTGCATTCGCAAGAGAAGCAGGGCCTGACGGATCGAATCGCGGCCCTCGAGCAGAGTAATGCGAAGCTCGAAGAGGACATCGAGGTGCTGCGACGCACCGACGCGCGCACGCTTGCCGAAGAGCAGGACAAGACCGCCGCGGCGATCGAAGAGCGTGATCGCGGCATCGCCGCCTTCAAGGCCCTGCAAGGCCAGTACGAGATGGCCGTCGCAAAGGCCGAGGACCTTCAAACCGAATTGTCCGGGCTCCAGCAGGTGATCGCCGATTCTGCGATGGAACACCGCGCGCAGATCGAGGAGCTTGAGCGCCACCTCAATGAACGGGTGAAGCTGGCAAAGTCCACCCCGAAGGACAGCGAGTTGGTGCGTGCTGCCCAGAAGGCCGGCTTGCTCCCTGAGGCCGTCGCCTTGGATGATGAGACGGCCGCGTTCTGTACGGATCTGGCCGAGACATCGGCATCGGCCCAGACGGCACTCGAGGCCTTGCAGACCGAGTTTGCGAGCGTTCGCGATGCGCAAGCCGAACGGATTGCCACGTTGGAAAGCGAGTTGGCCGAAGCCCGCGCGACGCTCGCGCAGTCCGGCGAGCAGAGCGAGTCGACGGAAGCGCCGAGCGCGCTTCAAGAGCGGCTTGCGCAGACGGAAGCCGAGCTCGAGACGGCAAGAGCCGAGGCCGCCGCTGCGCTGGAAGAGGCCAAAGCGACCGCCGCCTCCAAGTTGGCCGACGCGCAGGCGCGTATCGAGACCCTTTCCGAGGAATTGGCTCAGTCGGTTGCGCCGGATGCACTGTCTGCTCTGAAGGCGCGGAGCGAAGCCGCCGAGGCAGCGCTGGCGCAGGCGAAGGCGGATCTGGCAGGCCGGATCGAGGATGGGGAGGCTAAGATCGCCGCGCTCGCCGCGCAGCTGCAGGGCGAGCAAGCCGAGACGGCGAAGGTTGCCGAGGAGAAGGACGCGTTGGCCGTCGAGCTCAATGCGGCGCTCGACACCGCACGGTCCGAGCTGGCCGACCTTCAGGCCGAGTTGACGGCGGCACGTGAGTCCGCGACGCAAGCCGGCACCAAGGCGCTGGACGACGCCGAGACCCGGATCGCGGCGCTCGAGGCGTCGCTCGCCGAGGAACGCCGAAAAGCCGATGCGGTGCGCACATCCGTCCAGCAGGAGGCCGGCCGGAAGTTGGCCGAGGTGCGTGACCTTTACAAGCGGTTCTCGGAGCTTAACGCTGCCTACACAGATCGCGGCGTGCTGCTCAAACTCGCCGACACGGAGCTGCTGTTTCAACCCGCGATGGCAACCCTGACCGGCGAGGACCTGCCGACCCTGGATCGCATCGCAGCACTGCTCGAGACCTATCCCGACCTCAGTGTTCGCATCGAGGGACATACCGACAGCCTCGGCGACGCGGCGGCCAATCTCGCGTTGTCGCAAGAACGCGCCGAGGCGGTCGAGCAGGCGCTGATCGAACGGGGCGTCGCGCCTGAGCGCTTGACGGCTCAGGGCATCGGGCCGCAACGCCCGATTGCCGACAACGCGACGCCTGCGGGGCGTGCTCAGAATCGCCGCGTGGAGATCTATGTCAGCGAGGACTGATTCGCACGATTCCAGAGCGAGGCGCCGGCGTGCCCCCGCCGGCTAACCGCACCTCGTCGGGGCGATCGGTCGCTCCGTTCGACGCGGAAGATCCGGTGATCACGGGAGTGCCCGGAACGGCCGCGTGCGCCGGCTGGCAGGCCCGCCTGCAACTCGAGATCGCCTTGCGGCACGGGTACAGTCGAGTCGTCGCCAAGCATCAGCTCGGTCCCTTGGCGATCCAGCGCCCCTTCTATCCCGAGGGTTCGCCCTGCCATCTCTATCTCCTTCATCCGCCCGGCGGGGTCGTCGGCGGCGATGATCTCGAGGTCGACATCCGCGTCGGGAGCGGGGCACATGCCTTGGTCACGTCGCCTGGAGCCACCAAGTTCTATCGAAGCGCCGGGCCCCGAGGTCGGCAGAGACAGCGTTTCGCGATCGCGGGGGACGGTATTCTCGAATGGTTTCCGCACGAGAACATTTTCTTCCCGGGCGCCTTCTGCGCCTTGGACACGCGCATCGAGCTCGCCGAGGACGCCTGCTTCGTCGGATGGGAGATTCAATGTCTCGGCCGGCCGGCGATCGCCGAACGTTTCCGCGAAGGGCGCGCCGACCTCGCGCTGACCCTGCTGCGCAATGCGAAGCCGCTCATGACCGAGCGCCTGCGGGTGGCCGGCAACGCGAGCCTGGACGGCCCGGCCGGCTTGCGCGGTTTCCCGGTCAGCGCGACGTTCCTGGCAACCGGCGCCGACCGAGATGTCTTGGAGATCGCGCGCGGCCGTCTCGCCGACGCTGCGGGCTATCCGGTCGGGGCGACACTCATCGACGACCTCTTGCTGATCCGCGCGCTCGCCCGCGAGGTCGAGCCGGTGAGCCGTCTCTTCGTCGCGTTGTGGTCCGATCTGCGCCCGAGCCTGCTCGGCCTCGGTGCCTGCGCGCCACGGATCTGGGCGACCTGAGACACGCCGGGTAGGCCCCCGATGCAGGAAGGCGCCTGCAAGAAGCGGATCCGCTTGCTTCGGGATGCGGATCGATGCGCGTATCATTGGGCATCCAGACAGCGACGACCAGGAGCCGATCATGGATCTTAGCCCCAGAGAGAAGGACAAGCTGCTGCTATTTACCGCCGGACTGCTCGCCGAGAGGCGCAAGGCAAGAGGCGTGCGGCTGAATTATCCCGAGGCGATCGCCTACATCAGCTGCGCGATCCTGGAGGGCGCGCGCGACGGCCGTACCGTGGCCGAGCTGATGGACTACGGCCGAACCCTCTTGACCCGCGAGGATGTGATGGACGGCATCCCGGAGATGATTGACGACATCCAGGTGGAGGCGACCTTCCCGGACGGAACCAAGCTGGTCACCGTCCACGATCCGATCATCTGATGAACCGCGTCCGGTAGAACATGGCCGGTCCGTGTTCGGGATCGACCTTGAAGCGATTCGCTACCGTCTTAGTTGACGCGGTTCATGTGTTTTTCGGATTCGATATTTTTAATGTCCTAAACCGCGCCGACTCCCACGGTCATAAAGTCTGCCGGGGGCGATCTCATCCAAAAACATCTCATACCGCGCCGGGCGCGGTTTAGTCAGGAGTAGGCCCATGATTCCAGGTGAGATCATCACGGTTCCGGGCGACATCGAGTTGAACGCCGGCCGGCCCGGACTGACCATCAAGGTTGCCAATACCGGTGACCGTCCGATCCAGGTCGGCTCGCACTACCACTTCTACGAGACCAACTCGGCGCTCTCTTTCGATCGGGAGCAGACCCGAGGCTGTCGGCTCGACATCCCCGCCGGCACGGCCGTGCGCTTCGAACCGGGTCAGTCCCGCACCGTGACCCTGATTCCCTATGCCGGCGACCGCATCGTCTACGGCTTCAATGCCCAAGTCATGGGCGCACTCGACGGAGATCAGTCATGAGTAAGATCAGCAGGGCGGCTTATGCCTCCATGTACGGTCCGACCGTCGGTGATCGGGTACGTTTGGGCGACACCGAGCTCTTCATCCAGGTCGAGGAGGATCGCACCCACTACGGCGACGAGGTGACGTTCGGCGGCGGCAAGGTCATCCGCGACGGCATGGGTCAATGCCAGCGCCAGGCCGACGAGGTGGTGGATCTCGTCATCACCAATGCCTTGATTCTGGATCATTGGGGTATCGTCAAGGCCGACATCGGTATCAAGAAGGGCCGCATCGTCGGGATCGGCAAGGCCGGCAATCCGGACACGCAAGTCGGCGTGGACATCCTGGTGGGACCGGGGACCGAGGTGATCGCAGGCGAAGGTCAGATCGTGACCGCAGGCGGCATCGACGCCCACATCCACTTCATCTGCCCCCAGCAGATCGAAGAGGCGCTCATGTCCGGTGTGACGACGATGCTGGGCGGCGGTACGGGGCCGGCGACCGGCACCAATGCCACGACATGCACGCCCGGGCCATGGAATATCCGCCGCATGCTCCAAGCCGCCGAAGCGCTTCCGGTCAATCTCGGTTTCCTCGGCAAGGGCAACGGCAGTCTGCCGAATGCCCTGGAGGAGCAGGTCCGTGCCGGCGCCATGGGGCTGAAGCTGCACGAGGATTGGGGCACGACGCCGGCCGCGATCGACTGCTGTCTCGGCGTCGCCGAAAAGATGGACGTGCAGGTCGCGATCCATACCGACACACTCAACGAGTCCGGCTTCGTCGAGGACACGATCGCCGCCTTCAAGGATCGCTGCATCCACACCTACCATACCGAGGGTGCGGGCGGCGGCCATGCACCGGACATCATCAAGGCCGCCGGCCTGCCGAACGTCCTGCCGTCCTCGACCAACCCAACTCGACCCTATACGGTGAACACGGTCGACGAGCATCTCGACATGCTGATGGTCTGCCATCATCTGTCCCCGTCGATTCCGGAGGATGTCGCCTTCGCCGAGTCGCGCATCCGCCGCGAGACCATCGCTGCCGAGGACATCCTGCACGATCTGGGCGCCTTCTCGATGATCTCCTCGGATTCCCAGGCGATGGGTCGTGTCGGCGAGGTCATCTGCCGCACCTGGCAAACCGCCCACAAGATGAAGGTCCAGCGCGGCTCGCTCCCGGGCGACCCCGCCGAGCACGATAACTTCCGCGCGAAACGCTATATCGCCAAGTACACGATCAACCCCGCGATCACGCACGGCATCGCGCACGAGGTCGGCTCGGTCGAGGTCGGCAAGCTCGCGGATCTGGTGCTCTGGCGGCCCGCCTTCTTCGCGACCAAACCCAGCCTCATCATCAAAGGAGGTCTGATCGCGGCAGCCGCGATGGGCGATCCCAACGCCTCCATCCCCACACCCCAGCCGGTCCATTATCGACCGATGTTCGGTGCCTTCGGCGGTGCCTTGAGCGCGACCTGCATGACCTTTGTCTCGCAATGGGCCTTGGAGGCCGGCGAGCCGCAGCGACTGGACCTCAAGCGCCTGGTCGGGATTACGCGCGACAGTCGCCTGGTGCGCAAGTCCAACATGATCCACAACGATTATCAGCCGACCATCGAGGTGGACCCGCAGACCTATGAGGTCCGGGCCGACGGCCAGCTGTTGACCTGCGAGCCGGCGAAGGTGCTGCCGCTTGCTCAGCGGTACTTTTTGTTTTAAACCGCACCTGGGGCGGTAGGCGATGTTTCTGGATGGGATCGGCCCCGACAGACTTGACGATCGTCGGAGCCGGCGCGGTTTAAGAGATTAAAAAATAAGTTACTTTAGACCGCGGCTCCGCAAAGACCTGTGGATGCGCCAAACGTCGAGCTCACGCGGAAATCAGCATCTCGCTCGGGACGCGGCGAGACCTGGATCCGGTAGTTGAACGGCTCCTGGAGTGCCTCCCGCGCGGTGTCCGGCAAGGCGCAACGCGGCGGTGTAGCAGGCATCGGTGGATTTCGCTCTGGCTCGTCCACCCTACGGGCCGGTCTTGGGAACAACACCGGGTCGGTCGGTCCCTCCGGGGGCTCGATTCGGTTATTCTATCGCCCTGACGACGCGTCCCCTTGCGGCACGCCACCTGCCTTGCCGGCCTTTTCGCCTGCAGATCCGACCGATACTCCAATGAAGTCCCTATGAAACAGGCCATCACCGATCTGATCCGCACGGCACTCGCGAGCCTCGTCGACGCCCCGACGGGCTACGCCGACGGGCTTCCCGCCCCCCAAGTGGATCGAACCAAGGACACATCTCACGGCGATTTCGCGACCAACGTCGCGATGGTGCTCGCCAAGCGTCTGAGCGCCAAGCCGCGCGAGGTCGCGCAACGCCTCTTGGACGCCCTGCCTCCTTCCCCGCTGATCGCGCGTGCAGAGATCGCAGGCCCGGGCTTCATCAACTTCTTTCTGGCCGAGGACGCCTATCGCAGGCTGATCCCCGAGATCCTGAGCGCGGGCCCTGCCTTCGGGCTCAGCCGAATCGGTGCCGGGCGGCGCGTGCAGGTTGAGTTCGTCTCGGCCAACCCGACTGGACCTCTGCACGTCGGGCATGGTCGCGGGGCCGCCTATGGTGCGGTTGTTGCCGATCTGCTCGCGGCGGTCGGGTTCGACGTGCACCGCGAGTATTACGTCAACGACGCCGGACGGCAGATGGACATCCTCGCCAGCTCCGTCTGGCTGAGATATCTCGAGCTGTGCGGCGAGGAGCTGACCTTTCCGAGCAACGGTTACAAGGGCGACTATGTCTGGGATATCGCCGCGACGCTGCATCGCGAGCACGGCGACGCCTATCGGGTGGATGCGCCCACGGTCTTTGCCGGCCTTCCGCCCGATGCGCTGCCCGACGGACAGGGCGGCGGCGATAAGGAGGCGCATATCGACGGGGTCATCGCCGCCGCGAAACAGCTGCTGGGCGACAACCGCTACCGCTATGTCTTCGAGCTGGGGCTGAACACCATCCTGGACGACATTCGCGAGGACCTGGCTCAGTTCGGCGTCGAGTATCAGGAGTGGTACTCGGAACGCACGCTCGCCGAGAGCGGGGCCGTCACCCGGGCGATCGAGCGACTGCGCGAGGCCGGTCATGTCTACGAGCGCAACGGCGCGCTCTGGTTTCGCTCCAGCGCCTTCGGCGACGAGAAGGATCGGGTTGTGGTGCGCGAGAACGGTCAGAGCACCTATTTCGCCTCCGACATCGCCTATCATATGGACAAGCTCGAGCGCGGCTTCGAGCGCGTCATCGACATCTGGGGCGCGGATCACCACGGCTATGTCCCACGTGTAAAGGCGGCGCTCCAGGCGATGGGTGACGACGTCGAGCGCCTCGAGGTCCTCCTGGTGCAGTTCGCGATCCTCTATCGCGGGGGCGAGAAGGCGCAGATGTCGACACGCTCGGGCGAGTTCGTGACCCTGCGCCAGCTGCGCAAGGAGGTCGGGCGCGATGCCGCGCGCTTCTTCTACGTCATGCGCCGTTGCGAGCAGCATCTGGATTTCGACCTGGATCTAGCCAAGTCCGAATCCTCCGACAATCCTGTCTACTACGTCCAATACGCCCACGCCCGAGTGTGCAGCGTGCTGCGGCAGGCCGCGGAAAAGGGCATGCCGGTGGAGCCGAGCCCCGGTGTCGAGAATCTGGAGCGACTGACCGAGTCGCATGAGCTGGCACTGCAGCGTTCCCTGGCGCGCTATCCCGAAGTGGTCGAAGCGGCGGCGCTCAAGGCCGAGCCTCATCTGCTGACCCATTATCTACGCGAGCTGGCGAACGAGCTCCACACCTACTACAACGCCCATCAGTTCCTGGTCGCGGATGCGGGGCTGCGCGACGCACGGATCAAGCTGATCCTGGCGGTGCGCGAGGTACTGCGCAACGGATTGGGTCTGCTCGGCGTCTCCGCTCCGGAGGCCATGTGAGATGAGCAGGGATTATCGGCGGGCGAGCCTCGCGCGGGCGACGCCGCGGCGCGGCAAGCAGGGTCGTTCCTGTCTCTGGTGGTTCTTGTTCGGCGGGATGCTGGGAGCCTTCGGGGTCGGTCTCTATTGGACTCAGAATCCGGACGCCATGCAGACGACACCCGCCGTCGTGCCGGCCAAGATCGAACGACCCGCGGCGGCGCCTCCGAGCTTCGAGTTTCCCAACCTGCTGCGCGATACGGAGGTCGATATCGCGCCGCCGCCACCGCCGCCGCCCGCCGCGCCGCGTCCCGAGCCTCCGGCCACTGCCGACACGGTGCAGCCGACCCCGGCGGTACCGACCTCATCGAACGGCAAAGGCTACCTGGTCCAAGTCGGATCCTTCAGGCGCGCGAGCGATGCCGAGCGACTGAAGGCGGAGCTCGCGCTGCTCGGCATCTCGAGTCGTGTAGAGAAAGCGACCATCCCGAGCGGCGAGACCTATCATCGTGTGCGCACCGGTCCCTACGCCGATCAGGCTGCCCTCGACAAGGTTCGCGCCCTGTTGAAACGCAACGGCAAGGATGCGATGACGATCCCGGTCAAGTGAGCTTGATCGGCGGCGCCGGTGACCGATTCCGCCGCGCGGACCTACCCCAGCTCGAGCGTCTCGCCGGAGGCGACATAGATTGCACGCTCGGCGACGTTGGTCGCCCGATCCGCAACCCGCTCGTAGTTGTGCACGATCCATAGGAGGTAGGTCCCGGTCGCGGCGAAATCCGGATCGGCGCGCATCATGTTCAGCACGCGCTGTATGACGGCTTGCTCGTTGCTGTCGACCTGATCCTCGCGTGCGATGCTCGCCCGGGCACCCTGCTCGTCTTGACCGCAGGTGAAGGCGTCCAATGCCTCGCCGAGCATGGCGATCGCATCCCCGGCGACATCCACGATCGCCTCGACCGATTCGCTCGGGAACCGCGTCTCTCCTGCTCTGCGCAGGATGCGAGCGACATCGGCGGCATAGTCCCCGATCCGCTCAAGCTCCGAGACCAGCTCCATACAAGCGCCGATGGCACGCAAATCCGCGCCGGCCGGCTTGTACGCCGCGAGCGTCACCAGGCATTCCTGCTCAAGCACACGCCGCTGCTGATTGATCTGCGCGTCCCCTTCGATGATGCGCTCGGCCAGCTCGAGGTCATGTCGGCTTAGGCAAGCCACGGATTGGTTCAAGGCGGCGATGACCAGCTTTCCCAGGTCGCCGACCGCGCTCTGCAGCTGCGCGCGGCGGCGCTGCACCAGATTGATGTTCTCGCTCATCCATCGTCCCCTGTGTCTTGTGTCGACGCCGTCGAACGTCCGAGGGTCTCGGCGCCGGGCCTATTCCGAACGCACGCGGGTTTTTTCACCATTGCACGCGCCGCGCACGCCGGGCCGGTGTTGCGTCTCCTCGCCCCCAGAGGCCGTGATGCCTTGTCGGCATACCTCACCACACGCGCTCGGGAAACAGCCTGCGTTTTGGAACGCCGCGCGCGCTCGGTATAACATAAGCACGCCGACCCGCCTAGATTGGAATCCGACGCGCCACCCGATATGACCCTCACGACCGACATGGATTCCGCGTACGCGCCGACGACGATCTGCGTGACCCGTCACGGCGAAACCGACTGGAACATCACCGGGGTTTTGCAGGGATGGATCGATGTCCCACTCAACGAGAACGGCCGACAACAGGCACTCGAAATGGCCGATGCCTTCAGAGGCTCCGCCTTTTCGCGTGTTTGGACAAGCCCCCTGAGCAGGGCGGCCGAGACCGCGCGGATCGTCGCCGAGGTCCTGGAACTGCCCCCGCCGATCCGCTGTGAAGGCTTGAAGGAGCGGAATTTCGGCCGGATCCAGGGAATGACCAAACGGAATCTGTCGATACGGCATCCGGGTCTGCATGCGAACATCCTGCGCAGAGACCCTGACTGTCGATTCGACGACGGCGAGTCGCCGGATGAGTTCGCCGATCGGGTCGTCCGCGCATTGCACGAGATGGCCGGCCGGCATCCCGGCGAACGTGTTCTGGCCGTCACGCACGGTTGGGTCATGGATGTCATCACCCGGTATGTCAGACAATTGCCGCGGACCCTGGTGCTGGATATGAAGCGCAAGAACGGGGAGTCCCTTTGGCTTTTGGTGACGGCGGGATCGGCCTTTACGGTCTCCGATGCCGGTGGCGGTATGCAGGTCTCAAGCGGCTCGGGCGATCGAGTTTGATCGGTGCCGGTGCGCGGATCGATGCTTTTTTGCCCCTGCGACGGGCTCGGTTCGACGGAACCTCAAGCGCGGACGTCCGCCTGGGGAGCGGTCTGAGAATCAGCCAAGCAACTCGACGTGAGAATGACGGTGGGACGGTTGTTGTCATCGACAACGACAACGACTAGCGTGGGAGCTCGACGTACTGTTGGCGCGTGACTAAGTCTTTTCCGAGCGATAGCGGGATGTCAGTTCCTCCGCTCCGACCGCTTTGCCAAAGAAATAACCCTGCGCCTCGTCGCAGCCGCCGCGAATCAGCATCTCGGCCTGCGCGGATGTTTCGACGCCTTCGGCGAGCACGCCCAGTCCCAAACTGCGCGCCAGGCCGATGATCGCGTACACGATGGATTCGTCGTCGCTGCCGGTCAGCAGCCGCTCGATGAAGGAGCGATCGATCTTCAGGCGTCGAATCGCCAAGCGCTTGATGCACGCCAGCGACGAGCAGCCGGTGCCGAAGTCGTCCACCGCCAGTGCGATGCCGAGCCCGCTGAGCTGCTCCAGATTGGCGATCGTGCCTGCGGGGTGATCCATAAGGGATGCCTCGGTCAGATCCAGTTCCAAACGCCGCGGATCGATCCCGGTTCGGGCGAGGATCGATTCGACCTGCACCGCCACGTCGCTGCTCTGAATCCTGTGTGCCGAGAAATTGACGGCGAGTCGCGGTATCGAGAATCCGCATCGACCCCAGGCGGCGAACTGTGCACAGGCGTGCTCGAGGACCCAGAGATCCAGTTGATCGATCAACCCGATGTCGTTTGCCAAGGGCAGGAATTGGGCAGGAGACAGCAGGCCCAGCCTCGGATGGTTCCAACGGCACAGGACCTCGACGCCACACAGCCGGCTGTCCGCCAGGCGGACCTGGGGTTGATATTCGAGCATCAACTCGTCGCGCGGGAGCGCATTCCGCAACTCTTGCTCCAGGCGCAGGCGCTCCGCGGCTCCTTCCGACATCTCCGGATCGAAGAATCTGAAGCCGTTGCGGCCGGCCGCCTTGGCGCGGTACATGGCGATGTCGGCGTGCCTGATCAGGGTGTCGGCATCGGCTCCGTCGAGCGGGTAGATGCCGATGCCGATACTCAAGCTGAGAAAGAGCTCGCGACCTTCCACGTCGAAAGGTGTCGCAAAGAGATCGAGCAGACGTCTGGCGAGGATCGCCGCGTCGTTGGGTTCTTGAACATCCTCGGAGATGACGACGAACTCGTCGCCTCCCAATCGTGCGACGGTATCGCTCGCCCGCACGGCTTGCATCAAGCGTACGGCAACCTGTTTTAGCAGGAGGTCGCCGACGGGATGCCCGAGGGTGTCGTTGACGATCTTGAATCGGTCCAAGTCCAGGAAGAGGAGCGCCGTCTCGCCGCCGCGTCTGATCGTGCGGGGGATCGCCTCCTCCAAGCGCTGGCGGAAGAGGCTCCGGTTCGGGAGTCCGGTGAGTACGTCGTGCTGTGCCAGAAAGTGCAGCTGCTCGCGCGAGCGTTTCAGCTCGGTGATGTCGCGATTCACGCCTCGGCGTCCCAGAAAATCCCCCGATTCGCCGAAGACCGGAGTACAGGAATGCTCGATCCAGGATTCATGCCCATCAAGGTGACGGACACGCAGCTCGAGCGGTGCGATACCGCCCGACGCGTCGCCGAGATGGGCCTTGAGATGTTGTTCCCAGAGGCGGCGATCATCCGGATGAAGCAGGCGACCGAAGAGGTCCGCATCGGCGATGAAGGCCGCCGACGGATAGCCGGTGAGGCGGGTGCAGGCCGGCGACACATATCGATACTGCCCGTCCGGCCCGATCCAGTATTCCCAGTCGGAGCTGAACTCGGCGATCACGCGATAGCGCTCGCGACTCTCGCGCAATGCCTCGCGTTGCACGACAGCCTCGGTGCGGTCGACGACGGCGCAGAGGACGCGCCGCCCTTCGTTCTCGTCGGTCGGCAGCGCGGCCATGTGGAGGTCGCCGATGAAGACCTCGCCGGCCTTGGTGCGGAACTTCAGCTCCTGAAGATCGATCGGCTCCTCCGGGCACAGATGCGCGAGCGCGTGAATAGCCGGGCCGCGGTCGGGCTCCTCGATCAGCCGGACGAAGAAGTACTGGTGATAGACCGTGTCGCGAAGACCGAATAGACGTCTTGCCTCCTCGTTGGCCTCCTTGACGAGCCCCTGTCCGTCGATGACCAGCTCGGCCACGGGCAGGCTATCGAAGAAGGTCATGAAGCGGTTCAGGACGGTCTGGGTCCGATGATGACTGCGCTGCAGCTCCTCGTTTTGGATCTCCAGCTCAGCCTGATAAATGCGCAGGCTCTCCACCAGAGCCGTTTGGTCGACGTCCTTGCCGACAAGGAGTTTTTCGGCCAGATCGAAGTGACCCTGCCGCAGTGCGAGGAGCGCGCGTGTACGCAGCTCCTCGTCGGAAATCTCCAACGGATTGGCGGGGTTCGTTCCTCGGTGATCGGTTGCCGTCGTCATGTCGCTAGCCCTCGTTGCCGGCTTCGGTCCACTGACTGACATTGATATGGCTGACGATCACGCCGCCACCGACGTGTCGAATCGGTGCGACGTGCATGGAGAACCAGCGTTTCTCGTGCGGAGAGTGGCAGGGGTACTCCATTGCAAAACCGTCGCGTCGTCCATCGAGGACCGCGCGGATGCCCTCCAATGCGGTCCGCCCCCCGGGGCTATCGTCGCCCGAGCCGCCATCGCACGCGGTGAGATAGTTGGAGCCGACGCCCGAGACCTTCAGATCGGGGTCGCCGTTGGCGGCAGCGAACTCGCGCCAGGCGCGATTCACCAGCGTGATCACGCCTTTCGGATCCAGCACGGCGACATGCTCCGGGAGTGAATCGAGCACGGCCTGCATGCGCTCGACATCGTAGAGCGTGGTGATGTCGACGAAGGTCGCGACCGCACCGCGCGCCTCGTTCGGACGCACCGCGTAGGGCAAGACGCGCGCGAGATAGACGCGCCCGTTGGCGGCATGGATCTCGCGCTGGAGCATCTCGCCGCTGTCGACGGTGCGATGCAGCTCGTCGATGAAGCTCGGATACTGAAGCAGGTTCGCAAAATCGTCGATGGGCCGCCCCAGATCACCGTTGCGGATCTTGAAGAGGCTGGTCGCCTCGGGCGTGAAACGCGTCAGGCGCAGCGACGAATCGACGAAAACGGTGGCGATGGCTGCGGCCTTGGCCATGCTGTCCAGATCGGCATTGAGCCGATTGAGGATCTCGATCTTCTCCTGGTTCTCGGCGTTGACCGTGTAAAGCTCCTCGTTGACCGATTGAAGCTCCTCGTTCGAGCTTTGAAGCTCCTCGTTGGAGGCCATCAGCTCCTCGTTGGTCGCCTGCAGCTCTTCGTTTGCGGTCTCAAGCTCCTCGATCGTTGCCTGCAAGCTCTCGCGCGTCGCATTCAGCTCGCGCTCGAGCGTCTCCATACGCTGGATCGTCTCGCGATCGATGTTGATCGTCTCCATGCCCGCCGTGCTCGCGAACGTCTCGATCGGAAGCGGCTCGGGCTTAGGCTCGAAGGAGAGCAAAAGATGCGACTCGCCCTGAATCACGTCGAACGGCCGCACCACGAGACGCAGCCGCTGCGAGGAACCGTTCGCGAGTTCGATGGTTAGGATATCCGAGCGCAAGGGAGTGGCGCTGCGCATCGCCTTGTGCAGGAGTGCTTGGGCGACCGGTGCGAGCGGGGCCGCAAGCAGCTTGGCGACATCCAGGGTCGCACTGCCCTCGGCGATGCGTAGATAGTCGCCGACCGCGCCGTAGACGTGGAGCAGCTCGAAGCGATTGCTGAGCAAGAGGCTGGCAGGGGCATAGCCGCGCAGCAGCATCGACTGCCCGGCGTCGATGACTGCGGCATCGCTGGCGAGTTGATGACCGCGCCGCCCGGGCCGACGCCCCGGGGCGCCGGCAACACGCGCTGCGAGCGGTGTATTGGCCAGATCCAGCGGCAGCGACAGATGGCGCAGGATCCGGTAGATCTTGTGCTTGGAGCTCACGGCGGTGAAGTCCGACTGGAGCTCGGCCAAGGTCTCGCTCGGTCCCAGGAAGAGGAAGCCGCCGGGCGCCAACGCATACTGGATGCGGCGCAGCGCCCGCTCCTGGGCCTGGGTGCGGAAATAGATCAGGAGGTTGCGACACGAGACCAGATCCATTCGCGTAAAGGGCGGATCTTCGAGCAAGTTATGCTTGGCGAAGACGATGCTCTGGCGGATCTCGTTTTTGACGACGAAGTGGTTGCCGCGTTTGTAGAAGAAGCGCTCGATGCGCTCCGGGGAGAGCTCCGCCGTGATCGCCTCCGAGAAGACCCCGGCACCCCCGACCTCGACGTTCTGCTGCTCCACGTCGGTTGCGAACAGCTTGAAGTTCGGCCAGCGTCGCGCACGGTCGAAGGCCTCGGCAAACAAGATCGCCAGGCTATAGGCCTCTTCGCCGGTGGAGGCGCCCGCCACCCACACCCGGATCGGTTGGTTCTCGCCCCGTTCCGCAACGATGGTCTTCACGACCGTCTCGGCGAGGATGTCGAAGGTCTCCGGGTCGCGGAAGAAACTGGTCACCGGGATCAACATCTCGCGGCGCAGGACCGCCAGCTCGCCCCGATCGTTGTCGAGCAGCCGGACATAGTTGGCGAGATCCGGGGTGTGGCGGACCTGCATCCGCCGCTCGATTCGGCGCATCACGGTCGCCGGCTTGTATTCCCGAAAGTTGATGCCGCCCTGATGCTGCAACAGGTGCATCGTCTCCTCGAAGGCGTCGTCCTTATCGATGCCCAAGCCGCGATCCTCGGGCCGGACCTTGGCGCGAGGGATCTGATGGATGTGCTCTACGATGCGCGGACCCAGCTCGTCCGGGGGCAGGATGGCGTCGACCAAGCCGGTGGCGATCGCACTGCGCGGCATGCCGTCGAACTTGGCGGACTCCGGCTCTTGGGCGAGCAACAGCCCCCCGGCGTCGTTGATGGCAACAGCTCCGCGTGTGCCGTCGGAGCCGGTACCGGAGAGCACGACGCCGATGGCATGCTTGCCGAACGCCTTGGCCACCGAGGTGAAGAAGAGGTCGATCGGCAGGGTGAGTCCGCGCGGGTTTTTCGGGGTCAGGCGCAATGCATCGCCCGAGACGCTCATCATGCTGGCCGGCGGGATCAGATGGACCCGGTCGGGCAAGATGCGCATGTCGTGCTCGACCGTCACGACCGGCATCGAGGTGTGGCGGCCGAGCAGATTGGCCATCATGCTCTTGTGATCCGGCGAGAGATGCTGGATCACCACGTAGGCGGCGCCCAGATCGGTCGGCAAGGACTGAAAGAAACGTTCCAAGGCATCGAGCCCGCCGGCCGACGCGCCGATCGCCACCACATAGCCGTGGAACTGCCCCGCACGTTTGAGCTCGCCCTGCGGCTGCTCGGTTTCGATCACCTTCGACATGATGGGTATTCCTTTGGCTCCTGCGCTGCCGGGTCACGGATGCCCCGGCCCTAGCCGGTCTCTTGGTCGGCGACACGCAACATCTCCTTGAGCCGTTCCAATTCTTCCCGAGCATGAACCTGCTCGGTGACGTCGTACTGGACGCCGAGGAAATAGATCAGTTTGCCTTGGCGATCGTACAACGGACGAATGGAGAATCGGTTGTAGAAGAGCGCCCCGTCCTTACGATAGTTGCGCAACGTGACCGTGGTCCGCTTGCGCTCGCGAATCGCCTCGCGGACCTTCTCCAGCGCCTCCTGGTCGCGGTCTTGACCCTGGAGGATGCGGCAGTTGTGCCCGACGATCTCCTCGCGGCTGTAACCCGTGATCAACTCGAACGCCTCGTTGGCGTAGACGATCGGGTTATCCTCTTGATCCGGATCGGAGAGTGTGATGCCGTTGATCGAGGTATCGAGGATCTGAGACAACACGAAGGGGATCAGATCCGCATCTTTGTCGGCGACGAAATCCATGGCGTGCTCTCTGCGTTGTTTCGTATCCGCCAGAGGTTAGAGGCTTTCCGTGCGAGCGGCAATGTTTGCACGCCGACCTCAACCACCCAACCACGCCACTGTCGCCCCGAGCAGAACGAACATCGCCAAGGCGACTTCCCAGCGGATCAGCCTTGCCTCGGCCCGACGCGCGAGCGCGCCCGGAGACGCGCTCGACGCGGCTGCCGCAAGGGTGTCCAGGATCGCGTCGCGCCAACCCGGCAGATGGATCTGCGCGATGCGACGCAGCCATCCGCGCAGGGCGCGCATCCGTTCATGCACGGAGTGCAGCGGGTTCGGCCAGGCGTTCGAATCGCGCGCGGGGCGATACCGTGCGCGCAGCGACGCGAGCCAACCGAGCGAGACGCCTCCGGCGAGAGCCGCGACCGCGACAGCCGAGTTCAAGGACCAGTCGGGCGTATCGGCCTGAATCGGCGACCAAAGGCCGGTCGGGGGGTATCCGAGCAGGCTTGTCGCCGCACCCACGGCAGAGGCGACGAGTAGGGCGGCGCCGAGGGTGACTCGGCCGCGCGGAGACCTCGGCCGACTCGCGGTTCCCTTGTGCGAGGCCATCGCCCCGACAAACCGACCGAGCAGAAGCGCCGCCGCGACCGACGGCCACCAGAGCGCAAGTGCGGCAAAGGGCCCGGCATCCATCCACACCGACAAGATCGGCAGTGGTGCGAGCACGACCAGGACGACGGCGAACCAGGACATCGCCGGGCGCAACGCGCGGGGCCGGATCGGGCGGGCGTCGCCCAACAGCACGAGCGCGGCCAGCGCGACGCCTGACTGCAGCGCGAGCATCGGCAAGAGGGCCGCGATGGCGTCACCCGACTCGGGGCGTTGCAGCGCCGCAGCGAGCATCCAGAGCCATTGGGCCGTCAGCGCCATCAGGACGCTGCCTGCACGTGTGCGTTGCCCGGTCTTTGCAAAACCCGAGATGAGGGCATAGACCGCCGTCGCTAACGCCAACCAGCGCAACGCCATGCCTGCGTTGCCCCAGGCGATCTCGCCCAACGGCAGAAGACGCAACCAGCCGAGCAGGCCGGCCGCGGCGACGAAGGCGATCAGCGCGACGCGCACCCCGAGGGTCGTCGACCCGAACGCGGGCAACAGCCACAGATGAACACCGAGCACACCGGCCTTCACGCCGAACCCGAGCGTCATGAGCGTCAGGACGAATGCCGGGCTGTCGGTCGCTGCAACCGCCCCGCGCAGGGCGGTGAAGGAGGTCCCGCCGGCCGCATGGGCGAGGATCAGGAACAGCTCGAACAGCAGCAGATCACTGAGCACGAGCAGAATGACCAGCCGTCGGCCGGCGATGCGCGCCGGTCGTGTCGCCGCTTGCAGGATCAACGCATAGGTCGCATAGCCCGCAAGGGTCCCCGCGGCGAACCACAAGAGTCCGTCGTCCGCCAAGGCGAGAGCGAATCCGGCCCCTGTCGCGAGCAGCGCCGGCACGGCCGAACGCCGTTCGCCGGCATCGGCGCGGCGTTCAAGGGCCATCAGCGTACCCGCGGCCAACCAAAGCAGTGCCGTCGTCGCCAGGAAGACCCGCCCGGTCGCATCGAGCGCCAGCCCGCTTCCCAGCAGGGTCTCGGGCAGCGACAGAGTCAGGTCCGGGACCGACAACGCGACTGCCAGCGCGGGCACCGCCGACCAGGGCAAAAGCCCGATCACCCATGGACGTGCCGCGCGGATCGTCCACGTTGCCGCCGCAACGAAGGGCCAAACCAGGGCGAACAGCACCGCGGATTGAAGGAGTCCCGCACTCACGGTCGCGAGAACTCCTGCTCCGCGATGAAGCGCGCCCACTCCAGCGGACTGAACGGCAGCGCCGCGAAGAGCCCGGCCAATAGGGCGGCCACCGCCGTTACCAGTGGCGGCCACAGGAGCGCGGGTGCGATCTCGCGACGCCCGAATTCACGCTCTTCCGGCCAGGTTGCGGGTGGCTCTCGGAACCAGGCGGCATGGAGTATCGGCAGGAAATAGACTGCATTGAGCAGGCTGCTCCCCGCCAGGACCAACAGCACCCAATGTTGGCCCGCATCCAAGGCACCCAGTCCCAGGTACCACTTGGTGATGAAGCCGGCCACCGGCGGGGCGCCGATCATCCCGAAGGCCGCGACCGTGAAGGCCACCATGGTCCAGGGCATCCGACGGCCCACCCCGTTCATCTCGCTGATCTTGTGGATCCCCAAGGTCTCGGCCAGATTCCCGGCGCAGAAGAACAGTGTGATCTTCATGAGACCCTGGTGCACCAGATGTACCAGACCGCCGACGGTGGCGATGGGGCTGGCGATGGCGACCCCCAGGACGATGTAGGAGACCTGACTGACGGTCGAAAATGCGAGCCGCCGCTTCAGATCATCCTGGAAGACGGCGCGAAGCGATCCGTAAAGGATGGTTGCCGCGGCCAGGATGGCCAGCGGCATCATGACCCCGAGCAGGGCCGCGAACTCGACCCCGAAGACCTCGTAGACCACGCGCACAATCCCGAAGGCGCCGGCCTTGACGACCGCGACCGCATGCAACAGGGCGCTGACCGGCGCCGGCGCGACCATGGCCATCGGCAGCCAGGCGTGCAGCGGGATCAGTGCCGCCTTCACCCCGAGCCCAGTGATTAGGAAGACGAAGATCAGGATCAGGGCCGAATGATGCGACGGGTCCAGCTCGGAGACGAACCCGCGGGGCGTGAACTCCAGCGTCCCGGTCAGGGTGTAGAGCCAGACGATCCCGAGCAGCATCAGGGCACCGCCGCCGATCGTATAGGCCAGATAGACCTGACCGGCCCGGCGCGCGACCTCGGTGCCGCGATGCACCACCAGGGGGTAGGTCGCCAGGGTCAGCATCTCGTAGAAGAGCAGGAAGGTCAGCATGTCGGCGGCCATGGCGACCCCGACGGTTGCGGTCACGCACAGGCTGAAGAACCCGAAGAAGCGGCTGCGGTGCGGCGAGCCCTCGAGATAGCCGATGGCATAGATGGTGGTGACCAACCACAGCAGGCTCGACAGAACCAGGAAAAGAAGTGCCAGCGGCCCTGCGCGCAGGGCCAGATCCAAACCCGGCAGAAAGGTGACGCGGACCTCGTAGGTGTGCCCGTGGGCGACGCCCCAGAGCATGACCCCGACCAGCGCCAGCTTGGTCAAGGCCCCCGCCAGGTTGAGCGTGGTCCGCAGACGCACCCGCGACTCCTCCAGACCGAAGATCAGAAGACCCGGAACCAGAGAGCTGCAGAGGACCAAGAGCGGAACCCAAGCGTCCAACGTCATGGCACCGCAGCCTCCGCCCGGATCCCGAAAGGGTCGCCGATCTCGAGCAAGGCGAGCGGCTGGGAGACGATCAACCCCATCAGCACCGCCCCCACGGCCAGTGCGAAGGCGACCCACTCCATGGTTGCCGGCACCGGCTGCGCCTGATGCGGGTTCTCGGACTGGGTAAAGGCATTGCCGACGACCTTGAAGACATAGGTCGCCGCCAGAACGCCGCCGAGGACGATGACGATCGCCCAGGCCCAGCGACCCTCGGTCAGCGCCGCCTCCAGCAATAACCATTTCCCGATGAAGCCGCCGCTCGGCGGCAACCCCATGATGCTGACCCCGGCCAAGGCAAAGGCCGCCATGCTCAGCGGCAGACGCTGGACGACCCGATCAAGCTCCGCAATCCGATCATGCCCGCCGAAGCGCAGCAGATTCCCGGCGACCAGGAACATCGCCGCCTTCGCCAAGGCATGGGAGAGGGCGAGATAGAGCGCACCGCTCCAGGCCGTGATCCCGGTCCCGACGGCCAGCGGAAAGGCCAGAAACAGATAGCCGATCTGGGCCACCGTCGAATAGGCGATCAGCAGCTTCAGGCGGGTCTGAACCAGGGCCTGGATCGAGCCCCAAAGGATGGCCGCCGCGCCGAGCAGACCCAGCAGCGTCGCGACCCCGCCCGCGAGCTCGCCGAAGAGCGCGATCCAAAGTCGCAGCAGCAGATAGAAAGAGCCCTTCACGACGAGCGCCGAGAGCGCCGCACTGACCGGTGCCGCTGCGCTGGCATGCGCCGGGGGCAGCCAGAAGTGCAGCGGGAAGAGCGCCGTCTTGAGCATCAGGCCGGCGCTCATCAAGCCCATCGCGGCCCACGCGGCCGGCTCCGCGGCGATCCGCTCGGCCAGCAGGGCGATATCGACCGTCCCGTAGGCGTGATAGAGCAGTGCGACACCGAGCAGATAGGCGAGCGATCCGAGCAGGCTGACCAGCAAATAGCGCATGGCTCCGACCAGCGCATCCGCACCGCCCGCAATCGCCGTGAGCGCCACCGCCGAGAGACCCAGGATCTCGAGCGTCACATAGAGATTGAAGATATCGGCCGAGAGGAAGAGCGCATTGAGCGCCGTCAGCAGGAACAGCCAGAGCGGCCAGAATGCCTGCCCGCGGGCGGGAGTGCCCCGGAAATAGGCGGCCGCGTAGAGACTGATCCCGAGCCCGACGACGCCGCTCATGAGCAGCATCGCGATGCTCAACCCGTCCGCATAGAGATCGACGCCCAGTGGCGTACCCCAGCCGCCCACCGCAAGGCGCTGCGGGCCATCGGCAAAGAGGCTCGGGACCTGGAGGATCACGGCTCCGAGGAGTGCAACGACACTGAGCAGGCCGATCGGGGTCGCCCACCGTCGTATGACGAAGGCGAGCAGTGCGCCGATCAGGGGCACCAGGATGGGCGCAGTCAGCCCGCTTTGGAGCAATACAGCCGTATCCACCGGGTCAGCGCTCGGTCTCGTCGGGCAAGCGGGCGTGCCCGGTTGCCCCCGTCACACGCAGCATGAGACTGAGTGCCAGGGCCGTGGCGGCAACCGCCACCACGATCCCGGTAATCACCATCGCGTGGGGCACCGGATCCGGGATCCCCGAGGGCGTGCGCCCTGCCAGGCCGGCCAGGACCAGGAAGACGCCGCTGCCCATCACGTTGAACGCCAGGATCTTACGCAGCAGATGGGCATGCACGATCAAGGCGTGGAGACCGAGCACGAAGAGCCCGAGCCCCGTCAGGGCATAGAGGACCGCAGGTGTCATGGCTGCTCCTCCGGGCGTCCGCCGAGAAAGAGCGCCGCCAGCGTCGCCCCGATGGAGAGACTGGCGGTCGCCTCGATCAGCAGGATGAGCGCGCCGGCCCATTCGAGCGGATAGTCCAGCCAAACCGCGCCGAAGAAGAACGAGACCAGGCCCGCGAGGATGAAGACCGCCACGCCCGCCACCAGGATCAGCCGCAGCGGCCACCCCGCCAAGGCGACCGGCAACCGCCAGCCCGTGAGGGTCAACACCACGCCGGCCGCACCGAGCACCGCACCGGCCTGGAAGGCCCCGCCGGAGGATGCACTCCCGGCCCACAGGAGATAGCCGGCCACCATGAGCATCAGCGGCGCATAGAGCCGGCTCAGCCGGTCCAGCATGGTGCCGGGCCGCCGATCGGCGATGGGAGAGCCCTCGGCCAAGGACCAGACACCGGCCAACGCCAACAGCAAGACGACCATCTCGAGCAGGGTGTCGTAGCCGCGGAAGTCGAGCAGCACGGCCGTAACCGGATGCGTTACCCCGGTGTCGGCCATCGCCGCCTCGACCTGTGCGGAGAGTCCCGGCGCGTCGGACGGGAGCGAGAGGACGGCGAGCGCGAGCCCGCCGAAGATCACGGCCAGGAGCGCGATCAGGAGCAGATGCCCGGCGCGTGAGGCCGACCCCATTGGTTTCACGTCACAACGCCGCATCGGCGCGGGCGGTCATGTCTCGGCATCTCGACGTTCCTTCGATGGCGTGTTTTCTGTTTGGCCCGACTCGGCTCGCATCGACATGGGCAGCCGGGCGAGTGCTGCGAGCAACAAGGCGCCGGTCAAGCCCGCACCGATTGCCGCTTCGGCCAATGCGATGTCCGGGGCGTCGAGCCGGACCCAGACCAGCGCCAGGGTCAGACCGAAGCCGACGAAGAGGACCACGGCCTCCAGCAACCGCGGGCTCGACAGGGCTCGTGCCGCAAGCCAAAGGAGCAGGAGTGCGAGAAGGCCATCGATGGCCCAGGCGACCGGTGCGATCAGTTCCATGGTGCCGATCAGGTCCATGGCCGGATCCCGCGGCGCAGCGCAGCACGCGCGACCAGATGGCAGGCAAAGGCCGAGGCGACCAGGACCAGGAGCCAAATCAGCGCCAACTTGCCCGCCGCTGCCCATGACTCCGCCTGCACCGCAAGCCCGGCCACGATCAACCCAAGCCCCAGGTTGTCCGCCTTGGTCAGGGCATGCAGACGGGTGTAGACATCGGGGAAGCGCAGCAGGCCCACCGTCCCGGCGAGGAAGAAGCCTCCGCCGAGGACCAGCAGGCCGGTCGAGACGACATCAAGGATCGACATGGCTGGCCTCCTCCTCGCCGCTCCAGCTCCGGCGCACGAAGGCCACCATAGTGACGGCGGCCAGGAGGGCAAACACCAGTGCGACATCGCGCACCGCCGGGTGCCCGGAAGCCTCGGCGAGCAGCAGCAGAACCGCGACCGCAGTGGTGCCGAACAACTGGGCCGCGAGCATCCGATCCGCCGGTGTGGGTCCGCGCAGGATGCGCCAAAGCCCGGCGGCCAGCGTGAAGATCAAGACGAGGGCAAGTACGAGATACAAAAGGCTCATGATGTCTCGGCATGGGTGCTCTGCGGCGTGCTTGGCGAAACACGAAAGAGCGCGCCGACCTTGTCTTCCAAAGCCGCCAGATCCGCCTCGCTTGAAGCACGCTGATCCAAAACGTGGACGAAGAGCTCATTCCGAACGATCTCGGCGCTCAAGGTTCCCGGCAGGAGGCTGATGACGGCCGTCATGAAGACACGCGCCCGACCGGGCGGAAGGCGAAACCGATAGGTCAGGATGCCGGGTGCGATGGGCAGAGTCGGCACACAGGCCCGCCAGGCGACATCGACCCCTCCACGCAGCGACCACCAGAGAAAGAAAGGAACGAAGCGGGCAAAACCGACCACGGACCAGGGTACCGGACGCGACAGTGCCAGACTCAAGGCAGTGGCCAGCACAACAAAGAGACTGCCGAGCGGCCAAGAACCCGGCTGCCCCTCGGTCAACACCCACCACAGCAGCGAGAAGAGCGCCAGACGCAGCGCCAGTGTTCGCACAATCGGCAGGGGTCCTTGTAGTCGCATCAGTCGTTCCGAAGGGGGTTGGACGTCTGCATGGTATGAAGGATAACCCTCGGAGTGCATCGTGCGCACCTCCCCCGGGTCTGCGGTGTGGCCATCGCTCGCAATCTCGCGGCGCTCTTTCGAAGCTGAAGGTTGCCGAGGAGTCGATGTATACTGGCAGGCCAGTCGTCCCCTCCTTTCGCCCCCTTAATTCGATTCGATATGGCAAGAAAGCAGAAGCGACCATCGCTCAAGGCTCGCCAGCAGACGTCCGCGGTGACTCCCGAGTCGGCGCGTGCCGATCTCGATGCCGGGCGCTTTCGCGAGGCGATGGCGGCTTTCAAGGAGCTGCTGAAGCAGGCCCCGGAAGGCAACGACAGGGATGCGCTTCGGGGCGGTCTTGCCGATGCCTACGAGGGACGGGCCCGTCAGCTCGGCGCCAAAGGCATGCACAAGGAGGCGCTGGTGATGTGGGAGAACCGCGCCGCGTCGGGGACACTCCCTGTGCATCCGGACCATGTCGTCTGCCTGCTCCGTCTGGGCCGTGTCGCTCAGGTCATGCCGATGCTGGAGGATCCCTCCTTAAAGGCCGATCCGGGATCCGGAGCGCTGCTGCTTGGCCACCTGGCGGCCCAGACGCTCGCCGGCACCGCCGGGATTGCCGAGGCCCTGCCCGCCGAGGATCCCATCCGTGTCCAAGCGACCGTCGCCGAGGAGGCGCTCGACGCCTATTGTGTCGGCAACGATCAGGCGCTCGCGCAGGCGCTGAAGGCGATCCCGTTCCGCTCGCCCTATCGTGATCTCGTCCAGATCCTCAAGGCATTGAGCCGTCTCGACCCCGCCGCGCGCGATCATCGGGGCGACTGGACCGAGGAGGCACGCAACGAGGGGGCCAAGCTCCTGGACCGCGTCGAGGACAACTCGGGCTTCGCCCGACTGCGCGATGCGGCTCGCCTGGCGCTGCTCTCCGAGATCGAGCTGGCACCCAAGCTCCGCGAGGTCGGCCCGGCGACACGCGATCTGGTCTTCTCTCTGCGCGGCTGGCCCGCCGAGCGCGCGATCCTCTGGAACGAGCTGCAGACCCTCGGCGATTCGCCGCAACCGAAAGAGCTTCTGCGTCTGATGTTTCGGCATCGCCGGGTACTCGGCGAGACCTGGGTCCACGAGCGTGGGCTGCGTCTGCTCTTGCCGAAACCGCAGACCGACGCGAAATGGTGGATCGAGGTCAGCGGCAAGCCGCTGCGCAAGATCGACGGCTACCTTCTGGATGCCTGGGAGAGCGAGGCGGATCCCGATCCGTGGAATGTCGTCACCTACTGGCAGGACTATGCGGACCTCCTGTTGGATGCCGCAGAACATCGCGTCGAGCCGGGCAGCGAGACCGCGTTGCGGATCGCGCTCGTTCGTCGTCGCGCCGAAACCCTCTTTCAAATCCTCCAGCGGATGGAGCCGGATTCCGACCCGGAGTCATTGCCGGGAACGATTGCGGCCGAGCTGGAATCCAGCCTCGAGTACGACCCCGACGACCGCGCCACCTATCTCGGGCTGATCGCCTATTACCTGCGCGGCGGCAAGGCGCTCAAGGACGCCCGCCGGATCCTCAAGCGCGCCCAAGACCACTGGCCGACCGACAAGGCGGTTCTGGCCGCCGCCATGGATACCGCCATCGCGAGCGGGGCCTTCAAGAAGGCGGCGACCATCGCGGCCGACATCCTGGCGGTTGATCCGATCAACAGCGGTGTGCGCGAGCGGCTGGTGGAGGCGCATCTCGCCCACGCGCGCAAAAACCTGAGGGATCAGCGGCCCGACTTGGCCATGAGGGCACTGGCCTTGGCCGAGGACTGGAGCCGCACCGAGCGCACGCGTGAACGCTTGGATCTGGTGCGCGGTTTGGCCGAGTTGCTCGCGTTCGATCCGCAGGGCGAGGGACGTCTGCTCGCCCTGGCCGAGGGTCTCGGCAACGGACTGGCTGCACGCCTCATCCTCGTGCTGGAGGCGAGCGCCTGCGGTATTCTCGGGGCCCGGCTGTTGAAGCAGCTCGGGCTCTCCAAGTCACCCACACCCGACGAGGCCGACCTGCGAGCCTTCTTCTCGCGACTTAGGGCGCATCTGGACACGGGTGCCAAGCTCCCGAGCGAGGTCAGTCAACAGCTGAACGACCCGCTCAAACGCGCGGCCCGACTCAAGCTCGATCAGGCCGAGATCGAGTCGATCTGCGAAACCCTGCGACGCACCGAGCTGCACGATGCGCGGCTCGCCTTCGCGGATGCTGCCTTGAAGCGCTGGCGCGGCGAGCCGGTCTTCGAGCTGCATGCGTTCGAGGCCCGTCACCGCGGGGTTGTGCCCTGGAACATCCCGATGCGCGAGACACTGCGTTTGGAGCGGGCGCTCGAGCGCGCGCGCGACAACGGCGACTCGCGGCTGGTGCATCGGATCATCGAGGCCCTGAGCGGACCTTCGTTGCCCTTCGGTGGGCCACCGCGCGGTGGCTTCGGAGGCGGCTTCATCGACGACGTCTGGGATGACGAAGACGACGACATCGACGCCCCGCTCGTCGACGGCGACATGGACGGGAGGTCGATCGCGCTCCTCGCCGACATGGTTCGCACCCTCGGTCCAAGCGGCTTTCGCGCCCTGATGCAGATGCCGGGTCCGGTCGGCGAATCGATGCGCGCGATGGAGCGCGCAATCGGCAAGGACGCATTGGATAGGATGATCAACGCGCTGGCGGCGGACCTCGATCTCGACGATCTGCCCTTCCCGGATTCGGGCATCTTCGACACCGGGCCGTCTCCGAGCACGCGCAAACGCAACCGCGCCAAACGAAAGCGCCGCTGAGCGGGCCGGCGCGGAGAGCCCGGCCAATCCGAACCCTGACCATCTGAACCGCGCCCCTGCCGACCCCGCGGGCCCGCGCGAGATCGAACCCAAACGACAGCGCCGCATGCCCCGCCGGGCGCGGTTCAACAACCACCGGACCCTGATCGCATGACCGACCCCTTTCTCATCCTCGGCGTCCCCTCCGATGCGGACGATGCCGCCATCGAAGCGGCCTATCTCGCCGGTCTGCACCGCGCCTCCCCGGAGCGCGATCCGGCGGGTTTCGAGGCGTTGCGCGCGGCCTACGAGAAGATCCGCACGCGTCGCGATCGGCTCGCCTATACGCTCTTCGATCAGACCCCGCCGACCCCCGCGGACATCCTGGCCAAGGCCGCGCCCCTAGGCGAGCCGAGACGCCCGAAGCGGGCGACGCTGTCCGCGTTGCTGCGCGGCGAGGTCTGACGCATGGAGGACGCAAAGGCGGCGTTGCTCGAGCGGTTCCGGGCCTACCTGGAGGAGGAACCGAACGCACGCGAGGGCTCGGATGCGGGCATCGACGACACGGACGAGACCGACGCGCCCGATCTCTTCACCCTGCTCGCCGAGCTGGCCGCGCTCAAGAACGAGGTCAAGCTCGAGTCACGTCAGGTCAAGACCGCGCTCGAGCAGTTTCGCGACCTCTTCGACAGCCTCCGGCAGGCGAACGAGCATCTGTCGGCCGAACTCTCGCGGCGACAGCAGGATACCCGCGACATCGCCCTGAACGCCGAGCGCGACATCCTGCTCGAGCTCGTCGAGCTGCGCGACCGGCTACGGGACGGCCGCGGTCAGGCCGCCGCCTATCGGCCGAATTGGCTTGCGCACGCCAGCGGTGCAGCCGAGTTCATCACGGGGATGACCCAAGGCTTGAGCATGAACCTGCGCCGGCTCGACGAGACCCTGGATCGGCGCGAGGTGCGTCCGATCGAGACCGTCGGGCGGCCCTTCGATCCGCGGATCATGCGTGCACTCGAGGTCGGGCGCGATCCCGCCCTGCCGATCGGCACGGTTTTGGCGGAGCTGCGCACCGGTTATCGGCACGGCAAGTCGCTCTTGCGTCTCGCCGACGTCATCGTCAACAAATTCGAGGACCATCCCCAGTGAGCGACATCATCATCGGCATCGATCTCGGCACCACCAACTCCGAGGTCGCGGTGGTCGAGGAGGGGCGCGTCCGACTCATCCCGGTCGACGGCAACCCCATCCTGCCCTCCGTGGTCGGGATCGCCGACGACGGCGCCCTCCTGGTCGGTCAGAGCGCACGCAACCAATACGTGCTGGCCCCGGAACGCACCATCCGCTCGGTGAAGCGGCGTATGGGCGAGGACACCGTCATCGCGATGGGCGCGCAACGCTACAGCCCGCAGGAGATCTCGGCGCTCATCCTCGGCCGGCTCAAGCGCGCCGCCGAGTCCGATCTGGGCCAACCGGTGAGCAAGGCCGTCATCACGGTCCCGGCCTACTTCTCCGATGCGCAACGCCAGGCGACCCGCGATGCCGGTCAACTGGCCGGGCTCGAGGTGGTGCGCATCATCAACGAGCCGACCGCTGCGGCGCTGGCCTACGAGGTCGACCACCAGGAGCCCAAGACCATCCTGGTCTACGACCTGGGCGGCGGCACCTTCGACGTCTCGGTCGTGCGTCTCGCCAAGGAGGTGACCGAGGTCCTCTCGAGCCACGGCAACAACCAGCTCGGTGGCGACGACTTCGACGGGAGGATCCTCGATCACCTGGTCGCCCATCTCAAGGATCAGGGCACTGACCCGAGTGCGAACCGCGTCGCGATGGCGCGTCTGACCCGCGCGGCTGAAACCGCGAAGATCGCGCTCAGCGACGCCCCCTTCGTACGGATCGACGAGGAGTATCTGCTCGAGCACCAGGGCAAGCCGGTCAACCTGTCCCTGGAGCTCTCGCGCGACGACTACGAGGCGATGATCGCGCCCTATATCGACGAGACCATGGACGCGGTGCACACCGCGCTCGAGGGGGCCGGTCTGGGCATCGACGACCTTAGTGAGGTGTTGTTGGTCGGCGGCGCGACTCGCACCCCCTTGATCCAGCAGCGTCTCGAAGAGCTGCTGCGGATGCAGCCGCGCAGCGAGGTCGATCCGGATTTGTGCGTGGCGAGCGGCGCGGCCATCCAGGCGGCCGTGATCGGGGGGCAGCGCGTCTCGCGGGTGCTGGTGGACGTCACGCCCTACACCTTCGGGACCAGCGCGTTGGGCGAGCTCAACGGCGAGTTCTACCCCTTTGTCTATGTCCCTTTGATCCGCAAGAATACCCCGATCCCGGTGACCAAGAGCGAGGCCTTCTCCACCATCGAGGACGGCCAGCCCGCGATCGATGTGCGCGTCTACCAAGGTGAGGACCCGGACGCGCTCAACAACACCGAGATCGGCGCCTTCCGCATTGAGGGTCTGAGCGACGCGCCGGCCGGCAACGTCATCGTCACCACCTTTTCGCTCGACGTGAACGGCATCCTCAAGGTGACCTCGCGCGAGAAGCGCACCGGACTCGAGCAGCGCATCGTCATCGACAACGCCACCGCCCGCTTCGAGCAGGACACCATGGCCGCCGCACGCGCTCGCATCGGCGCACTCATCGACGGCGACTTCAGCAGCGAGCCGAGCGATGGGTCTGAGACCCTCGGGGAAAGCGTCGCGGCGAGTGCCGAGCGACGCGACAGCGTTCAGGCCACGGCCCTGATCGAAAAGGCCGAGCGCCTGATGGAGACCGCCAATGCGGAGGACCGCGAAGACCTGGTGAACCTGATCGAGACGCTGCGCGATGCGGTCGCGGCACACGACGATATCGCCATCCACGAGGCGATGGACGGGCTGTCCGATCTGATCTTCTATCTGGAATCCTGAGTCGGGATTTCTTGGTTCCGGCTCTGCCAGGTTAAGGTTATGGACCGTTGCCCCAATTGTCGCGCCCGCGTCGACAGCTCGGAGCAGTGCCGCCGCTGCGGGCTGGAGCTGAAGCTGCTGCAGGCAACCGATCGAGCAAGCGATGAAGCCGTCGCACGCGCCATCCGCCGTCTCGCCGATGACGACAGGGCCGGCGCCATCCGTGATCTGAAGCAGGCGCGGGCCTTGTCGGGGGGCGCGTTCGTCTCCGCCCTCCTCGACTTTGCACGTTCGACACCCTCTCGCGAGTCCGCCCATGACACTACACCAGGCCCTCTGGCTCCTGACTGCCGAGCAACTGAAACAGCGCCGCAACCTGCTGCTGAACGGGAATCGCTCGACCCGCAAAGCGGACATGGTCGAGGCGATCTCGCATGAGCTCTTGTCGGCGGATCTAAGCCAGTACTGGGGGCGGCTCTCCGAGCTCGAGCAGAACGCCGTCGCCGAGAGCGTTCATCGCTGGGGCGGGTTTTTCGATCGTGCAGGCTTCAAGGCACGATACGGCTCGCTTCCGATCGCCTTCGAGCCGCCGGCCTATTCCTATTCGCGGTCCGACCGCGACCGCCGGGAGCGGGGTTCGCTGCTGCCGCTCTTCTTCTACGACGGATCGATCCCCGAGGATCTCTGCAAACGACTGGCGTCGATCGTGGCGGTGCCGACGCCGCTCGAGATTGCGAGCTTCGCCGACGAGGACCTGCCGGCGAGCATTGCCTCGGCAAGCGTCCTGAAGCCCGATGAGGACGTGTCCGAGCCGCTGCGGCGTCTCGCCACCGAGCCCCTGATCCATCACGACCTGCCCGGCGTGTTGCGCCTGATCGGTCAGGGTCGCATCACGGTCGGCGCCAAGACGGGTCTGCCGAGCAGCGCCTCCATGACCAAACTCGAGACCGTCCTGCTCGGCGGTGACTGGTACACCGCGGACGATGACTTGGAGCAGCCCCGCTGGGCCGGTGGTCCGATTCGGCCTATTCGCCCCTTTGCCTGGCCGCTTCTGCTGCAGGCCGGCGGGCTCGCGAAGGCCGACGGCAGCAAGCTGGTCCTGACTGCCCGCGGCAACAAGGCGCTGTCTCAGCCGGTCGAGGAGGTGGTCTCGCACCTGTTCGCGCGCTGGCAACAGAAAGGCACACCCGATGAGCTGCGGCGCGTCGACCTGATCAAGGGTCAGACGGCCAAAGGCGTGCGTCTCAGTGCGGTGTCGGAACGCCGAGCGGTCATCGCCGATGCGATCCGGGACTGCTGTCCGCCGGGTCGCTGGGTGGCCATCGACGAGCTCTTCCGGCAGATGCAGTTCCGGGGTCGCCGTTTCACGGTCACCGAGAACGCCTGGGGGCTGTATTTCGTCGATCAGAACTATGGCAGCCTCGGATACAACGGCGCCGACGGATTCGAGATCCTCCAGGGTCGCTACATCCTCGCCTATCTCTTCGAGTATCTCGCCACACTCGGCATGCTCGATGTCGCCTACACCTCGCCCTACGACGCGCGGTCGGATTACGGCGACGCGTGGGGGGTCGACGAGTTTGCCTTCCTGAGCCGTTACGACGGACTCAGGTACATCCGGCTCAATGCGCTCGGCGCCTACTCTTTGGGGCTTGCCGAGACCTACGAGCCCTTGCTACCGAAACGAGCCCCGCTATGCTCGATCGGCGCCGATCTGCTCCTGACCGTCGAGCGCGAGCCCGAGCCGGCCGAGCGGCTGGTGTTGGAGCAGATCGCCAAGCCGCTCTCGGCGATGCTTTGGCAACTGGATCCCGATGCCCTACTGCGGCAGAGTGCCGACCCCGGCGAGAGAGGACGCATCCGCGCGTTCATCGAGTCGTCGACGGACGCAGGCCTGCCGGCCGAGGTCGGCCAACTGCTCCGCGACGTCGAGGAGCGCGCCAGCGCGCTCGCCGATGCCGGCCCGGCGCGGCTTGTCACATGCCGCGATCCCGCCATCGCGGTCATGCTGACATCGGATCCCGTCACGGCCCCGCACTGCACGCGCGCGGGCGAGCGCCTGGTGTGTGTCCCCGAGCCCAAGCTCGCGGCCTTCCGGAAGGGGCTTGCCAAGCTGGGCTTCGTGCTGCCGGAGACCACCAATGGCTGACGCGCTTGCCGCCTATCGCGCGCTTCCGGCAGACGAGCAGCGGATCCTGCGTGTGCTCTCGGTGATCTGCGAGCCGGTTGCACGAGACCGGCTGCAACAGATTCTGAACGCCTTGGATTGGCGCGATCGGGCAGGCGCGTCTCTGAGTCGGCACGTCGACGAGGCCCTGATCCGGCGCTTGGTCGGGTCCGGCCGGATCCAATCGGAACGCAGCGCGCTCGCCTGTCACCCCGATCTGCTCGAACCCCTAACGCGGGAGACGCTCGCCGACGGCACCTTCGAGGCGATTGTCGCTGCGGCCGAGCGGGTCCTTCCGGTCGTCCCCCCGAACGCCCCGACCTGGCTTGTGCCGAGTCCCGAGCGGCGCTTGCGGATGCTCCGTGTCGCCCTGTACGCCGGGCGTCAGGATGAGGCGCTGCGGATGTTCGCCTTGAGCGATCAGGTGTCGTTGAGCGGATTGTCCGCGGCCCATGTGATGCCGCTGACCCGGGTCATGACGTCCTCGACGGACCTCGCCTGGTTGGAAACACTCGACCCGCGGCTCAAGATCGCCGGTCTGGTTCCGCCGTTGCGCCTGGCGGCCCGCGATATGATCGAGCGCGACGACGTCTACGCCCTCATCGAGCAGCTCTTCGTCCCGCTCCTCGGCACCCATCCCGAGGCCGCCGACGCCCTGATCGAGCAGAGACTGCAGCGCGGCCGGCTTGCCGAGGTTCCGTCCTTGCTGGACGGACGCAGCGATCCTGCGGCGTCGGTTCAGCGCGGTTGGCTGCAGTTCCTGTTCGGCCACTACGAGCAGTCGCTCGACGTCTTCGATGCAGCACGGGAGACCATCCGCAAGGCGACCCGCAAGCGCAAGGTCTATCTCCCCGGGATCCCCGGGGTTCTGGCGCTGCTGACACGTTTGCGGCGCGGCGAGCGGGAGGACTTCGAGTTTGTGCAGCAGCAGGTTGCGATCGCGCTGCGCGCCGACGTGACAGACCCCGTCGAACCCGTGTATCGGCTGCTCGGCGAGTTGTCGGCCGTCTTGGCCGGACAGCGTCGAGTGGACGAGTGCGCCTGGCTGGAGCAGCGTCTGGGGTTGCGCGGCGCCTTTGTGCTCCTGTTCCAGTCCTTGATGCTCCATTGGCTCGGCGAGCGGCCGGCGCCCGAAGCGCTCGACGTGCTCGCCGGGTGGGCTGCGAAGGCGCATCAAGCCGGCTTCCTCTGGTACGCCCACGAGGCATCGGCACTCCTGGATGCCTTCGATTTCGAAGGTGAGCGCCCACAGCTCGGCAAGCCGCCCGCGGGTCTGGTGTCGATGTCTGATCTGCTCGCACGCAAGGCGACCTGGGAGATCGCGCTCGATGCGCTCAAGGGACTCGGCGTCCAGGCTGCGCCCGGTGTCGATGCGCGTGAGGGCGCAGACCGGCGCATGGCCTGGCAGATCCGTTTCATCCAAACGACAGGCATGCTCGAGCCGCGCGAGCAAAAGCGCACGAAGCGCGGCGGTTGGACCAGCGGTCGTGCCGTGTCGATTCAGAAGCTTGTCGAAGAGCCCGACAGCTTCGGCTATCTGACCCCGCAGGACCGCGAGATTTGTGCCTGTATCGTCCGCGAGCAGGGATCGACCTGGTACGGCGGATACGACCGTCTGAGCTATCGCTTCGATGCCGACCGCGCCCTGCTCGCCGCGGTCGGTCACCCGCTGCTGAGCGTTCGCCGGCGTCAGGGCGACAGTGTCACCGAGCTTCCGCTTGAGTTGGTTGTCGGCACGCCTGTCCTCTCGGTGGTTCGGCGTCATCAGGATATCCTGGTCACCATCGAGCCCTTCCCGCCGGAAGGGCGTTCGCTTCTGCCGGTCGATGAAACCCCGAAACGCGTCCGTCTGTTTCAGTTTGAGCTCGCCCATCGCGAGATCGCCCGCATCCTGGGTCCGGAAGGTCTAAAGGTTCCTCAAGGCGCCGAGAAGCGGCTGCTCGAGGGGCTGGCCGCCGTGGCCCCGATGGTCACCGTCCATTCGGATATCGCCGGGGACGACAGCGCCGCCGAGACCATGCCCGCCGACGCCCGGCCCCACCTGCATCTCATTCCCTTCGCGACCGGTCTGAGCCTGGAGCTGCGCATCCACCCGTTCGGCGACAGCGGTCCGCAGCTTCTGCCGGGGGAGGGGAGGGCAACCCTGCTCACCGAGTTCGAGGGGCGCGCCGTACGCTGCTCCCGCGACCTCGAGGGCGAGCGCACCGCGGCCCGCGAGGTGCTCGACGCCTGTCCCGCGCTCCGCGACAACGAGTCTTGGAGCTGGTCGCTCGACGACCTTGAAGTGGCGCTGACCACGCTGGAGCAGCTCCATGCGCTCGGCGAGACGGTTGTTCTGGAGTGGCCCGAGGGCAAGCGGATCGGACTGACTGCCGAGATGCAGATGGCTTCTCTACGCGTCAAGATCGAGCAGGAAGGCGACTGGCTCGACCTGCAGGGCGAGATCCGGCTCGATAGCGGTCGGATCGTCCTCATGCAGGAGCTGCTGGATCTGGCGGCTGCCGCGAAGGGGCGTTTTATCCCGCTCGGCGAGGGTGACTTTCTGGTCCTCAGCCAGGCGTTGCGGCGCAAGCTCGACGGCGTGCGTGGTCTGACCGACAACGGCCGCTTCCACCCGCTTGCCGCACCGGCCATCGCCGAGGCGATCGACGGGATGACGCTTGATGCCGACAAGGTCTGGCAAGCCCTGCTCGATCGCCTCGCCGCCGTCGAGGAGCTGGAGCCGGAGATCCCGTCCACGCTGCAGGCCGAGCTGCGCGACTACCAGGTCGAGGGTTACCGCTGGCTCGCCCGGCTCGCGCATTGGGGCGCCGGTGCCTGTCTCGCCGACGACATGGGTCTTGGCAAAACCCTCCAGGCATTGACCCTGATCCTGTCGCGCGCGCCCAAGGGTCCGACCCTCGTTTTGGCGCCCACCTCGGTCTGCGGCAACTGGGTCGACGAGGCGCAGCGTTTCGCGCCGACCCTGCAGCCGCTGCGCTTCGGCCCCGGTGATCGAGCGGCCATGCTGGACGCCGCCGGTCCCTTCGATCTGATCCTCTGCAGTTACGGCCTCCTGCAAACCGAAGGGGAGCGTCTGGCCGCGGTGTCCTGGGAGACCATCGTCGCGGACGAGGCCCAGGCGTTCAAGAATGCCCTGACGAAACGCTCCCGGGCCATCATGAAGCTCAAGGGCGGCTTCCGGATGATCACCACGGGTACGCCCGTCGAGAACCATCTCGGCGAGCTGTGGAACCTCTTCCGCTTCGTCAATCCGGGTCTGCTCGGCTCGCTGGAAACCTTCAACCGCCGTTTCGCCATCCCGATCGAGCAAAACAAGGACGCGGGCGCGCGGCATCGTCTCCGCCAGCTGCTGCGGCCCTTCATCCTGCGTAGACTCAAGAGCGAGGTCCTGAGCGAGCTGCCGCCGCGCACCGAGATCACCTTGAGGCTGGAGCTGAGCGACGGCGAGCTGGCACTCTACGAGGCGATGCGCCGACAGGCCGTCGAACGCCTGTCCGACCCGGAGGCGGCGGCCAACCCCGGCCAGCAACGCATCCAGCTCCTTGCCGAGATCATGCGTCTACGCCGCGCCTGCTGCCATCCGCGTCTGGCGCTTCCGGACAGCGATCTGTCGAGTGCCAAGCTGGATGCCTTCAATGAGATCCTCGACGAGCTCTTGGAGAACCGCCACAAGGCGCTCGTCTTCAGCCAGTTCGTCGACCATCTCGCACTGATCCGCGCCCATCTCGACGCCCGCGGCATCCGCTACCAATATCTCGACGGCTCCACCCCCGAGCCGCAGCGGCGTGCCGCCGTCGCCGCCTTCCAGGCCGGAGAAGGCGACCTTTTCCTGATCAGCCTGCGCGCCGGCGGCGTCGGTCTGAATCTCACTGCCGCCGACTATGTGATCCACATGGATCCTTGGTGGAACCCGGCCGTCGAGGATCAGGCCTCCGACCGCGCCCACCGGATCGGGCAGCAGCGTCCGGTCACCGTCTATCGGCTGGTCGCCAAGGATACGATCGAGGAGCGGATCCTGGCGTTACATGCCGCAAAGCGCGATTTGGCGGATGGCTTGCTCGAAGGCAGCGAGGGCGGGGGGCGTTTGAGTTATGCGGATATGCTGGCGTTGGTGCGCGGCTAAATCGCGTCTTGCGGTCAATCGCGTGGCTTGAGTAGCGGGCGGGGTCGGAGTAGGGCGATGTCTCGGCGGGGACGCGATTTAGGAGATTAGGATCAGGTTTGTGACTCGCGATTGTCCCGTTTCGGAGTGAGATCGAAAGCGCGTCGGACGCGTTCACCGGGATAGTCGACTTGCAGTCGACTATCCCGGTTGCTTCCCATGTACCGCATCCCGCGACGTGACCGGAGCGCCGGCGCAGGTTTCGGTGGCCTTCGCTCTCGCTCGTCCACCCTACCTGGCTAACCGGCCGACTTGGGAATGCGGATCTTCTGCCCGGGGTAGATGAGGTTGGCGTCTTTGATGACCTCTCGGTTCGCCTCGAAGATGCGCGGATAGGCGTTTGCGTCGCCGTAGTATGTCTTGGCGATGGCCGAGAGCGTGTCGCCTTTCTCGATGACGTAGAAGTCGACCTCGGCGGTCTGGGGCGGTGCGGTGAGCTGATCGGCCTTGACCTCCGCGACTCCCTTCACATTTCCGGCCATGAGCACGGCCTTCTCCATGGCCTCCGGGCTCTCTGCCTCGCCCGTCAGCGAGACAACCCCGTTGTCGTAATTCACGGTCAATCCCTTGACCCCGGGGTTGTCTTGCTCGATCTCCGCTTTGATCTTCTCCCCCGCCTCTGCGTCGTTTCCGAAGAGTTTCTTGCCGATGTCTTTCGCGAAATCGAAGAGTCCCATGATGTGCTCCGATGGTGTGATTCGGTTTAGACTGCGGGTGCCGAATGGCGTCGAAGAGGCTTGCACACGCGACGACTTTCGGCAATCTCGGATCGTTGCAGATCGATGTCGTTGGGGGTCGGAGGCAAAGCCGGACGATATCCTGCGCGCCGCGCCTATTTAGAGCGCATGATCAGAAGCCGCGGCCACCCGTTACGATGGATTTGACAACTCCGCCGCCGATCTTAACGCGCGCAATCAAACGGCGTGGGCCGAAGTTGTAGGTCCATATTTCGTAGGGATCGGCAAGTTGCTCGGTGACGTAGGTTTTGGTGAGACGGTCGTAGCGCTGAACCGCGGATTTGTTTTCGTACCGGTCGATCTGTGTCGGCGCGCCGCAGCGCTGACGCAACAGGAGGGCGGAGTCGCCTTTGGAGACAATATCACTGCCGCAACGAAGGTTTTCGGCCAAGACCGGCGCGGTCACCGCGCAGAGGCAGAGCAACGCGAGCGCACGATACACCTTGAATACCTCCGGGGGATGCTGTTTTCTGCTTGGTTGGACGACACTCCTTGATCAGCCTAGACGACGTCCTCCACTCTGTCCACGCCGCACACCCCGACCGCGTCCGCGCCTGCCGTCGACCAATACTCGTCCCGGCGACGGACGATCGTGGGATCGATCATCTCGGGGACTTGTCCGAATCCCCGATCCCGACCCGGGTCGTATGGCGCATGCCAAGCTGTCTGCCGTAGCGACAACGCCGTTGTCGTAGGTCAAGTTCAATCCCGTGATCCCGGATTGGCCCGCTCGATCTCCTCCTCAGACCCGTTCGCGAGCCTCTCCCTCGTTTCCGAAGACCTTCTTGCCGACGTCCTTCAGGAGAACAAAGAGCCCCACGGTGTTCCTCGCGGTGATCTTCAGTTGTTGCCGTCGATGCGTGTTGTTCATCGGGGTCTGTCGCAAGCACCCCTCGGGCGCTTGCGAGCGCCACAGCGAGCCGAGTTCTCTTTTGGAAAATGCCTCAGCTGAACATCGACTTGATCCGGTCGACGGACTCTTTGACACTGACCTTCAATTCCGCCCACTTGTCTTCAGCCTCGTCCTTGATGTCTTCCCATTTGTCGTCTGCGGCCTCCAGGATCTCTTGGCGACGAGCTGCGCCCTCGTCCCACTTGGCCTTCAGCTCCGCCATCTGCTCTTCGATGGCCGTCTTGACGTCTTCCGAAGCATCCCCCGCCTTGTCGCGCAGATGACCCAGATCGGTCTCCCACTCATCGAGTTGTGCCTTCAACTTGGCCAGATATTCGTCTTTCGTGCTCATCGCATCGACCCTCTTCTAAGTTGGTTTCGGGACGCGCCGCGAATGATTCGCCGGTGGTAGCCGAGACCGGCAGGACATGAGCGTGTCGGCGCGTTTCACGCTCTAAACGCTGCCCGGAGCGCATCGTCTGGGTTCGAACGAACCCTACAATCAGTGTATTCCAAAATCTCTGAGGAGACGCTGCTTCACGCGCCCGATGGGCTGGCTCGGCTTCGCGCCGACGGACCGATCGGCATCGATTCGGGTCGGCGCACGCGTCACCTTCTGCCCGAGACCGGCCATGGGGCGTGCGCTCGGCAACGTCAAGGGATCGGGGCAACCTTGAGTGACGGGTCGTTCGTCACCACGCTCATCCATCGGGGCGAAGCGATCGTCGACTCTCGCCGCGCGCCGTTCGATCTCATAATATCCAGAATACACAGACCGAACCGTCGCCGAGTCGCTCTCGGCGAGCCCACAGGAGGAAGCCATGAGCCAGACCCAATCGATTGCTGCTTCAGCGACGGCGAACGCAGATGCCATCGCGACCGCGACCCCTATGCAATATCTGGACAAGGCCATGAACGGCCTTCACGATCTAGGGCTGCTTCCGAACGAGGGCGACCGCCAAGCCGACCCGATCGTTGCGCTCTTGAATCAGATCTCGACCCTCGATGAAGGTCGCGTGACCGCCATCGCGAGGACACTAAGCCAAGCGTCGCTCTTCAACGACGTCGTGCGTCAACAGGTTCAGGCGATGGAGATCGGTAGTCGGTACGAGGACATCACCAACGCCTTCAACAGTATCCGAGACGATGCCAAGACGATGGTGGATCAGATCGAGGACGGAAAGCTCGACACCTTCGAGCGGATGAGCAACGTCTGGATGAAGGTTACACGCGGTGACATCGCAGCGCGTTTCGACAAAATCAAGAAAAGCTATCTGGATGTGACCGCCGCCACCGACGACCAGATTCAGCGCGAGCATCGGATCCTGGAAGCCTACCAAGATTTTCGCGGTGCTCTGAAGCAGTCAGAGGTGCTGGCGCTCGAGGTCCTTAAGACCGCACAAGGTCGGCTGGACGCGGCGAAGGCGGCGCTGGACGCGTCGATGAAACGGGTCGAGGCGCATACCTCGGGCGAGCCTGCCGAGCGCGCCCGTCTTGAGTTGGCCCGCGACGAACAGGTACGCGCACTGCAGCTCGAAGAGAAGCGCTATCAGATCGCCAAGGATCTGTCCGACAACCTGACCATCTCCTACAACACCTCCGAGGTGGTCATGGCGCGCCTGCTCCAGACAACCAATGCCAAGGAAAGGGTCTATGCTCAGGCCGTGAGCTTCTTCAGCACCAACGAGGTCGTCCTGACCGCGCTCACCGCATCCTTTACCGGGATGTTCGGGCTGCACGAAGGGACGCAGACGGTGGAGGCGATGAAGGAGGGCGTCAGTCAGTCGCTCGAGGTCTTGGCCGATATCGGTGGCAAGGTCCAGGAAGCGGCGGTTCGGGCTGGCTATGGGCCGACCGTGCGCGCCGACGCGGTGAAGAAGCTGGTCGACTCCGTGGTGACCTGGCAGACCCGATCGCACGAGATCATCGAGGAGATGCGCGTCCAAAGCACCCGCAATGCCGAGGAGATCCGCGACGCGGTGGAGGAAGGCAAACGCAAGCTCGCGCGCCTCGCCGAGGAGGGTAACGGGCTTGAGCTCGCAGTCGACGCATGAGCACGGAGACACTCCCGGACACCGGTGCGCGACCCGCCGCCGAAACCGCGCAGCGCGCCATGATCGCCGGCAGCACGCATCCGCTCGACGAGGTTATGCTGGCGATGGACGTCGTGGATACGCTCAGACGTCGCGAGCGCCTCGCCGAGACCGAGCTCGACGACCTGGGTCGCGAGGAGGATCTCAAAGAGCGTTTGCGTAAGATCTACGCGGCTCAAGGAATCGATGTCCCGGACCATGTGATCGCGCAAGGCGTGGCGGCACTCAAGGAAGGACGCTTCACCTACTCCCCGCCGCCACGCTCGCTGGCAACCCGGCTTGCCCGGATCTACGTCAAACGCGGCGACTGGGGAAAATGGGTCGGCGGGATCCTGGGCGTCATGATCCTCGCCGCCGTCATCCAGTATGTCTCGTTCGTGGCCCCGAATGCCGCCTTGCCCGATGATTTGGCGCGCGTTCACACGGAAGCCATCGCGCTGGCCGGAGACGACCAAGCGCGCGAAACCCTCGAACGCTACTTCGGTGCAGGTCTGTCCGCGCTGCGCAACGACGACACCGAAGGCGCCCGGCTTGCACTGCGCGAGCTTGAGACCGCCTTGACGACCTTGGGGCAGGAGTACAGCCTGCGTATCATCAACCGTCCGGGCGAGCAGACCGGTGTTTGGCGCGTTCCTGACCTGAATACGAATGCGCGCAACTATTACATCCTGGTCGAAGCCGTGGATCCGACGGGACGGGTGCTCCGTGTGCCGATCCGCAACGAAGAGACCGGTGAGACCGAGACAGTGGCCGTCTGGGGGCTTCGCGTGGACGAAGAGACCTTCAACAGCGTTGCGCGCGACAAACAGGACGATGGCATCATCGAGCGCGACCGTTTCGGCTACAAGGCACGCGGCGTGTTGGTTCCGCGGTACGACATGCGCACGACCGGCGGGGCCATCACGCGATGGTAAGAGCCGGTCCTGCGCCTGCCGGAGCGCGCCGCGCCGCGGCTCGGTCCAACTTCGCGGCAGGAACCGCTCACTCTGGAGACTGCACATGATGTCCGGCAGACAAGCCCTCGGCGAGATCGATCAGGCTGTCGACGAGGCACGCGCCCGGGTCGCTGCGGTGGAGGCCCAGGTCGAGGCCGCAGAGCAAGAATTGCAGGCGCAACGCCGTGGGCAGCTCGAAGACTACAAGGCGCTCGCACAGTTTCGCGTCGGATTGCTTGCCGACAACGGGTTGCTCGCACACTTGAACCAATCCGAGCAGCAGGTCGGGGCGTTTCTGGACCAACGCGAGACCGCGCTGACGCTGCTGAAAGAACAGATCCAATTTGCGGAGTCCGCGCTCCGAGGCCTGGAATCGGAGCGCAGCGAGCAGGCGAATCGGGTCGACGTCGCGGTTCGGGCGGCGGACGCAGCCGAGGCCCGTACGCAGGCCCGGCTCGCCGGCGACACCGCCTACAAGGCTCGGCTCGAACGGGCGACCGAGGCCGAACGCAAGGCCGCGCACGCCGCCGAGAAGGCAGACGGCAGCAACGAGGAACGCGAATCAAAGGGCGCCTCTTACCGAGAAGATCCGCTCTTCATGTATCTTTGGAAACGCCGATATGGCCAGCCCGACTACAGGTCGTGGGGGCTGACCCGATGGCTCGACGGCAAGGTTGACGGCTTGATCGGCTATGCGGACGCCAGTGCGAACTACTCCCGTTTGAACGAGATCCCCGAACGCCTGCGCGAGCACGCCACTGCGCTCGCGGCCGCCGCCGAATCCGAGATTGCAGCCCTGAAGGCAACCGACGAAGCTGCACGTGTCGAGGACGGGATCCCGGCCCTCGAAGCCGAGATCGTCGAAGCACAGGCGGCGCTCGACGCCGTTGACCAGCGTGTCGCCGAAGCGCAGAGCGACCTCCAGGGTCTGGAGGTGCGCAAAGCCTTCTACGCCGCCGGTCAGGACGAATACAGTGCCAAGGCGCTCGAGCTCATGACGTCCGAGCTGCAGCGCGAAGACCTGATGGAGCTGCGTCGCGAGGCACTGATCACCCCCTTCCCGGAAGACGACCTGATCGTCGCCCGCCTCCTGGAGCGAGAGGACGAGCGGCGTCGACTCGATGGTGCGCTGAAGACGCTGCGGGAGTCGCTCGTGCAGGCCCGCCAGCGGTTCGACGAGCTCGAAACCTTGCGGACGGACTTCAAACGCAACCGATACGACCGTGCCGACTCCCAATTCGGCAACGAGGCCATGATCGCGATGATGCTCGGGCAGTTTCTGAACGGGGTCCTGGACCGACGCAACCTCTGGCGTGTCATGCAGGAGCAACAGCGCTATCGTCCGGAGCGCTCCGATCCCGGTTTCGGCTCCGGCGCCTTCCGTCGCGGTACCGTCTGGAACGGTGGTCTCGGCGATGCACGTCGCCAAGGCGATATCTTCGGCGGTTTGGGCCGCGGCAGCGCCGGGCGCGCCGGCGGCAGGAGCGGGGGCGGGGGTGCCGGGAAGCGCGGCGGGAGCAGCGGCGGCTTTCGCACCGGCGGGGGCTTCTGATGCCATCCCTGCGGCGACGCCTTTAGGTCGCCCGGTATCGCGCCTGTTCCGGTTGTCGTGCTGACGAGATCGTATCCTGCTCGAGCGCATCCTCCTCATCGTCCTGCCGCTGTTCGCCGTCGTCGCGGTCGGGTTTTTCTATGCCCGACGTCACCGCCCGGACATGCGCGCGGCAACCGCGCTCAACATGGATGTCTTCGTACCTGCGCTTGTCTTCTCGGCGCTCGCATCGAAGGACGCCGACCTCGCCGCCTACGGACTACTGGCCTTTGCCGGCGTCGCGCTCGTGCTGGGGTCCGGTCTCATCGCGTGGCCGATCGCCCGACTGAGCGGCATCGCGGTGCGCACCTTCGTTCCGCCCATGATGTTCCTCAACTCGGGCAACATGGGCATCCCCTTGCTTGTGCTCGCCTTCGGCGAGCAGGCGATGCCGGCGGCGGTGGTGCTCTTCCTGATCGAGAACGTTCTGCACTTTTCGCTCGGCACCCGGATGCTCGACCGATATGCGGACATCCTCGGTGTTCTGCGCACCCCGGTGATGCTGGCCTGCATCGCCGGACTCGCCGTCAACCTCTCAGGCGTTTCCCTGCCGGAGGTGATCACCCGGCCGGTGGACATGCTCGGACAGGTCTCGATCCCGCTCATGCTCTTCACCCTGGGCGTGCGTCTCGTCGACGTCAACCTCGCGGACTGGCGTGTCGGACTGCTCGGCGCCGTGATCCGGCCGACCGTCGGCGCCCCGCTGGCCTGGGCGATCGCCCTTGTCCTTGCTCTGCCCCCCGAGCAGGCCAGTATCCTGATCGTGTTCGCTGCACTGCCGCCAGCGGTGCTCAACGCCATCTTCGCAGAGCGCTATGCCCAAGAGCCCGAGCGGGTCGCCTCCATCGTACTCCTCGGCAATGCCGCCGCCCTGATCACGCTTCCGGCTGTCCTGCTGTTGGTGCTCTGAACGTCGTCGTGCTCGCGACGGGCGGTGGTCGTCGGACGGCTCGGATCCAACAGATCCAACCAGAGCGGCAGGCCGTGAGACTAGGCGATCTGCGAGCCTGGCAATCACGTCCCGCTGCGGTCGGGTGTCGAGCAACTCGGCCGGGGTCACCCTCGTGCCGAGCGAAGCGCGAAGGAGTGCGCCGGCGAGACAGGCAACCGAATCCGAATCACCCCGGATCCGCGCGGCCTTCTCGATCCCCAGACCCGGATCCTCCGGCAAGAGCCGAGGCCGAGCTGCAATCGCCGACCGCGACATGGGCCGTCATGAGAAATACATCCCGTTCGGTCGAGTCAACGAGGACAACGGCGCGCTGTAGCTGGCCTTAGGAAGCTCCGCCAACACCAGCGCCCGGGTGTCGAGGTAGGATCAATCGATCTTTCGATGATAGAAACCGACCTCGGCGATACAGACATCCGCATGAAAGACCCGACCGATGCCGAGGATCCCGAGCTTGGTCAGTCGGCGGGTATCCAGCCGCTGGACCAGCCGATGTGGCTCGAAGGAGTCGAAGGGCAGATACACCTCGCGCCATTCGGGTCCGGCGACGAAGGTGGCGCGATAGGATTGCCAGGGCAGCAAGGTCGCCGTGGATTTCAGATGGAGGTTGTAGACCTCCCGATTGCCGTGTACAAGGAGCCGAATCCCGTCGAATGCGCTCGCATCCAGCCCGGTTGCGGGAGCGCCCGGCGGGGTCAGATCCAGGATCGCCTGTACGAAACCACCGTTGTTTGCAAGGCTGACCTCGCCGGCGAGACACAGCGCCTGCCGACCATCGACGACGCGCCGCCCGATGGCGCCTTCGGAGCGCCCGCCCATCACCTGATCGGTCACGGCACGCCAGGGCGTACCCAGTGCCGATAGACCGTCCGGGCGGGTGAAATCGTCGATCAGACCGTCGTCGGCAGAGGATGGATTGAGGATACCGAGCATGAGCAGCAACCCCGCGATGATGGAACCGAGAGAGTGACCTTGATACATTGACCCGTGAAAAGCTAGGTGATTCTTGACATCACCCAACCGGATGGCCCCAATGACCGCCCGACCGAGCTACCTCTACCTCGCTATGCTGTCCGCCGCTGCGGCGCTTTGGTTTTCCATGACGCTCGCGATCGGGGATGCGCCGGCGACCGAGCCCCAATACCTGCCGGTCTCGGCTAAGGCCGAGGTGGGCTCCGCGACCATCCTGCTGGAGGTCGCGCGCACTCCGCAGGAGCGCGCACGGGGCCTCATGTTCAGACCGACCCTTCCGGACGATCGCGGGATGCTCTTCCCCGCCGATCCATCGCGCCCGATCCGGATGTGGATGAAGAATGTTCCGGTTCCGCTCGACCTGATCTTCATCTACCAAGGTCGGGTCGTGGCATTGGCAGAGCAGGTGCCGCCCTGTGTCGAGGCGTCCTGTCCGAGCTACGGCCCCTTCAAGCGAGCGGTCGATCAGGTGCTCGAGCTGCGGGCGGGGCGTGCCGCCGAGTTGGGGCTGCGCGCGGGCGATCCGATTCGAATCACCGACATGGCCCCGTAGGCGAAAAGGGCCGATCTAACGTCGTCCGATCTCCTCGAGGCGTTCGAGCCTTGCGGGGCTGTGTCCGGGCTGGACTGCCGCAGTCAGTCTCCTTCACGCCCCCCATGCTCGAAATCCACCTTATCGTAGATCTCCTGCATCGCGACCCGGCACCCGAGAGAGGCAAAGACCACCTCCGTATCGAGACCCTCGGTCTCGCTCAGCACCCAACGAGCGTCGGGCTGGCGGGTAAAGATCTCGACCAGCGGCTGATCCTGGCTCACCAGTACGTGTTCTTGGAGGCTTGGCAGTCGGCGATAGGTCGCGAACTTGCCGCCGCGATCGTAGGCCTCGGTCGAACCGGACAGGACCTCGACAATCAGCGCGGGGTTCAGCAGCACATCCTGCCGATCGTCATGGAACCGAGGCGGTTCGCAGAGTGCGGTCAGATCCGGATACGTCGCGGCATTCGCCGCTTCGATGCGGACCCGCATGTCGCTCGGCAGCACATGACAGGGTCTGCCCTTCAGCCGGGCGCGCAGCTCGCTTCCCAGATTGAGCACGAGCAGGTTGTGATTGAAGGAGGCGCCCGTCATCGCGAAGACCTCGCCGTTCACATACTCGTGCTTGGCGCCGCGCGCCGCACGCTCGGCAGCGAGGTAGTCCTCGAATCCATACTGCGACTGGGTCTTAATCGTCATCGACCTTGGTCCGTTCGGTTGTCGCCGCCTGATCCTTCAGGCTACAAAAGTCCGGTCAGAGCGCTTAGAAAGGCGGCGTTCTCCTCGGCCCGACCGACTGTCACCCGCAGACATTCATCCAGCGTGGGGTGCGCGCCGTTGAGGTTCTTGATCAGGATACCCTGAGCCTTCAGCCCCTCGAAGAGGATGTCGGCGCGACCCTCGCCGACACGCATCAGGATGAAATTGGCCTCGCTCGGATAGGCGTGGACGCCGTTCAGGGTCGAGAGGGCCGTCTGGAGACGCTGGCGTTCGGCTCGAATCATCCGTGCCTGCTCGTCGAGGAGCGGTTTGTGTCTCAGGGCAAAGGCCGCGGATGCCTGGGTCAAGACGTTGATGTTGTAAGGCAGGCGCACCTTGTCGATCTGCTCGAGCCAGGCCGGCGGACCGACCAGATAACCGAGCCGGATCCCGGCCAGCCCCATCTTCGAGACCGTGCGCATGACCAGGAGGTTCTGCCAGTCGCCGAGTAGACCCAGGAAGCTGCAATCGGTGAAGGGCGCGTAGGCCTCGTCGACGATGACCAGGCCCGGTGCCGCCTCGATGATGCGCACCATGTCGTCTGAATCGAAGCGATTGCCGGTCGGGTTGTTCGGATAGGCCAGATAGATCAACGCCGGCTGCTCGCGCTCGATGGCGTCGAGCATGACCGGAAGATCGATCGAGAAGTCGTCCGAGCGCAAAGGCACGCCGACATAGTCCATGCCGGCGAAGCAGGCGATCATGCGGTACATGACGAAGCCTGGGTCGAGCGACAGGACCTTCCGACCGGGCTGGGCGACCGCGATGGCGAGCATCTGGATCAACTCGTCGGAGCCGTTGCCCAAGAGCAAACCCATGTCCGACGGAATGCCCATCGCTTGGCGCAAGGCCGCTTGGACCGCCGTACCCTGCGGGTCCGGATAGCGGTTCAGGGCGAGGTCGTGCATGCCCTCGAGCCATTCGGCCTTAAGTGTATCCGGCCAACCGTAGGGGTTCTCCATGGCATCGAGCTTGATCAGTCCCGCCGGATCGGGGACATGGTAGGCCGACAGGGCACGAATATCGGGACGAATGAGCTGGGTGATCAGGTCAATCATGGGCGTCTCGCGAAGATCCTAGGATAAACCCGGCTCGGCCGCCGGCTCCACCGCGCCGCGATATTCGGCGGAGCGTGCATGTGCGGTGAGCCCCTCCCCTCGGGCCAAGACCGAAGCCGTCTTGGCCAACTGCGCCGCGCCGGCGGCCGAGGCCATGATGAGGCTGGATCGTTTCTGAAAGTCGTAGACGCCCAGGGGGGATGAAAACCGTGCGGTGCGCGAGGTCGGCAAGACATGGTTCGGCCCGGCGCAATAGTCGCCGATGGCTTCGGCGGTGTAACGCCCCATGAAGATGGCGCCGGCATGTCGGATCCGGCCCACGATGGCCTGTGGGTCTTCGACGGACAGCTCCAGATGCTCTGGTGCGATCCGGTTGGCGACGGCGATGGCATCGTCCAGGTCTCGCGCCAGGATCATCGCACCGCGCCCGCGTAAGGCGGTCGCAATGATGGTCTCGCGCTCCATGCTCGGCAGCAGCCGTTCGATGCTCGCGGCGACCCGATCCAGGAAGTCCGCATCCCAGCTCAACAGGATGGATTGAGCATCCTCGTCGTGCTCAGCTTGCGAGAACAGGTCCATGGCGATCCAGTCCGGATCCGTCGCGCCGTCGCAGACGACCAGGATCTCCGAAGGACCGGCGACCATGTCGATGCCGACCTGCCCGAAGACGGCGCGTTTTGCCGTCGCCACATAGATGTTGCCGGGCCCGACGATCTTGTCGACACCCGGGATGGTCTCGGTCCCGAAGGCGAGTGCGGCGACCGCTTGCGCCCCGCCGACGGCGAAGGCGCGATCCGTTCCGGCGACATGGGCCGCAGCCAGGACCAGCTCGTTGAGCTCCCCATCCGGTGTGGGGACGACCATGATCAGCTCGCCGACACCGGCGACCTTGGCGGGGATGGCGTTCATGAGGACCGAGGAGGGATAGGCGGCCTTGCCGCCCGGCACGTAGAGCCCGACACGATCCAGTGGCGTGACCTGCTGACCCAGCAGGGTCCCGTCGGCCTCGGTGTAGCTCCAGCTTTCGAGCTTCTGGTGCTCGGCGTAGGCACGAATGCGCGCGGCAGCTGTTTCGAGTGCCTCGCGTTGCGCCGCCGGAATGCGCCCCCAGGCCGCTTCCAGTCGCGCCCGCGGGATCTCGAGATCGGCCGCGCACGCCGGTGTCCAGCGGTCGAAGCGCGTCGTGTAGTCGAGCAGTGCGGTATCACCGCGGGTGCGCAGATCACGGATGATGGATGCAACCGTCTCCTGGACCCGGTCGTCCGAGACCGAGTCCCAGGCGAGCAAGCCATCCAAGACGGCGTGGAAGTCAGGGTCCGTCGTCGAGAGACGTCTGATGGTGCTCACGGATGCTCAACTCCCCGGTCCACGCGACCGATCCGAATGGGTTTGGGCCGATTGGTTTGGTGTCGATCGGCCGGCGACGGCCTCGCGCAGCGCGCCCAGCAAGGCCGTCACCGCCCCATGTTTCATCTTCCAGGATGCCTTGTTCACTACCAGGCGCGAGCTGATGTCGGCGATATGCTCGAGCGGGACAAGCCCGTTGGCCTTCAGGGTGTTGCCGCTCTCGACCAGATCGACGATGCGATCCGAGAGCTGGACCAGGGGCGCCAGCTCCATCGAGCCGTAGAGCTTGATGATCTCGACCTGCTCGCCCTTGGAGGCGTAATAGCGCTCGGCGCTCTTCACATATTTGGTTGCGATGCGAAGCCGCCGTGTCGTCGGTGCCGCAACGTCCGGCAGACCGGCGACCATCAGCCGGCAGCGCGCGATACCCAGGTCGAGCGGCTCGTAGAGCCCTTCGCCCCCGTGCTCGAGCAACACATCCTTGCCCGATACGCCCAGATCCGCAGCGCCGTATTGGACATAGGTGGGCACGTCGCTCGCGCGAATAATGAGAAAGCGTACGTGCGCCATGTTGGTCTCGAGGATCAGCTTGCGGCTGGTCTCGGGGTCGTCGAGCGGCTCGATCCCGGCATGGGCCAAGAGCGGCAGGGTCTCGTCGAAGATTCGGCCCTTGGAGAGCGCGATGGTAAGCGGCGTGTCGAGACTCATGATGTCGCTGTCCTTATTGGCGCCTGTGGCCCCTATGGGTTCTTAACCTGCACCTGGTCCCGGGGTCCGGCGAATCGCCGCGCCCAAGGCCGAAAGTTTTGCCTCGATGTTGTCATAACCGCGGTCGAGGTGATAGATGCGGTCGATCAGCGTCTCGCCCGAGGCGACCAAGCCCGCCAGGACCAGACCGGCCGACGCGCGCAGATCGGTCGCCATCACGGGCGCTGCGGTCAGACGCTCCACGCCCCGGCAGATGGCCACATTGCCTTCGATACGAATGTCCGCACCCATGCGCTGCAGCTCCAGCACGTGCATGAAGCGGTTCTCGAAGATGGTTTCCGTGATGGTCCCGACCCCTTCGGCGATGCTGTTCAAGGCGCAGAATTGGGCTTGCATATCGGTCGGAAACGCGGGATGCGGCGCCGTGTGCAGATCGACCGCGCGCGGGCGTCTGCCCTGCATGTCGAGCCGGATCGAATCCGTGCCGACCTCGATCGCGGCGCCGGACTCGCGCAGCTTCTGGAGCACGGCATCCAGACAATCCGGCCGGGTGTGGGTAACGGTGATACAGCCGCCGGTCATGGCCGCGCCGACCAGGAAGGTCCCGGTCTCGATGCGATCGGGCATCACCTCGTAGTGGGCACCGCCGAGACGCTCAACACCCTGCACATGGATCCGGTCTGTTCCGGCACCCTCGATCCGCGCGCCCAGGGCGATCAAAAACTCGGCGAGATCGATCACCTCCGGCTCGCGTGCCGCATTCTCGATCACCGTCTCGCCGTTCGCCAGGCTCGCGGCCATCAGCAGGTTTTCGGTGCCTGTGACCGAGACCAGATCCATGACCAGACGCGCGCCGTGCAGGCGTTGCGCACGGGCGCGGATATAGCCGCCCTCCACATGGATCTCCGCGCCCATGGCGCGCAGTCCGTCGATATGTAGGTTCACCGGTCGCGCCCCGATCGCACAGCCGCCGGGCAAGGAGACATCGGCCTGGCCGTAGCGCGCGAGCAGGGGGCCGAGGACCAGAATCGAGGCGCGCATCGTCTTGACGAGCTCGTAGGGTGCGGCGAAGCTGGTCAGCTCGCGGGGCTGAACCTCAACCCGGCATCCGTCCTCGAGGGACAAGGAGGCCCCCATGCGTCCGAGTAGCTCCAACGTGGTCCTGATATCGCGCAGACGCGGGACGTTGCCGAGCGTCACGGGTGCATCCGCCAAGAGTGTGGCGGCAAGGATCGGCAAGGCGGCGTTCTTCGCGCCGGACGCGCGAACCTGACCCTGCAACGGGGTGCCGCCTGTGATGAGAAGCTTATCCATGAAGGCCTTAAACCGCGCACCGAGCGGTATGCGATGTTTTTGGATGGAATCGGCCCCGACAGACTTGACGACCGCCGGAGTTGGCGCGGTTTAAGATATTAAAAAATATAATCATTTTAAATAGCGTCCCCGCCGAGAGCGATGGATACACAAGATGAAGGCCCAGGAACGTTTGGGTGACGAGCTCGGAGGCGGGATTGCACAACGCGCGTTCTCGGGGCAAAGCCACCCGGCCATCGACCCCGAGCGGCTCCGGAGCCTCAGCGACCGATGGCGGATTCCATCGGCAGGAGTGTGGCGAGGTTCGACACGGCAGCGATTCGCGCCAGCGAATCCGGCAGGTTTCGATAAGTCACCCGGGCGCCGCGCGCACGGGCAACGTCAAGCCACTCCAGCAATAGGGCGAGCCCGGCGCTGTTCGCGGACTCCACGCCGGCGAGATCGATATCGACCGACGCATCACGTTTGAACAAAGCGATCCCGCTGACGGCGATACGATTGACTGTGGAGAAGTCCAAGACGCCGTTGAGAGCGTAACGCCCCTCGCCGAGGGGCGTCAGTCGCGCCTCCTTCATTCTCGCGTCCGTGTGTTCATCTCGCCGAGCTTTGCGATCAGGCCGTCGATCCCGCCTTGGCGGATCTCGTTTGCGAAGCTCGTGCGGTAGTTCCCGACCAGGCTGGCGTTGTTGATGACCACGTCGTACACCTTCCAGTTTCCGGCGTTGTTGTGCATCCGATAGTCGACCGGGATCGGCGCGGAACCGGGCGAGAGGATCTCCGTGGAGACGGTGACGGTGGAGGGCTGGCGACCCGGCTTGATCGGCAGGTAGCGGATCTCCTCACCCGAATAGCTCAGGATCGAGCGCGCATAGGTCCGAATCAGCACCTGTTTGAAGCCGTTGACCAGCGCACGCTGCTGCGCAGGTGTCGCATCGCGCCAGGATTGCCCGACCGCGCCTTGCGTAATGCGCTCGAAATCGAAATGCGGCGCGACCCCGCTCTCGATCATCCCGAAGATCAGCGAAGGATTGCGGTCGACCTCCGAGCGGCGCGCTTCGAGCGTCTTCAGCATAGTCTCGGTGGTCCGTTTGACCAGAGCCGTCGCGTCGTCGGCATAGGCAAATGAGGCGCCCGACCAAAGCACTCCAAGTAAGGTCAAGAGAAAGAGGAAGGAACGTCGAATCGGCATTAGTCGCCTCCGGCTTTACTGAATAGGAATTGTCCGATCATTTGCTCCAAAATCAGGGCCGACTGGGTCTGGGCGATCTCGTCGCCGTCGCGCAGAAACTCCATGCTTCCGCCGGGTTCGAGGGCGACGTACTGCTCCCCGAGCAGTCCGGCGGTGAAGATGTTCGCAAAGGTGTCGTCCGGGATGGTGTCGGTCGCTGCATCGATGCGCATGGTGACCACCGCCTCGTAGGTGTCTTTGTCGAAGCTCACGTCCTCGACACGCCCGACACGCACGCCGGCCATGCTCACCGGCGACCTCGCCTTGAGGCTGCCGACGTTGGAGAAACGTGCGGTCAATCGATAGCCTTCGCTGTTGACTGCCGCGCTCAGGTTGCTGACCTGCATCGCGAGGAAGAACAGGGCCACAAAGCCCACCGCCATGAAGAGGCCGACCAGGATCTCGATGCCGCGTTGTTTTCCCATACCGATCATTCCCCGAACATCAAGGCCGTCAAGACGAAATCGAGTCCCAACACCGCGAGTGCGGCGAGGACCACGGAGCGTGTCGTCGCCCGGCTCACGCCCTCGGACGTCGGAATCGAATCATGTCCCTGAAAGAGTGCAATCCAGGTCACGACGACACCGAAAACGACGCTTTTGATGACACCGTTGACGATATCCTCGTCGAAGTCGACCTTCGACTGCATCTGACTCCAAAAGGATCCCGAATCCACACCGAGCAGACCGACACCGACAAAGTAGCCGCCGAGCACGCCGACCGCGCTGAACATGGCCGCGAGCAGCGGCATCGCAAGGACCCCGCCGAGAAAACGCGGGGTCAGGATTCGGCGCACCGGATCGACCGCCATCATCTCCAGGCCCGAGAGCTGCTCGGTCGCTTTCATGAGACCGATCTCTGCGGTCAGGGCGGAGCCGGCGCGTCCGGCCACCAGTAGCGCCGTGACCACAGGGCCAAGCTCGCGCACCAGTGAGGCCGCGACCATGACGCCGAGGCTTTCCGCCGCCCCGAACTGGGACAGCACGTAATAGCCCTGCAGACCCAGCACCATGCCAACGAATAATCCCGAGACCCCGATGATCAACATCGAGAGCACGCCGATATTGAAGACCTGCGCGACGAGCAGCCCCGGGCGTCGCAGCACCTCGCCGATACCCAACACCATACCGGCGAGCAGCAGGTGCGCGCGCCCGAGTCGCTCCAGCGTGCCGAGCCCGCTGCGTCCAAGCCGTGCCAAGCCGTCAAGAAGCATCAGGCGATTCCCCGCGGCAGCAGATCATCCGTCAAGGGCGGTGCCGGGTAGTGGAAATGCACGGGTCCGTCCGGCAGCCCGTCCATAAACTGACGCACCCAGGCCGAGCGGTCGGCGGCAATCTCCTGCGGTGTTCCCTGCGCGATGACCTCTCCGTGCGAGATCACGTACAGGTGATCCGCGATACTCGCCGTCTCCTCCACGTCGTGGGACACCAATACGCTCGTCAGACCCGCTGCATCGTTGAGCTGTCGGATCAGGGTCACCAGCATCCCCTTGGAGATGGGATCCTGGCCCGTGAAGGGCTCGTCGTAGAGGATCATGTCGGGATCCAGCGCAATTGCGCGAGCCAGTGCCACGCGACGCGCCATCCCGCCCGAGAGCTCACTCGGCATCAGGTCACGCGCGCCGCGCAGACCAACCGCCTCGAGCTTCAGCAGGACGAGCTTGCGCAGCATCGAGGGGCCCAGGTCCGTATGCTCGCGCAGCGGATAAGCGACATTGTCGAAGACATTCAGGTCGGTCAACAGGGCGCCGCTCTGAAACAGCATCCCCATTCGCCGGCGCAGCCGGAACAACGCCGACTTTCCCAGCGTTTGAACGGGCTGGCCGTCGACCTCGATACTGCCGGCGTCCGGGCGCAGCTGTCCGGTGATGAGTTTGAGCAGGGTCGTCTTGCCCGTGCCGCTCGGACCCATGACGGCGGTGACGGCGCCGCGCCGGATATCCATATCGACTCGATCGAGCACGACCTGCGTCCCGCGGCGAAAAGAAAGCCCGCGAATCTTCACCAAAACATCGCCGTCGGGTCGCGAGCGTCTCTCCGGCGAAGGGCCGGAGCTTACAGCATCGGGTTGATCCGCGGGCTCGGGGGAGCCGGGCGCGGAGACTGCGGCGGGGCGCGTCGCTCGGGGGCGTCGACTTCCCATAGATCGTATCGCTGTCGGCGCGGGTGGAAAACACGCCATTCTGGCGGGCTTGCGTCGGAGCGTCAACCGCCGGATCGCCAACCTAGGCCGAGCAACTCCACGAGTGACTGCCAACGACGCACGTCCTCGAATCGCGCCCTGCCCATCAACGCGAGCGCGGGGCGACCCTGGGCCGCCGACGCAAGCTCCTCCAGCCAGCGGCGCGCCGCGCGTAGATCCCGATCGAGCCCGGCGGGTACCGCACAGGCAAGGGCCGATGCGCGAGAATCCGCTGCCGGCAGGGAGTCGAGCAGCAGGTATGCGGGCTCGTAAAGGCTGCCGGCGGCGGCTTGACCCGGACGCAGGAGCCAGCCGCCGAAACGCTCCCCGAGGAGCGCTTGAACCCCGGCAGACGTTGCGAGCACCTCTGCGGAGGGGTCAAGGTGGAGATAGAATGCGAAGGATGCCGGCACGTCGCGGGACCATTGTGCGACGCGTCCCGCATCGGCACGTCTCCAGGCGTCCGTGTCGAGCGCAATCGCGTTGAACGCGTTGGCGAAATAGGTCAACCGCCAATCCTCGGGGAGGTCGTCCGGATAGAAGTCGTCGTCGCCGGGCGACGGATTCCAGCCGGTTCTGACGGGGAGAATGCCACTCATGTTCTCGATGTGACTCCGGTTGGATCGCCTTGGGTCCCGGCGCAGCGCTGCCGTGCCGTGATGCACCCAGCCACCCACCCACGGCGATCGCCCGGCGGGACACCGGGGCGCTCATTGGTGTATTTTGCAACGCGCCGTCGCCGATGCGGATAGGGCACGATGGAGGACCTCGGAGCAGCATGACAGATCCACGCAGACTCGGCAGCCCGCAAGTGCAGCTTGCGCTTGGCGAATCGGCCAAGATCAAGGCGCTCGGGCGCGCCGTCGTCGAGACCGAGGCCGCCGCGGTCACCGCGCTGGCCGAGCGGATCGACGAGGGGTTTGTGGCCGCGTGCCGCTACATGCTGGCCTGCGAGGGCCGCATCGTCGTGCTCGGCATGGGCAAGTCCGGCCATATCGGCGGCAAGATCGCGGCAACCCTGGCAAGCACGGGCAGCCCGGCCTTCTTCGTGCATCCGGGCGAGGCCAGTCACGGGGACCTCGGCATGATTACGCCCCGAGACGTGGTCCTGGCCCTGTCAAACTCGGGCGAAACGGCCGAATTGCTGACGCTGCTGCCCCTGCTCAAACGGCTCGGCGTGCCCCTGATCAGCATGACTGGCAAGCCGAAGTCGACCTTGGCACGAGAGGGTGACGTCCATCTCGACGTGAGCGTCGCAAGCGAGGCCTGTCCGCTCGGGCTCGCCCCGACCTCGAGCACCACCGCAACCCTGGTCATGGGCGATGCCTTGGCTATCGCCCTGCTCGAGAGCCGCGGCTTTACCGCCGAGGACTTCGCCCGCTCCCATCCGGCCGGCAGTCTCGGACGGAGGCTCTTGCTGCATGTCGGAGAGGTCATGCATCGCGACGAGCAATTGCCGTCGGTCCCGTTGGGTACGACCCTGCGCGAGACGCTGGAAGAGATGTCGCGCAAAGGCTTGGGCATGAGCGCCGTCGTCGACGACGCGGGCCGTCTTGCCGGGATCTTCACCGACGGCGATCTGCGACGCGCGCTCGACCGCGGGATCGATGTCCATCGCACCGCCATCGACGCCGTGCTGACCCCCGACTGCATCACGATCAAGGCCGATGCCCTCGCCGCCGAAGCCCTGCGGCTCATGGAGTCGAGGTCCATCAACGCGCTGCTCGTCATCGACGACACCGGCCGACCCGTCGGCGCACTGAACATGCACGATCTACTGCGCGCCGGGGTCATGTGAGAAAACCGCCGGCCGCCAGCCGAAAGTTGATACCCGGAAGCTGAAAGCTGATGGCAGGAGGCTGGAAGCTAGAAACCGAAGGCTCCCCCGCCCCCCGACTCGACACCAAAGAGGACCGATCCCATGCAAGACATCCTCGAACGCGCCGCGCGGATCCGCCTGGTCATCTTCGACGTCGACGGAGTTCTGACCGACGGCAGCCTCTATCTCGGCGACGACGGCCAAGAGTATAAGGCGTTCAACTCGCGTGACGGACACGGTATGGTGATGCTCCAGGAGAGCGGGGTGCAGATCGGAATCATCACGGGCCGAACCTCGCAGGTGGTCAGTATCCGCATGAAGGGCCTCGGAGTAGAGCACCTCTTCCAAGGTTGCCGCGACAAGCTTCCGGCCTACGAGGCGCTCAAGCAGGAGCTGTCCCTCGGCGACGAGGCGATCGCCTATGTCGGAGACGACCTCATGGATCTTCCCGTCATGCGTCGGGTCGGACTCGCCGTTGCGGTCGCCGACGCCCACCATCTGGTGCGCGGTCATGCCCATCTCTGTACTCAAGCGCGCGGTGGTCGTGGGGCTGCCCGCGAGGTCTGCGAGCTGATCATGGAAGCTCAGGGCACGTGGGCGCGGATCATCGCCGGGACGCAATGAGCGGGCGTGTCCGGGTCAGCGATCTACCGGTCTGGTCCGCACGGCAGTGGACGCTCGCCGCCTTCTTCGTGACTTCAGGGCTGCTCGGGTGGTGGCAACTGCGCCCCGAGCCCGAGCCGCCGGCACCTGAAGTCGAGCGTGCTCGGCTGCCGGATTATGTGGTTTCGCGCTTCAACGCCGTAGAGACCGACGACATGGGGAAACCGAGCCGGAGCCTGGTCGCCGACCAGCTGCGCCAGTATGTCGAAGAGGATGTCTCGGAGCTCGATCGCCCGCGCATGACCCTCTATCAGCGCGAGGGCGATACCGCCGTCGAGCCGTGGCGCGCACGCGCCGACACCGGCCTCGTCCTCCCCGGCGGCGAGGAGGTTCTGCTCGAGGGGGCGGTGGAGCTCGAGCGCAAGGGCGACGCGAGCCGGCCCGACACCCACATGGAGACCGAGCTGATGCGTATCTGGCACAAGAAGGCTTTCGCGGAGACGGACCGGCCGGTCCAGGTCACCAGTGCCTTGGATCGGCTGAACGCCACCGGGATGCGCCTCTGGTACGACGAGCCCGTGCGTGCCCAATTCGACGGACGCGCATATCTTTATATTGCGCCCGAGCAGGACGAGGAGCCATGAGCGAGAGAGGATTCTACGACCGGCGGCGGGACACCGTCACGGCCGCGACCCTGGCCTTCGTCATTGGCCTCGCGAGCGCCCCGGCGGCAGCGCTCGAGGACGATGCGAACCAACCCATCTTGATCGAAGCAGACGACGTCGAGGTTCTGGAGGCGGAGAACACCAGCATTTATGTCGGAAACGTTCAAGTCGACCAAGGAAGCATGCGACTCCTCGGAGATCATGTGACCGTTTATCATCGCGACGACCGCCGCCCGCGTTTTATTATCGCACTCGGCGCCCCGGCGAGCTTCAAACAGCTCCTCGACAACGACGAGGGCGAGGTCCTGGCCTTCGCGAAGCGGATGGAATACGACGCCGACAAGGACGAGCTCACCCTCATCGAGGACGCCTTGCTGATTCAGGGGGCCGACCGCGTCGCGAGCGAGCGCATCGTCTACGATCGCGCGCGCGCCCATTTTCGCGCGGGGGGCAGCGGACGGGTCAAGATCACCATCACCCCGGAGGAGGAATGAGGCTAAACCGCGTCCGGGGCAGACGATGACCTTTGATCGGAGACCACCCTTGAACAATCCCGAGAGCCTAGGCGGCGACGCGGTTTAGGATGAGCGATCTTATCGCGGATTCCGACTCGGACTTAAACCGCGCCCGGTGCGGTATGCGTCGTTTGTTGGGGTGGCTTGGCTGCGCCAGCTCCGACAACTGTCTGAGCTGGAACGGTTTACGGTATTCAGAATATTTGATTCCAAACCGCGTCTTCTAAAAGGTCGAAAAAATCCTTGAACCCGACACAACATGAAAACGACGCGTTTCACTCTGGACGCGGTTTAGGGTCGGGCTCGACGACGCTGCGCGCGGAGCATCTGAAGAAGAGCTACCGCGGACGCCAGGTCCTGCGGGACGTCAGCGTCGGTGTGGATGCCGGCGAGGTCGTGGGCCTGCTCGGACCGAACGGCGCGGGCAAGACCACCTGTTTTTATCTGATCGTCGGCCTGATCCCGGCGGACGAGGGCCGTATCGCGCTGAGCGGGCAGGACATCACACTAAAACCGATGCATGCGAGGGCACGCTCCGGCCTGAGCTATCTGGCACAAGAGCCCTCCGTGTTTCGTAAGCTCAGCGCGCGCGACAACATCCTGGCCATCCTGGAAACACGCCGCGATCTATCCCGGGCCGACCGTAACCTGCGCTGCGAGCGCCTCCTCGAAGAGTTGGGAATCGCCCATGTCGGTGGATCGCTTGCGCTGAGCCTCTCCGGCGGGGAGCGGCGCCGCCTGGAGATCGCACGCGCGCTCGCGGTCGACCCCCTGGTGATGCTGCTCGACGAACCCTTCGCCGGGGTCGACCCGATTGCCGTCGGAGACATCAAGGCTATCGTTTCGCATCTGCGCGATCGCGGGATCGGCGTACTGATCACCGACCACAACGTGCGCGAGACGCTCGATATCTGCGACCGCGGTTACATCATCAGCTCGGGGTGCGTCATCGCGGCAGGCACCCCCGCCCAGCTCTTGGCCGATCAACAAGTGCGCGACGTCTACCTGGGCGCAGATTTCTCCATGTGAGCGCAAGCCCGCCACTTCACCGGCACGCGCATCCGTTGGATGCTCTTTCCGAGATGTTGGGTGTAAGATGGCCGGCATGCCTCGGCTGATGACGCCTTCACCGGACTCAAACGGCTGGAATCGAGCAGAATTGGCCATGGCCGCTACCTGATCGAACACATCGAAAAGCGCATCCGCGATCCATGAAGCAATCCATCCAGCTTCGGCTCGGCCAACACCTGACCATGACGCCTCAGTTGCAGCAGGCGATCCGTCTGTTGCAGCTCTCGACACTGGAGCTCCAGAAGGAGATTCAGGAGGCGCTGGACACCAACCTCATGTTGGAGGAGGGCGACGAAGCGGACCGATTCAACGTCGGCGAGCAGCCGCAAACGGGCACCATCCAGAGCGAGGATATCGAAACACCGCGCCTGGCGGTCGAGCAAACCGTCGACCGCGAGATCCACGCCGAATCCAACGAGATGCCCGACGAGCTGCCCGTCGACACGCTCTGGACCGATGTCTTCGACTCCTATCTGCCGAGCACGTCGCACGGATCCGACGACGGCTCGGACTACGATCCCTTTGCCCAACAGAGTCGCCCTCAGACCCTGCTCGACCACCTCGCTTGGCAGCTCAACCTCTGCAGGCTGAGCGAGCGCGACAATATGATCGCCCAAGCGGTTATCGATTCGATCGACGCCGACGGCTATCTGCGCATCGATATCGACGAGCTGCTCCTGACCGTCGACCATCCCGAGATCAGCGCAGAGGAGGTCGAGGCGGTTGTTCACCGCATTCAATCCTTCGACCCCCCGGGCGTGGGTGCGCGCAATCTCCCCGAGTGCCTGCTGATTCAACTGAGCCAGCTGCCTGCCCAAACGCCTTGGCGAAACGCTGCGATGGCGATCTGCCGCGACGGGTTCGAGTATCTGGCGAAGCGCGACGTCGCTTCCCTGGTCCGTCAGCTGAAGGAATCCGAGGAAGCCGTTGCCGGAGCGCTGGCCCTGATCCGACGTCTCAATCCGCGACCCGGAAGCCTGATCGCCGGCGCACCGGCCCAGTATGTCGTTCCCGATATCTTCGTGCGCAAACGCGAGGGCCGATGGTCGGTCGAGCTCAATCCCGAGTCAATGCCTAAACTCAGAGTGAACGCCGAGTATGCGCGCCTGATCCGGCGCGCCGATCAAAGCGCGGACGGCGTCACCTTGAAGAGCCATTTGCAGGAGGCACGCTGGTTCATCAAGAGCCTGGCCAGCCGCAACGACACGGTGCTGCGCGTCGGGGCGAAGATCGTCGAGATGCAGCAGGAGTTCTTCGAGCACGGAGACGAGGCGATGAGACCGATGGTTCTGCGCGATGTCGCCGAGGCTTTGGAGCTTCACGAGTCGACCGTATCGCGAGTGACGACACAGAAATACATGCACACGCCGCGGGGAACCTTTGAATTCAAGTATTTCTTTTCCTCGCACGTCAACACCGCTTCTGGCGGGGAATGCTCGTCGACCGCGATCCGTGCCCTAATCCGCAAGCTGATCGCCGGCGAGTCCGCGAGAAAGCCCATGAGCGACAGCAAGATCGCACAAGAACTCGCCGATCAGGGGATCAATGTCGCGCGGCGAACCGTCGCCAAGTACCGCGAGGCCATGGGGGTTCCACCCTCAAACGAGCGCAAGCGCCTGGATTAGCAGGCACTTTGAACAATAAGGAGTCAGCAGATGCAGATCAATTTGACGGGTCATCACATTGACGTCACCGACGCGCTGAAGGGCTACGTCGACACGAAGTTCGAGCGGCTTGCGCGGCACTTCGACCACGTCATCAACGCGCACGTCATTCTCAGCGTCGAGAAGCTCGCCCAAAAGGCCGAAGCGACACTGCATATCAACGGCAACAAGCTCTTCGCCGACTCGGTCCATGAGGACATGTACGCTGCGATCGACGGTTTGATCGACAAGCTCGATCGCCAAGTGCTTCGCCACAAGGAGAAAAAGAACGATCATCGCGCTACGAGCCCGAAGATCAGCGAGGGCGAAGAACCCGATCAGATCTGATGCACCAGGCGTCGCGAAGGCGCCTCCGAGACCCCCGATGGGCGCTCTTGCCCGTCGGAGGCATGATACGAACGGGATCGGTGAGGGTTGGCAGGCGGAATCGCCGACCCCGTCCAGACATCCGAGGATTCTCAGGATCCATGATCACATATTCTCGCCCGCCATCGCTGCGCGGGCCCCGTTTCAAGAGCCAGCCGAAGCGCCCGTTACCCGCGGCGCACGGGAGCCGATACCGATGCTCAGCCCGGAACTGATCAACGAGGCCCGAATCGGTCAGGGGCTTGAGATTTCCAGCAAGAAGCGCTTGCTCGAGACCCTTGCCGAGCTGCTCGCCAACGACCATCCGCGCTTGAGTACGGAGAACGTCTTCGAGCGCCTCCTCGAGCGCGAACGCCTCGGCAGCACCGGTCTCGGACACGGCGTGGCCCTGCCTCACGCGAGGATCAAAGAGGTCTCGCAGGTGATCGGGGCTTTCGTACAAACGACTCGGGGGGTCGATTACGACGCCGCCGACGGCGAGCCGGTCGATCTGGCCTTCGCGCTCTTGGTTCCGGAGACGGCGACCGAGGAGCACCTCCAACTGCTCGCCTATCTGGCAGGCCGCTTCAGCGAGTCCGCAACGCGGTCGCAACTGCGCGACGCCGACTCGCCCGCGGCGATTCTGGACCTTTTGAAGGCCACCTAGCGGTCAAGCCGGGCCGCCAGCGATGATCGAAAGCCTTCAATCTCTGATCGCTCAGACCGGACCCCGGCTGAAGCTGCGCTGGATCACGCCGGAGCCGACGGCCGCGCGTCCGCTGCGCGGCGACGATCCCGGAACCACCCGGCAGTCGCTCATCGGCTCACTGAACTGCATCCACCCCAATCGGCTGCAGGTGATCGGCAATGCCGAGCTGATCTATCTGGCGCACCTGGGCCGGACCGCCTTCGGCGAGACCGTGGAGAAGCTCTTCGGGGATCATCCGACCGCCGTCATCTTCTCCGACGGTATCGAACCGGAGCCCGCCTTCCGCGAGGCCGCCGAGCAGACACGCACGCCGCTCATCGGCTCCTCCCTGGGCGACGAAGAGCTGATCAACCACCTTCGCTACTTCCTGACCCATGCGCTCGCCGAGCGCCGCACGGTGCACGGCGTCTTCATCGAGGTCTTGGGCATGGGCGTCCTCTTGGTCGGTGATCCGGCCGTCGGCAAGAGCGAGCTGGCACTCGACCTGATCTCGCGCGGCCACCGGCTCATCGCCGACGACGCGCCGCGTTTCGCGCGCATCGCCCCGGAGACCTTGGAGGGGACCTGTCCCGAAGCCCTGCGCGATTTTCTCGAGGTTCGCGGTCTGGGGATCCTCAACATCCGCGCCATGTTCGGCGAGGGCGCCGTCGTGCGCAGCAAGACGCTGAACCTCATTATCGATCTCCAGCCGCTCGACCAGCAGCAGTTGGAGTGCATCGATCGACTCAGCGGCAGCCTCTCGGTACGCAACATTCTCGGGGTCGCCGTCCCCAAGATCACGATGCCGGTTGCGCCTGGCCGCAACCTGGCGATCTTGGTCGAGGCGGCCGTGCGACACCAGATACTGCGCATTCGCGGCTACGATGCCGGTGTCGACTTCGTCGACCGCCAGGCGCGCGCCATCAGTATCGATCGACCCGACCCGCCGAGATCACCGTTATGACCGGACCACCCGCAGAGGAGCACGGGCGCGAACGCGCACAGTCCGTCGGCAAGCCGATGAGGCTGGTCATCCTCAGCGGCCTGTCCGGCTCGGGAAAAAGCGTCGCGCTTCACACCCTGGAGGACGTGGGTTTCTACTGCATCGACAACCTGCCGCTCTTCTTGCTGCAGGATCTCGCTCTCGGACTGCACGAGGGGCTCGACGATGCCTTCACGATGACTGCGGTCGGGATCGACGTGCGGACCAGTCCGGGCAGCGGTCCCGAGGAGCTCCGACACCTTCCCGAGCTGGTTCGCTCGGCACGCGAGCGCGGTATCGGCTGCGACGTCCTCTTCCTCGACGCACAGACCGAAACCCTGATCAAGCGCTTCAGCGAGACCCGTCGCAAGCACCCCTTGACCGGCGGGGACCGCTCGTTGCCGGAGGCGATTGCGCTCGAGCGTCGCCTCCTCGAGCCGATTCGCAGCTGCGCGGATATTCGCATCGACACGACCCAGACCAACGTCCATGAGCTGCGCGATCTCGTGCGCAGCCGCTTGGTCGGCGGCGACTCCCCGAAGGCATCCATCCTGCTTCAGTCCTTCGGCTTCAAGCACGGTGTCCCCCACGATGTGGACTTCGTCTTCGACCTGCGCAGCTTGCCCAATCCGCATTGGCAACCCGAGCTGCGCCGCTTGACCGGACGCGATCGGCCCGTCATCGAGTTCCTCGATTCCGCCGAGGCGTTTTGCAGGATGCGCACCGACATCCAGGGGTTCTTCGACCGCTGGATCCCCAGCTTCGAAACGGACGGGCGCAGCTATCTGACGATCGCGATCGGGTGTACGGGCGGGCAGCACCGCTCGGTCTACATGACCGAATCCCTGCGGCATCATTTCGAGTCCGAGGGTCATCAGGTCATGGTGCGGCATCGGGAGCTACCTTGAGCGTCGGTCTACTCATGATCACCCATCAGCCGTTCGGCGCGGACCTGCTTCGGGTCGCGGCGGCAATCTTAGGCGGACCTCCGCCGGGGATCGAGGCGATGGAGGTCGTCAACGACGTGCCCTGCGAGATCTTGGCGGCGCAAGCCGCCGAGCGCTTGGATCGACTGGACGCGGGCGAGGGCGTCCTAATCCTGACGGATCTCTACGGCTCGACGCCGGCGAATGTCGCGGTATCGCTCCTTGGGATCCATGAGCGGCTCAGAGTGATTGCAGGACTAAATCTGCCCATGTTGTTGCGCGCTCTGACCTACGCCTCGCTCGACCTGGATACCGTCGCCGAGAAGGCGCTGCAGGGCGGGCGCGACGGTGTCGTGCTCTGCTCGCGACGAGACGACCGCACATGATTCGCAAAGAGATCGAGATCCTCAACAAGCTGGGTCTGCATGCCCGTGCGGCGGCCAAGCTCGTGCAATGCGCCGGACGCTTTGCCAGTCACGTCGAGATCGAGCGGCGCGGTCAGAGCGTCAACGGCAAGAGCATTATGGGCGTGATGATGCTGGCTGCGAGCCAGGGGACACGAATCACGGTCGAAGCGTCGGGCGAGGACGAGGATGCCGCCATGGCGGCGATCGAGGCGCTGATCGGCGAGCGCTTCGGAGAGTCCGAATGACCACCTCCTTTCAGGGGATCGGTATCTCGACGAGCCGCTCCCTGGCACTTGGACCGGCCTTCGTGGACGGGCGCGGCGGCCGAAGCGTCTCGCAGTCCTCGATCGCGGCCGACGAGGTCGCCGCCGAGATCGAGCGTCTCGACTTGGCCGTCACGGCAGCGCGCCAGGCCTTGAAGGCTGTGCGCAACCAGATCCCGCGCCACACGCCGTTGAACATCGCCGAGTTCATCGACACTCACTTGTTGATGCTCGAGGATGCCGCCCTGGTCGACGAGGTGCGCCGCATCGTTTCCGACGAGCTCTGCAATGCCGAGTGGGCGTTGCAACGCCAACGCGACACGTTGGTCGCGATTTTCAACGAGATGGACGATCCCTATCTGCGTACGCGCCGCGACGATGTCGAGCATGTCGTACAGCAGATTCAGACCTTCCTGCAGGGCGCAATCGAGCAGAGCGAGCCCTCGGCCCAGGATCTGGACGGTCGCGTCGTGGTGGCGCGCGACCTGACGCCCGCGGATGCGATCCTCCTGCACCATCGCGGTGCAGTCGCATTCGTGACCGAATTCGGCGGGCCCATGTCCCACACGGCCATTCTGGCGCGCAGTCTCGGGGTGCCCGCCGTGATGGGCATCCACAACATCACCCGCTACCTGCGCCAAGGCGAGCTCATCCTGGTGGACGGCGAGACCGGTACGGTCCTTGCCGATGCCGACCCACTCACCCTAACCTTTTTCCGCGGCCGGCTGCGCGCGGCAGAGGCCCGTCAGTTGCGTTTGCGCGGGCTGGTCGGACGCGCCTCCGTCACGCGCGACGGGGTCGACATCGATCTCCTCGCGAATCTCGAGCTTCCCGAAGACGTCGAGCTCGCGACTGCCAACGGAGCCAGCGGGGTCGGACTCTATCGCACCGAGTTCCTCTATATGAATCGCCGCGATCTCCCCGACGAGGAGGAGCATCTGGCGAACTATGCAGAGATCGTCGCAGGGCTCGGCGGGATCCCGGTGACCATTCGCACGTTGGACCTAGGGGTCGAAAAGCGCATCGAGACGGCCTCGGATCCGGGGCCCGGGGTCTCGAACCCCGCGCTCGGACTGCGCGCAATCCGCCTGTGCCTGAAGGAGCCCGACCTTTTTCGCCCGCAATTGCGGGCGATCCTGCGCGCCGCAGCGATCGGCCCGGTGCGGCTGATGTTGCCCCTCGTATCGAACGTCCATGAAGTGGATACGGTTCTCGCGCTGATCCGACAAATCAAGACTCAGCTCGACCGTGACGGGCTCGATTACGACCCGAACCTTCCGATCGGCGCCATGATCGAGGTGCCCGCCGCGGCCCTCTGCGCTCGAGCACTGGCCCGGCGTCTGGATTTTCTCTCGATCGGGACCAACGACCTCATCCAGTACACGCTTGCGATCGACCGACTCGACGACGGCGTCAACTATCTGTTCGATCCCACCCATCCGGCCATCTTGCGGTTGGTGCGCATGACCATCGAGGCCGCGCGCGACCTGAACCGACCGGTCAGCATGTGCGGCGAGATGGCCGGCGATCCACGCTTCACCCGACTCCTTCTGGGAATCGGGCTACGTGAATTCAGCATGCAGCCGGGCGCCATCCTGGACGTCAAAGAGGTCGTGCTGCAGGCCGACACACGCGATCTGAAGCGCCGCACCGCCGCGCTTTTCGCGCGTCTAGACGACATGGATCCTGGCGCCTTGATCGACGAGCTCAACGCCGCTTAAACCGCGCTTAAACCGCGTCCGACGGTCTAAATCGATGTCGGCCTGAGCATGGCGCCCTTGAGTCCACTAAGGGTCTTATCCCTGACGCGGTTTAAGAAAAAGAAAACCCAAAAAACCTCTAAATTTCTTAAACCGCGCGGCGCCGACGGTGGTTGGCAGCTGTGAGGTCGCACAGACAAACAAAGCATGCAGGTCACGCCGAGCGCGGTTTAAGCACGCCAACTGGCGAGGATGTCCATGCAGATCCGGTTCATCTCCTCCGCGCGCTGCGGACTGTCCGCCTCGGTGTAGGCCCGCAGCTCAGGGGCGTTTCCCGATGGGCGCAGGTGTGCGATCTCGCCGCTGGCGAAGGTGATCCTGAGACCGTCGGTGACATCCAGATCGGCGACCGGGCCGAAAGCGGCGCCGAACACGGACTGCGCCGCGGCCTTGTCCCCGGCCGGATCGCCGCGATGGATCTCGCCAAGATGCGCCCGAGCGATCTCGGTCGGAAAATCCTTCAGACGATCGCTCCAGGTGAAGCGGCGCGGGAGATCGGCGGACAGGGCCGACACCGGTTTCCCCTGCTCCACGGCGGCCCGCAGGATGGCGATCGCGACCAAGACCGCGTCTCGTGTCGGCAAGGCCGGCAGGATCCGGCCCTCCTGCTCGAGGTCGGTCGCGAGCAGGAAACCGCCGTTCGCCTCGTAGCCGACCACCCGGTCCAGTCCTCGGTCGACCAGATCCTGCATCCCTTCGATGACGAAGGGCGATCCGATACGGGTGCGCAGCACCGTCTCGAACCAGCCGGATCGCTCGACCGCCGTGTTGCTGCTCACGGGCGTCACCACCCCGCGGGCGCCGAGTTGATGTGCACACAGGATTCCGGCGATGTCCCCGCGCAACCAGTTTCCCGTCTCATCGCCGACCAGCGGACGGTCGCCGTCCCCGTCGGCCGAAACCAGGGCATCGAAGTTCCCCGTGGCGGCCCAGTCGCGCGCAAGCGCGACGTCGTTTGGGCGGATCGCTTCGGTATCGACAGGGACAAAGACCTCCGAGAATCCCAGCTGCGTCACACGTGCGCCGAGCCCTTCCAGCACATCGACATAAGCACCCCGAGCGACGCTCGAGTGCTCATAGACACCGACACGCAGGCCGTCCAGGCTGCCTGACGGGAAGAAGTTGAGATAGCGATCGAGGTAGTCGCGATAGGCAAGGGGATCCTCCTTGGGAAGCGCGGCGGACTGGTCTTCGACGAAGGCGCCGGCCGCATCGAAGAGCGTTTCGGCGACCTGAAGCGGCTGTCCGCGGATGCCCTCCTCGTCGCGTTTGAGGACCTCGCCCGTCGGCAGATTGAACTTGATGCCGTTGCGATCGTCCGGAATGTGGCTGCCGGTGACCATCAAGCTCGGAGCACCGCGGGTCAGTCCCCAGGCGGCAACGGCCGGACTCGGGATACGCCCCAGGTAGCGGGGTCGGCAGCCCAGATCCAGCGTCGCACGGGCGCAGGCGACCAGGATTCTGCTTGTGCTGGGTCTCAGATCGCCGCCCAAGCCGACCTCTGCATCCGGTGTGAGCCCCCCGCTCGCGCGAAGATAGCTGAGAAACCCGGCCGTATAGGCGTAGCACACCCGATCGGTCATCGCCTGCGCCAATCCGCGGGCACCGCTGGTTCCGAACGCCACACCGCTCATGTTCATCAAATCGCCGATCTGCATACACGCTCCTCGCATCGATTCCGGGAAATCGCAGCCCCGCTGCCAATCCTAACCCGGGGAACAGTTGCGTGGCGTGCGTCGGCGCATGGGATCGCTGCACGGCGAGATACGACTCCCGTTCGACTCGGTCACGGAGAATACAGTCCGGGAGGAGGGCCGGAAGGGGGTGTCGCTCGGGGCCACGGATCGGTTAAGCTCGGGGGCGCTGCTGCGTTCGTCTCGGCGCGTCCACCTGCCGCTTAAAACCAAGAACGATGTGACTCCGGACGGGCACGGCAGCAACCGGTGCAGGTTTACGGACAGGGGCTCGGCTACGTCTGACCGGTCAAACGACACCGAGCCGAAGGCGACGGATCCGCCGAACTTCCCTGACGATCACCACTTCGAGGAGTACCTCCATGCCCGACACGTCTCGCATGATCCCGCTCGTCTCGGCGGCAACGCTGGCGCTCGTCATCGGCCAAGGCGCTTTCGCCGAACCGCAGGCGAGCGAATCGAGCCAAACCGCGGTCGAGCCCGCGAACGAAGCGGCACCGGCGGCACCTGCACCGGCGGCACCGGCTGACGTGCCGGCCGATGCGTCCGCCGATGCCTCGACCGCTGCGCCCACACCCCGCGAGGCAGCCCGAGCGAAGGCCGAGGAGCGTCGCGCCGCCATGATGGCGGAGCGCGAGAAGCGCTACGAAGAGCTGCGCGCCCGTGCGGCCGAGATCGGCCTGGCGCTTCCCGAGACGCCGCCGTGGGATTCCACCGATCGGCCGCAGATGCCCGAGCCGCCAGCCCTGCCCGAGCGTCGCGGCATGTCGGCCGAGGACATGGAAGCGATGCGCGAACAACGACGTGTGATGCGTGAGCAGATGCTTTCCATGACCCCCGAAGAACGCCGTGCGATGCGCGATGCGCATTGGCAGCAAATGCGCGCCGATGCGGCGGAGCGCGGGATCGAGATGCCCGAAACGCCGCCATGGGCCGAGGCGGAGGAGCGCCGCAAGGAGATGGAGGAGCGGTTCGAGGCGTATCGCAAGACCGTCGAGGCAATGAGCGAGGAGCAGATCGAGGCGGCCCGCGCCCTGTTTGGAAGCCCTCCCCCCATGCCCGAGATGCCTCGCATGCCGCCTCAAGGCGGCTATGAGCCCCCGAGCTATGGGTACGGCTATGGTCCGCAGGGCGGCTATCCGGGCGGGATGCCCTATCCAAGCGAACGAGGGGGCATGGGGCATCCGCACATGATGCCCGATTACGGGACCCCCGGTTATGGAGCGCCCGGTTATGGCGCCCCGGGTTACGATCAGGGTCCGCCGCAGCCGGGCATGGGTTACTGATCTCGGGCAGCCGGCTCGTGGGCCGACGGGGTGCCGGCGTCGTGCGGCCGGCACCGTCGGTCCAGTTCGGCGTCAGTCGCGTATCCCAGTCTCCGAAGGACCCACGGGCTCGATCGCGGCGTCCACCCGGAGCCATCGATCGAGCAACCGCTGGACGGACTCGACGCCTTGGCGTTTCAAGGCAGAGAAGAGCATCACCTCGACCCGCCCCGCCATATCCGAGACGGCCTGCTCGACCGCATGCTGGGTTGCGCGGGCCGCCCCGGTCTTGAGCTTGTCCGCCTTGGTGAGCAGGACGAGCATCGGCAGATCGGCCCGTCCGGCCCAATGGAGCATCTGGCGATCGAACTCGGCCAGCGGATGCCGGATATCCATGACGACGACGAGACCGCCAAGCGAGCGGCGCTGCTCGAGATACCCGGCCATGTGCTGCTGCCAGTCGCGCTTGACCACATCCGGAACCTTGGCATATCCGTAGCCGGGTAGATCGACAAGGCGACGCATCTCGTCCAGCCCGAAAAAGATGAGCTGCTGCGTACGTCCGGGCGTCTTGCTCGTGCGCGCGAGCGCGTTCTGGTGACAGAGTGCATTGATCGCGCTGGACTTGCCGGCATTCGAACGCCCCGCGAATGCAACTTCGCGACCCTCGTCCGCGGGGCATTGATCGACACGCGCGGCGGCGGTCAGGAAATGAGCGCGTTGGTAGAATGGATTCATCGTAGCGGGTACCGGGGCCGAAGCCGCCGTTTCCGGACGCGGTTCAGCTCCAGCACTTGGAGCCGCAGAAGTATAAGTGGTCCCACATCCGGGTCGCCCAGGACGACTTTTGGTGTCGCGACAGTGCACCTGCGGCGAGAAAAAAACGACTGTAATCCTGATCGCTTTGCAGGATGTGATCGAGCAGCCAATGCTTGAGGTGCCGCATCAGTCCTTCGTCGATCGGTGCCTGTTCCAGGGCAAGTCGACGCTGCAAGTCCACCATGCTGCGGACGAGCCCCTCATGCTGCCCTTTGTGGCGTTCGTAATCCGGATAGCCGAAGATGCGCATCAGGCCCTCCTCGACGGCGAAATGGATCTTGGTGTACTCGGCCAGCCGGCCGAGCGCATCGAGCTGGCGCTCCCGTTCGAGTCCCCCGACGACGGCGTCCTGCACCTCGTTGATCAGGTCGATCAGGGCTTGATGCTGCGCGTCGATCTCGTCGATCCCGACGCTGAGCGCGGCGGACCACTCCACGAATTGAGTCATCGCTTTTTCCATTAGACGACGGCCTCGTTCGGGCCATCTCGGAGGGGACCGTTTGCACCGGCATTGCAGTCACCCGCAGGCGCAGCGCTACGGACCCAATGGCCGGATCGCCCTCCCTCCTTTTCGAGTAAGCGTACATCCTCGATACTCATGCCCCGATCCACCGCCTTGCACATGTCGTAAATGGTCAAGAGGCTGATCTGCACCGCACAGAGCGCCTCCATCTCGACTCCGGTCGAGCCCTTGGTCTCGACCGTGGCCGAACAATAGACGGTCGAGGTCTCGACGCGCGGCTCCAGCTCGACAGCGACCCGAGTCAAACTCAGCGGATGACACAAGGGCACCAGATCGGCGGTGCGCTTGGCACCCATGATCCCGGCGATCCGCGCGATCCCGAGCACATCGCCCTTGTGGTGCTCGCCGCCGAGGATCAGCGCAAGGGTCGATGCCTCCATCCGGATACTCCCCTCTGCGACGGCCCGACGTTTGGTGACTTCCTTGTCTCCCACATCCACCATATGGGCCGCACCCTTCTTGTCGAAATGTGTGAACGGCATCTACGATCCGCGGAGTGGAAGGTCTTAAGGAGTCGGCGAGGGCGCCGACATGGCGAGACAACAAGAGCCTCGGGGAAGGATCCGACCGAGACGCCATGTCGCTCGCTCGCCCCGAGAAAGGGCAAGCGACGGGGTCATCAGAATGCCGGCTTCTCCGGTGCCTCTTCGAACATCTTCACGCTGTTCATGATCTCTTCGCGTGCGTCTTCGCGGCCGCCCCAGCCCATGACGCGGACCCACTTTCCTTCATCCAGGTCCTTGTAATGCTCGAAGAAGTGGGAGATCTGATCGAGCAGATGGGCAGGCATGTCGCGGAAACTCTCGATCTCACGGTAGCCCTTGAAGAGCTTGTCGATCGGTAGCGCCAGGATCTTGGCATCATCCCCGGATTCGTCCGTCATCTTGAGCACACCGATCGGACGGCACTTGATGACGGATCCCGAGATCAGCGGATAAGGTGTCACCACGATCACGTCGACCGGGTCGCCATCCGCGGACAAGGTGTTCGGCACATAGCCGTAGTTGCAGGGATAGTGCATTGCCGTGGACATGAAGCGATCGACGAACATGGCGCCGGTCGCCTTGTCCATCTCGTATTTTACCGGTTCGGCATGCGACGGTATCTCGATGATAACGTTGATTTCACTCGGGATATTATCGCCGCGTGGGACGCGCTTCGGATCCATGGGTCAGCCTCTGTGGTTCGGATGGAATTGCCGAGACGCGACCGAATCGCCGATGCACGGCGAGTCGCGTTGGCGGGATCAGGTCGAATACGCCCGATTGTAGCCCATCCGGTACCGGGAAATCCCAATGATCGCGCGCGGACTGAACCGCGGCCGGCGCCGCGCCCGAGATCGTCGCGGCAGGAAGCCGGGGGCTGATTCGCCCCCGGGCCTTCTCAGATCTCGAATGCCGGCAACCGCTTCTCGACCGCGACGTTCTTGAGCGTGACGTACTTGGGCAGCCCCTTCTCGAATGGCGGATAGTCCTCGCCTTGGATCAGCGGGATCAGGTACTCCTTGCAGACCGGCGTGATCCCGAAACCGTCTTCCGAGATGAATTCGCGGGGCATGAACTTCTCGACGTTGGCGACCTCGGACAGGGGCGCCTCACCGACCTCCCAGCGGTAGGGATCCTGGCTGACCCGCTTGATGGTCGGCATGATGGCGTTGTGCCCCTCGAGGGCGAACTGAACGGCGGCCCGTCCCATCGCGTAGGCCTGCTCGACGTCGGTCTTGGAGGCCAGATGACGGGCCGCGCGCTGGAGATAATCGGCCACCGCCCAATGGAATTTATAGCCGGTGGCATCCTTGATCATATTGGCCACGACCGGCGCCGCTCCGCCCAGCTGCGCATGGCCGAAGGCATCGCGCGTGCCCTGCTCGGCGAGAAAACGTCCGTCGGGATACTTCGCGCCCTCGGAGACGACGATCGTGCAATAGCCGTGCTGCTCGACCTTCTGCTTGACCGCAGCGAGGAAGCGCTCCTGGTCGAACTCGATCTCCGGAAAGAGGATGATCACAGGGATGTCGTGGTCTTCGACCAATCCACCTGCTGCGGCGATCCAGCCCGCATGCCGACCCATGACCTCGAGCACGAAGATCTTGGTCGAGGTCTTCGCCATCGAGCGCACGTCGAACGAGGCCTCCAGGGTCGAGGTGGCGATGTATTTGGCGACCGATCCGAAGCCCGGGCAGTTGTCGGTGATCGGCAGATCGTTGTCGACCGTTTTGGGGACATGGACGGCCTGCACCGGGTAACCCATGGTTTCGGAGAGCTGGGAGATCTTGTAGCAGGTGTCGGCGGAGTCGCCGCCGCCGTTGTAGAAGAAATAGCCGATGTCGTGGGCCTTGAAGACCTCGATCAGACGTTCGTACTCGCGCTTATTGGCCTCCAGGCTCTTGAGCTTGTAGCGGCAGGAGCCGAATGCGCCCGAGGGCGTGTAGCGCAGCGCGGCGATCGCCTCGTCGGACTCGCGGCTGGTGTCAATCAGATCTTCGGTCAGGGCCCCGATGATGCCGTTGCGTCCGGCGTAGACCTTGCCGATCCGCACCGAGTGAAGACGCGCGGTCTCGATCACGCCGCAAGCCGAGGCGTTGATGACGGCGGTCACGCCGCCGGATTGTGCGTAAAACGCGTTCTTGGCTGTCATGTCTGTCCCCTTGTTTTTAGGATGCTTGTCGTTAGGTGCCGGCGCTTGTGCGACGATGCGGTCAGTGGGTGTCCGCTTTGTGCTCAGTGCTTGCGGCCAGGTAGGTCCCCGCGCTGCCCCGCGACGGCACACTCGGGCTAAGCCGTGTCACCGGCAACACGCGGGCCTTGTTGGTTGCGCAGCGCCGTGCGATCGTGGAGATCGTGCCCGGCGCGGCTTCGAATTAAGAATAACACCGATAACTGAAGTCAAGTCATTCGAACCGCTTCCGAGTGTTGCGAATCCGAGAGACTGGATGGCTAAATGCCTGTCGTTCGAACCTGGTCTAAACCGCGTCCAGAGCGAGATGCTGAATTTCGAGTGAACTCGACGTTTGATGCCCCCATGTCCCTTTGCGCGATACGGATTAAGCTTTTTATTTCTCAATACATTAAACCGCGCGGACTCCAGCGGCCGTCAAGTTTGCCAGGGCCAATCCCATCCAAAAGCATCGCATACCGCGCTGGGCGCGGTTTAAATCGGACGCGCCAGCGGCGGCAGGTCGCTCCCTAGACCGAGCGCACGCTCCATGAAGAGCGCCTTGATGGGGCCGATTCGGTCGGTCAAGGTCAATCCCAGGCTGCGTGCCGCAGCCAAAGGCGGGACGTCGTTGCTGAAGGTGCGCTTGATCAGGTCCATGGCGGCGAGCATGGCGGTGTTGTCGCCGCGACGCGCCCGCTCGTAATGGCGCAGCGCCCACAGACCGGCGATGTCGCGTCCCCGTTCCAGCGCGAGATCGATCGCCGCGGCCAGCTCGGCGGCGTCGAGGAACCCCAGGTTCACGCCCTGTCCGGCGAGCGGATGGACCGCATGGGCGGCATCGCCGACCAGGGCCAACCCGGGCAGGACGTACTGCTTGGCATGCTGGAGCCGCAGCGGAAAGGCTGCGCGCGGGCCCTCGACGACGAGCGCACCGAGCCGCGCCTCGGAGGCATCCGTCAGGGCGGCCGAGAAGGCGGCATCGCCCATCGCCAGCAACTCGGCGGCACGCTCTTCGGTGGCGGACCACACGATCGAGCAGCGCCCGTCCGCCAGCGGCAGCAATGCCAGCGGTCCGGTCGGCAGGAAGCGCTGCCAAGCGGTCTCTTGGTGCCATTCCTGCGGTCGGACGTTGGCTACGATCGCCCGCTGGTCGTAGTCCCGGCCTTCGGTCTCGATGCCCGAGAGCTCGCGCACCAGGGAATCACGCCCGTCCGCGGCGACCAGCAGGCGACCCGCAATGACCTGCCCGTCACCGAGCACCACCCGCGACTCGGTCTCCGTGCGTTCGATCTCGACGATGGATGCGGGGCAGACGAGCCGGATGTCGGGTGAGGACTCGAGCGTCTCCCACAGCGCGAGCTGGATGACGCGGTTCTCGACGATGTGTCCGAGATCGGGTTCGCCGAGCGATTGGGCATCGAAATGGATGCTCCCGCCGCCGAGTGCATCCCAGACACACATCTTGCGATAGGGGTTGGCGCCGAGGGCCGCGATGCGCTCCCACGCGCCGAGGCGCGCGAGGATCCGCTGACTGGCCCGACTCAAGGCCGAGACACGCAAGTCGATCTCGCCCGCGGGCCAATCGCGCCGCGGTTCGCGGGTCTCGATGACCGCGATCTGCAGGCCTTTGCCGGAACAGGCGCGGGCGAGCGCGGCCCCCACCATTCCGCCACCGACCACGACGAGATCGAACGCAGACCCCTCGGACGCAGTCGCTTCCGGCTCGATCGGCGACAGTAAATCAGCTTCGGGCATCGGCCTTCTCCAAAGGAACCCCGCAGGCGAGGCGAGGCAGGCGCCCGCCCACGCCCATGAAGCGCTGCGCTACGCGGTGGCGCGCCGGGGGGATGAGATCCAGACCCAACATGGCCGCGTTGCGGGCGAGCCGCAGCGGCGTCCACGGGTTGACGAAGACGCGGGCGAGCAGATCGGTCAGTCGTGCGGTGCTCGGCTGATCCGATCCACGCCAGTTGCGATAGTCCGAGAGGGCGGCCGGACCGCCGAGGTCGGCGCCGGCGCGAGCGCTCTGGGCGATGACCTCGGCAAGCGCAGCGACATCGCGCAGACCCAGATTGAAGCCTTGGCCCGCGACGGGATGGAGGGTATGTGCCGCATTGCCGATGAGCACGACACGCGGTTGCACCGGGTTGCGCGTGAGCACCAGCTTCAGGGGGTAGGCGCGACGTGGACTCACCTGCTGAAAACGCCCGAGTCGGTAGCCGAATCGGGCCTGCAGGCGCTCGAGAAAGGCGTCGTCCGAAAGCGCGAGCAGTGCGCTCGTCTCCTCGCCGCGACAGGTCCAGACCACCGAGTAGCGGCCGCCCGTCATCGGCAGAAGGGCGAGCGGCCCCGTGTCGGTGAAGCGCTCGAAGGCGACGCCGGTGCGGGGGCGATCGGGCGAAACCGTCGTGATGATGGCGTCTTGCGCGTAGCGCTCGTCGCGGGTCTCGAGGTCGAGTCGTTGGCGCACCGCCGAGTCGCCGCCGTCGGCCGCGACCAGTAGGGGGGTGGTCAGACGCAGGTGCTCGTCGCCGTGCTGCACCTCGATATCGACCCGGTCGGCCGCGACGCGATACTCCGAGAGCCGCGCAGGACAGAGCAGCTCCACATCGGGAGACAGCGCGAGCGCGGAGCGAATGGCCGCCCCCATCACGCGCGCCGGAGCGACATAGCCGAGGGCTTCCACACCGGCATCGCCCGGACCGAGCCGCGTGAACCCGCAATGCCCGCGATCGGAGACATGGACTTGGCGAATCGGCTCTGCCTCCGGGGAGATGTCCGGCCAGACGCCGATCGCTTCGAGGATGCGTCGACTGCCCCAGGACAAGGCAATGACGCGCTCGTCGTAGCTCGGCTGGTGCTCGGCGGAGGCAGGAACCGCCTCCACGACCGCGATCCGCAAACCGCAGCCGGAGAGGGCACACGCCAGACTCCCGCCCACCAAGCCTCCGCCGATAATGACCAGATCGTATTCGTGCATGCTTGCCTTTAAACCGCGCCCGGTGCGGTATGCGGTATGCGTGATGTGTTTGAGTGGTTTGGCCGCAGCAGCTCCGACGATTGTCGGAGCCGGCGCAGTTTAAAGTACTATAAAATATTAAATTCTAAACCGCGTCTCACCGAGATCGTGGACATCTCCAAAGCCAAACGCAAAATGAATATGACGCATGTCGCTCCGGACGCGGTTTAGTTGTCCGCCATGAGGGATTCGATTGCATCGGGTTCCTTTGGTGCCGCAGCAGAGAGGATCTCGTTGCCCGACTCCGTGATCAGCACATCGTCCTCGATGCGGATCCCGATCTGTCGGAAGGGTTCGGGGATCGCATCCGAATCGGCCAGATAGAGTCCCGGTTCCACCGTCAACACCATTCCGGGTTCGAAGGGCCGCCACCCACCTCCTTGTTTATAGCTTCCGACGTCGTGGACATCCATCCCCAGCCAATGTCCGGTGCGGTGCATGTAGTAGGGCTTGTGCGCTTCGTCCTTGAGTAGCTTGGCGAGCTTGCCCTTGAGCACGCCGAGATGGATCAGGCCCTTGGTCAAGACCTTGACCGCTTCGTCGTGCGGCTCGTTCCAGAGATTGCCGGGCCTGGCCTTGGCGATCGCCGCCGTCTGAGCCTCGAGCACCAGCTCGTAGAGCTCGCGCTGGGGCGCACTGAAGCGCCCGTTCACGGGAAAGGTGCGGGTGATGTCGGAGGCATACCCCTCGAGCTCGCATCCGGCATCGATCAGGACGAGATCCCCGTCGCGCAGAGGCGCTCGGTTCTCGACATAATGCAGGGTGCAGGCATTGGCTCCGCCGCCGACGATGGGCGAGTAGGCCTGGTCGCGCGCACCCGAAGCGGCGCAGACGTGGTGGAACTCGGTCTCGAGCCGCGACTCGTTCATGCCGGGCTCGCAGATCTGCATCAGCCGCCGGTGGGCCGCGGCCGAGATCTCCGCGGCTCGGCGCATCTGTTTGATCTCGGACGTGCTCTTGCGCAGCCGCATCTCGTGCAGGACCGACTCGATGGTCACGAAGGTCTCGGGCGCGGAGGCACCGGCGCGGATGTTCGCGCGAACCCGGTTGATCCAGCCCATGACCCGAGCGTCGAGCGCCGCATCGCTGCCGATCGAAAAATACAGCCGCTCGCGACCGTCGATCAGGGTCGGCATGACCGTATCGATCTCGCCCAGCGGATACGCCTGATCGGCCCCGAAATCCGCCGTCGCACCCTCGACACCGGCGCGCCGGCCATCCCACTGCTCGCGCTCCGGATCGCGAGGTCGACAAAACAACACGTACTCGCCGTCTTTGCGTTTCGGCGCAATCACGGCAAAGGCCTCGGGTTCGGCAAAGCCGGTCAGGTAGACGAAGTCGCTATTCTGGCGAAAGGGGTAATGCACATCGCGGTTGCGCACGACCTCGCGCGCGGCCGGAACGATTGCGATGCCGTTCGGGCCGATCGCTTTAGCCAGGGCGCGGCGGCGTCGTTTGTACTCGGCCGCCGTCATGATTCGGGCTGACGAGCGCGCGCGAGGACGCGCTCCAGATAGATCGTCATCGCCGCAACCCGGATGAATTCACTCACTTCGGTCAATGCCTCTTCGTTTTGCTCGTCGTCGTCGAGTCGGTCGAGATCCATTCGGGTCACGTCCGTAAAATCACGCAGAATCTCGTTCGTCTCGGCAGAGGGCTGCGCTGCGGCAGGGTCGAGCGTGCCCCAGGCGTACAGAAACCCGCGAACCCAGTCATAGAGGGCCGTCGCCCGTTCTGCAAGGGGTCGACTGTCGTCGGGCAAGAACAGCGTGAGGCCGAATTCGGACGCCTCGAGCTCCTCGCGTGTCAGTCTTGCCAGCTCCGATAGGGCCTCGCGCCCCCCGTCGATCTGCAGGTCGTCCGCCTCGGGGGCGAGCGAGAGCTGCTGCAACCAAGTAGACTCGGGGTCGGCATCGCCGCCGCACATCAGGCCACAGAGGATGCCATGTGCCTCGCTGGGCGTTGCGCAGAGTGCACCCGCCGCCAAATAACGGGCAAGCCGATCGTCGTCGATATTCGTGGCGACCTCCTCTTGAGAAAACAGGGCGGTGAACGGGGACGAGAGCCGGGAGAGCGAGCGCCCGAACGGCATTCGATAATAACATGCGGTCCCTTGCGATTGACCGCCCTCCGCACGCCTTCTATAGTGCGACGAAATTCAACGGAGTCGTGGACTTTGGCACATTTCGACCTCGACCAATTGGAGCAACAGGTGGAGGCGTTGATCCGCCTCAACCAGCGCCTGCGCGATGAAAACAAATCCCTGCGTTCTCGCCAAGAGAGCCTGGTTGCGGAGCGCGGCGAGCTGATCGAAAAGACCGAGCAAGCACGCAGCCGAGTCGAGGCCATGTTGTCGCGGTTGCGCGCGATGGAGGAGAGTCTGTGAGCGACGAGCCGATTCAGGTCAACATCAGGATCCTCGACAAGGACTACCGCATCGCTTGCGCGCCGCACGAAGAAGACGGGCTGCGCGAATCGGCACGGATGCTCGACGGCAAGATGCGCGAAATCCGCAAAACCGGTCGCGTCATCGGTACCGATCGCATCGCCGTGATGGCGGCCCTGAATATCGCCCACGATCTGTTTCAGCTTCAGAAAGCCCGCGGTGTCGATAGCGGCGAGCTTGACCCGCGGCTCGCGCTCCTGCAGGAGCGAGTCGCGCAAGCGCTGGCAGGCGAACAGGCGCTGGACGCGTCAGGCGAAAGGGTATAGCCTTCTGTCTCAGACATCCCCTGCAGTGTCCGATCGTGGCCTGGGTATTTTCTTGAGCCTAATCGCTGCCCTGGGGACATAGAAGCGAGGCCGTTGTGCATGTCCGTCTTCGAGCGGGTAGCCTGAAGCCGAGCCGAGTGTTCCCACTTGAACCTCTTGGTTCAAGAACAAAAGGCCTGCAACGGCACAGGCGGGGGGTGTCCCTTCCATTCCCGCCATGACCCACCCGAAACATCTTCGCCAAGACTTGCGCGCGAGTCGGCGAGCATTGTGCCGCCAGACCCAGCGTGAGCATGCGCATCTCGTTGCTCGACTGCTTCGTCGCGAACATCGCTACCGACGCGCCCGCCGAATCGCGGCTTATTGGCCGGCCGACGGCGAGCTCGACCCAGGCCCCTTGCTGAACGACGCACGCGAGGGCGGAAAAGCGGTCTATCTTCCGGTCTTGAGCGGAAGCATCGGGCACCGATCCAGCATCAAACTTCGCTTTGTGCGTTGGATCATCGGCGAGACGATGCGCTCGAATCGTTTCGGCATCCCCGAACCGACGCGGCGCGGCCGCCACATCCGCCCGGCTCGCCATCTCGACCTGATCCTGGTTCCGCTGGTGGGATTCGACAGCGCCTGCAATCGTATCGGCATGGGCGGCGGCTACTACGACCGCACCCTGGCCTATCTGAAGCCCCCGCGATCCTGGCGACGGCCCCGACTGATCGGTTTGGCCCATGAGTGCCAGCGCATCGAGAGGATCGAGCCTCACCCCTGGGATGTCCCGCTCGACGCCGTCGTGACCGAACGGCGAATCTATTTTAAATCGCGTTTAAATCGCGACCCGAGCGATAAATCGGGTGTGGAGATCCGCTCGGTTTCTTCTTGAGCCTGCCCCCTTTGCGCGGCGCGATTTAAAGTGAGTTCAGGAAGCAGGAGGTTGGGCACGCTGCGCTTTGCCCAACCGACGGGTATCGCCATTTCCGGGTAACCCCTTAAACCGCGCCCGGTGCAGTGTGCGTAATGAGTTGGAGTGAATTGGCCGCGCCAGCTCCGACCACCGTCGGAGCTGGCGCGGTTTAGATGGCCTTTTCATCATCTAAACCGCGCCCCGCCGAGTCCGTTGTTCGCGAAGATGCAGTGCTCATGCCGTAACCTCGCACATCACTCCGAGCGCGGTTTAGATCCGGCAAACAGCCGATAGGCCGGATTCTCGGTCTCTTCCCAGTACTGATAACCCAGGGTATCGAGCGCCTCGCGGAAGGCATCCGTTTCGTGCGGCGGAATCTGCGCGCCCATCAGGACCCGTCCGTAGGCAGCGCCGTGGTTGCGGTAGTGAAACAGGGTGATGTTCCAACGCTTCCCGAGGGCCGAGAGAAAATCCAGCAGCGCGCCCGGGCGCTCCGGAAACTCGAACCGCACCAGCGTTTCGCTCTCGATCCCTTCGGCGTGCCCGCCCACCATGTATCGGATGTGCAGCTTCGCCGTCTCGTTCTCGGTCATGTCGAGCACGCCGAAGCCTTTCTCCACGAGGCGGCCGATCAGCTCGGCGCGTTCCTCGTCGGCGCGCGCTAGCTCGACACCGACGAAGACCTGCGCCCGTACCGCATCCGAATAGCGATAGTTGAACTCGGTGATCTGGCGCCGCCCGATCACGCGGCAGAAGGCCAGAAAGCTGCCGGGACGCTCGGGGATCTCGACGGCAAGCAGGGCTTCACGCCGCTCGCCGAGCTCGGCCCGCTCGGCGATATGACGCAGTCGATCGAAGTTGACGTTGGCGCCGCTCTCGATCGCAATCAGATGCTCGCCCTTGATCTTGTGTGTCTCGACATACCGCTTCATGCCGGCAACCGCAAGCGCACCGGCCGGCTCGGCGATCCCGCGGGTGTCGTCGAAGATGTCTTTGACCGCGGCGCAGATCTCGTCGGTGCTTACGAGAACCACCTCGTCGACACGCTCTCGGGCGACGCGAAAGGTCTCCTCGCCGATGAGCTTCACGGCCACGCCGTCGGCGAACAGTCCGACCTGGGCAAGCTCCACGCGCCGCCCCGCGGCGAGCGCCGCGTGCAGCGTGGGCGCATCCTGCGGCTCCACGCCGATGATGCGCACCTCCGGCATCAGCCATTTGACGTAGGCCGCCACGCCCGCGATCAGTCCGCCGCCGCCCACCGGGACGAAGATCGCGTAGGGCGGGACCGGATGCTGGCGCAGGATCTCCATCCCGATCGTCCCCTGACCGGCAATGACGTCGGGGTCATCGAAGGGGTGCAGGAAGGTCAGTCCTTTCTCCTCGACCAAGGTCATCGCATGGGCAAAGGCCTCGTCGTAGGAGTCTCCATGCAGAACGGCCTTGCCGCCGAGACGACGCACCGCGCGTACCTTGATGGCCGGCGTTGTCCGCGGCATGACGATGGTGGCCGGCACCCCCAGCTTGGCTGCACCGAGCGCAACCCCTTGTGCGTGATTGCCTGCACTGGCCGCGATTACGCCGCGCGCGCGCACCTCCGGATCCAGATGGATCAGCTTGTTGTACGCCCCGCGCAGCTTGAACGAGAACACGGGCTGCAAGTCCTCGCGCTTGAGAAAGACCGCGTTGTCGAGCCGCGCGGAGAGCTGCGGCGCGTGAGTGAGGGGTGTCTCGTGCGCGACATCGTAGACGCGAGCACGCAGGATCCGTTCGATATAGGCGTCGGGCATCTAAACCGCGTCCGGAGTGATATGCATTGTTCTTGGATTGGAGTCGTGTTGAGTGAATACAGGAGCGTCGGAGCCGACGCGGTTTAGAACTTCAAGAATACGAACCTTTATACCGTATCTCCACCGAGGGCCGGAGGGACACTCGGCATTGGACGCACTCGAAACGAAGCATCTCACTCTCAGCGCGGTGTCACGCCGGACGGATCTGTGGGGTTTCTGGGCTCTGGTATGATACTGCCGGAGCGGCAAAAGGGCAGGTTTTACCGATCCGCGCAAGGCACAACCAACGGTCGGCGCTGAGCCGACGGCGGCTGGAAGCTAAACCGCGTCCAGCGCGAGATGCTCGTTTGCGAGCGTGTTCGACGATCGCTGCATCTACGGCCCTTAACGGGGACGCGGTTTGAAATAGTAAATTTTTTAATCTCTTAAACCGCGCCGACTCCGGCGGCCGTCAAGCCTGCCGGGACCGATCCCATCCAAATACATCGCACGCCGCTCCGAGCGCGGTTTAACGCCTCACACTAGACCAACACACCGGAGTACACATGAACACACAAGACGCCATGAAAAAACAGGCCGCCGAGGCTGCACTTGCCTATGTCGAGGACGGCATTATCGGGGTCGGTACGGGCTCGACCGTGAATCACTTCATCGATGCGCTCGCCGGCATCAAGGGGCGCATCGAGGGTGCTGTGTCCAGCTCGGTCGCCTCGACCGAACGACTCAAGGGGCACGGGATCCCGGTCTACGACCTCAACGCCGTCGGCGAGCTCTCGCTCTATGTCGACGGGGCGGACGAGTCCAACGCGCAGCTCCAGTTGATCAAGGGCGGCGGCGGTGCGCTCACCCGCGAAAAGATCGTCGCTGCGGCGAGCCGGCAGTTCGTCTGTATTGCCGACGAGAGCAAGCTGGTCAGAGTCCTGGGTGCCTTCCCGCTGCCTGTCGAGGTGATTCCGATGGCGCGCAGCTATGTTGCGCGTGAGCTGGTCCAACTGGGCGGTACCCCGGTCTGGCGCGACGGTTTCGTGACCGACAACGGCAACCTGATCCTGGACGTGCAGCATCTGGAGATCATGGAGCCCGCCAAACTGGAACAAACCATCAACAATATCGCGGGCGTGGTCACCGTCGGGATCTTTGCCCTGCGTCCGGCCGATGTGTTGATTTTGGGAACCCCGGGCGGGCCCAAGACGCTGCGGGCCTAACTAAACCGCGTCCGGAGCGGCGTGAGTCGTTCTTGGATTGGAGCTGCCTCGGTCGGAACCTGGAAACTCCGAGCTGACGCGGTTTAGGATTCTGAAAGAGAACTTTATCTCGGAGTCAACAAGAGGAGAGGCGACCGCGATGGCGCGCCAACGAAATCTGAAGTCGGCTCATGAACCCGAAGCGCCCGTATACGGGGAGGACCTCGTCGCTTGGGCGTTCGCGAATGCGCGCTTGTTGAGGGAAAGACGTTTCGACAGCCTGGACGTGGAGAACATCGCCGAGGAGCTGGAGGATATGGGAAGGAGTGAAAAACGTGCACTTGCGAGCCATCTGCGCGTCTTGCTCCTGCACCTCCTGACATGGCAAGAGCAACCGGCCAGACGCGGCCCTTCATGGCGGCGCTCGATCCGGAACGCCCGTCAAGAGATCGAAGACATCCTCGCGGAGAGCCCGAGTCTTGCGCAGCGAATCCCCGAGATGATCGAGCAGGCGTACCCCAAGGCGTTGGAATCGGCGATCGACGAGACCGGCTTGCCTTCGAGCAGCTTTCCGCCTCGATGCCTCTTTCGACAGGATGAGCTTCTGAGCTCGGCCTTCTGGCCCTAAACCGCGTCCAGAGCGACATGCGTCGTTTTTAGTGTGCGTTTGGCTTCGGAGATGTCCTCGCTCTCGGTGAGACGCGGTTTAGAATTTGATATTTTTTAATAGCTTGAACCGCGCCAGCTCCGACGGTCGTCGGAGCTGGCGCGGTTCAAGCCACAAAAAAACGGGGCCCGAAGGCCCCGTCGTGCGTTCCATGCCAAGCCGATATCGGCTTAGAAGCTGTGCATCATACCCAGCGAGAAGCCGTCCCACTGCGCGCCGTTGATCACGTCCGCGTCGTCGCTGTCGACCTGCGTGTACAGCACGTAGGCCTTGGTCCGCTTGCTGAAGTTGTGATCGAAGCCGATCGCCCAGGTGTAATAATCGCCTTCAAGCGAATTCTTGAAGGTATCGACGTTGTCGAAGCTCGCTTCGAAGTCGTTGTCGTTGTTGCCGCTGCCGTACATGGCCTTGACCATGTTGTTGCCGAAGGCGTAGCCGGCTTGGACCTGCCACAGCTCCTTCTGCTCCGGAACAGGAAAACCGACGCCGCCATTCTGAGCCCACAATTGGCCGGCCGGGAGGTTGTCCTGATTCTCGTAGATGGCGGTCAACGTGAAGCCGTTCCAGTCGAGCAAGCCCAGACCGATACGCCACTTGCTGAAATCGTCGCCGACGAAGTTCGGGTTGGCGATCGGGTCACCCGTGACCGGATCGATGGCGATCGGGTCGCCGAGCAGGACCGTGGTGGAGTCCATATAGAGGTCGTTGCCCAACGCCTCGTAAGCGGCCGAGAGATAGAACGGGCCGTTGCTGTAGATACCGGCAATCGAGTAGCCTTCAGCGATGCTGTCGGCGAAGATATTTCCGTTCGACGAGATGACGGTCGAGCCGCCGCCCGCATGCACCGCACCCATCAGCTGGAAGCCTGCGAGGCTCGGGCTGATATAGGCAATCGCGTTATCCACACGCAGATCCTGGAAGCCGACAGTGCCGTTGTAGTCGGCCATGGTGTCGGAGAAGAGGTCCAGCTTGGCGGTGGAGATCTTCAGCGGGGTATCGTGACGGCCGACCAGGAAGGTACCCCAGTCGCCGGCCAGACCCAGGAAGCTGTTACGCATGGTCGGCGAGTTGTTGGCGCCGGTGGCGGCCAGTTGACGCGTCTCTTCGGTCATCTGGATGCCGAACTCGACTTGGTAGATCGCCTTCAGGCCGTTGCCGAGATCCTCGGAGCCCTTGATACCGATGCGGTTGGCGCGACCTTCGCCGGGGATGTAACCGCCGCCGTTCAAGCCCCAGCCCTGGAAGTTTTGATCGCGATCAGGGATCGGGGGGCGGGTCTGGAAACCGGTTTCGGGGTCAATGGTGCCGGGGAACACGGAGCCCTGGGAGATGACGTTGGTCACGTCGGCCCAGTCGATGGACATGTTCAGCTTGCCGTACAGGATAGCTTCGGCCATTGCGGCGCCCGGGGCGACCAGCGCGGCAGCGACCGCGAGGCTAAGGATCTTCTTGTTCATACTCTTCTCCGCTGTTGTGAATTTGTCAGGTAGACTGCAGAAACCGACGCAATCATGCTTTGCGCACTGAACTATAGTGTAAGGCGGAGTGTTTTGCAACAGAGTGGGGCAAAAAAAGACACACATGTTTAAAGTGTTGCTTTTTAGCATCGAAAGGGGTTCGGTTCAGGTCGCTTGTGGCCTGTGTGCAGGTCCAGCCGTTCGGCAAAGTTGCCGTTTTTCCACAACGAACGTCACGTAAATCCTCGATGATCGGCGACCGCCTTGCTTGAGTGTCGCGCCGAAGCGTTCTTGATCCGGCGACCGAAACGGCACAGATGATTCGCCACACCGGATCCTTCCGGAAACCGAGGCACGCCGGGTGCTGGATTGGCGTCGATGATGTCGATGCGACAATGATTGGACGTCGCGCCGGGTGTACAGCGGGGGTCGGTTTCGGGTAATCGACAAGCCGGGGCTGGCGTGGAGGGGGTGGTGACGTGCGGGGTGTGGCTGGGGGACTAGGATTCGAACCTAGGTTGACGGAGTCAGAGTCCGCTGTCCTACCACTAGACGATCCCCCAAAATCGGATCGTGCCGCCGGCATCGGTGACGAATGATGCTCGGCGAACCGGTCGCGGCGTGAGCGTGTGTTCGCTGCGGAACCTGAGGAAGGTGGCTCGGGTGTGCCGAGTCCGCAGCCGGGCGCGACCGAGTTCTTAACGCTTCGAGAACTGAGGACGTTTACGGGCCTTGTGGAGACCGACCTTTTTGCGCTCGACCTCGCGGGCGTCGCGGGTCAGAAACCCGGCGCGCCGCATCGGCGAGCGTAGGTTCTCGTCGAAAAGCACGAGCGCACGGGCGATGCCGTGTCGAATTGCGCCGGCTTGTCCCGTATTTCCACCGCCGACGACGGTGGCCTTGATGTCCACGCGATCGAGCAATCCGGCGGTCTCGAGCGGCTGGCGCACGACCATTCGAGCCGTCTCGCGGCCGAAGAACTGATCAAGTGGGCGATCGTTGACCGTGATGTTTCCCGACCCGAGGGTCAGGAAGATCCGGGCGGCGGACGTCTTGCGTCGACCGATGGCGTGTTGTCTCTCGGACATGCGTCTGATTCCTAAACGTTGAGCTCAAGGACTTGCGGCTGTTGCGCCTGATGACCGTGTTCCGGCCCGGCGTAGACACGCAGCTTCTTGAACATGGCCCGCCCGAGCGGTCCGCGCGGCAGCATCCCCTTCACGGCGATCTCGATGGCGCGCTCGGGTTTGGACTCGAGCAGCTTGGCGAGATTCGTCGACTTGAGATTGCCGACGTAGCCGGTGTGGCGGTAATACATCTTGTCTTCGCGCTTGTTTCCGGTGACCCGGACCTTCTCGGCATTGACGACAACCATATAGTCGCCGGTGTCGACGTGAGGGGTGTACTGCGGCTTGTGCTTGCCACGCAGGCGAAGGGCCAACTCGCTCGCGAGCCGCCCGAGGGTCTTGCCGTCGGCATCGACCAGATACCAGGCTCGGCGGACTTCCGCCGGTTTTGCACTCACAGTCGTCGTCATGTCCTTCGCTCCGGGATGCCGTGCTCGCGTTGTCTCGACATCGACCAATCTGCACGGCATTGTGCCGGTGCGATTCGAGTGCCGAGGCGCGCGCGGGCCGTCGATTTCATTTTCTGTGTCGAGAAAGACCGCGAAGTCTACGTGACGAAATCGTCGCACGCAACCCGAAATTTAAGCCGCGATTCAGGCCGGTAACCTTAAACCGCGCCCGGCGCGGTATGCGACGTTTCTGGATGGGATCGGCCCCGGCAGATTTGACGAGCGTTCGAACCAGCGCGGTTTAAGGCATTAAAAACATAGTATGTTAAAACTCCGTCCCCGCCAGAGACTCTGGATGCACCGGACGTCGAGCTCACTCGAAAATTCAGCATCTCGCTATGAACGCGGTTCAGGGCAGCCGCAGTCGATTTACGACCCGTCCGCCGATGAGGTGCTCTTGGAGGATCTCCTCCAGGTCCTCGCTGTCGACGTAGGTGTACCAGGTGTCCTCTGGATAGACCACGATCACGGGTCCTTCGGCGCAACGGTCGAGACAGCCGGCGGTATTGATGCGCACCCCGCCACGTCCCGTCAGCCCCAGCTCCTTGGTGCGGCGCTTTAGGAAATCCCGCATCGCCGTCGCCCCGCACTGGTTGCAGCATTGGCTGCCGTCCTCGCGCTGGTTGGTGCAGAAGAAGACATGGTAGCGATAGTACGACATCTTAAATGACCTGAATTGAACGCAAGGCGACCGAGGAAGGGTAACATAATCAAGGTCCGCAGCGACCGAGCGCCACGTCCGAGGCAATAGGTTCGCCGGCATGGACGCACCCCGAACGAACCGACCGAGCCAGTGGACGACACCCCGCGATTGAAGACCTCGACTGGAGACCCGCGCAGCCTTTCGCAGACCGGCGCAATCCATGAGCTGCTGCAGCTTGCCGATCAGTGCGTCAAATGCGGGCTGTGCCTGCCCCACTGCCCGACGTTTCAGCAGGCACGCCAAGAGGCGGATTCGCCGCGTGGGCGGATCGCCTTGATCCAGGGATGGGCAGGCGGGGATCTGGCGATGACCGCGACCCTCGCCGGGCATCTCGACGGCTGCCTGGGCTGCCTGAACTGCCAGCGCGTCTGCCCCTCGGAGGTCGCCTACGGGCGTATCCTCGACCAGGCGAATGCACTGCGCACTGCCGCTTCACCGGCACCATGGCGGAACCTCAAGCGGCTCGCGCTCGGCGTCTTGTCCAGCGCCCGGTTGATGGGCCGATTTGCCGTGCTTCCTCGTCTGTACCGTTGTTTCGGTCTGGCCCGAGCGGTGGAGCTGATGCGGTTCGACCGGCTCCCCGCACTGCGGCCGTATCATCGCATGGCGACTGCGATGGGGGCCGTCGCGCGACCGATCGCCCCGCTGAATCTCGAGGGGCCCGAGGGCGCGGACTGCGATCTCTTCCTCGGCTGCATGGGCTCCGCCGCGGAGGGGCGTGCCGTCGAGGCGACCTTGAAGGTCGCGGCTCGACTGAATCTGCGCCTTCGCATCGTTTCGCCCGACACCTGCTGCGGGGCCATGCTCAGACACAACGGATTGCCCGCGCAGGCCGACGCACAGCGCGAGGCTTGCGTACGCATCCATGGCGACCGCCCGCTTGTCGGATTGGCGAGCGCCTGTGTGGCCGAGCTTCGAGGCGATCCGGCGTTGGGCGACACTCGGGAGCTGTGCGCCTTCCTGGATGGGGTCGCGTGGCCCGGGTCCTTGCGGATCCGACCCGATCGGCGTCGCGTCCTGGTCCACGAGCCCTGCTCGCATCGCAATCAGCTCGGCGGAAATGCAGCCGTTTATCGTCTGCTCGGGCGGATCCCCGGTCTCGCGGTCACGCCGATGCCGCCGGGTCAGGGATGCTGCGGTGCCGCCGGGACCTATCTATTCCAGCACCCGGTCATGGCCGAGGCCCTGCTTGCCGACCTGCTGGCACCGGTGCGCCTCGATCCCCCGGACGTGATCGTCACCACCAATCCGGGGTGCGCCCTGCATCTGGCCGCAGGGGTTCGCGAGGCCGGGTTGGAGATCGCGGTCCTGCATCCCGTCGAGTTGATCGCCGCTGCACTCGACCCCGCGCCTTAGAGGCCCTCTGATGGCGCCTGTTGTCGTCATCGACAACAACAACGACTGGATTCGGTGCTCCTCTAATTTCCGGCTCGTGACGTCAGAGTCGAGAAGCGCGATGGAACCGGGCCCAGCTGACCGCATACTCGTCACACGGCGGGGAATCCCCGATACTGACCGCAACGCAACACCCTTCGACCGGAGCAACCGAATGACGACACGCCGTTTGACGCCCATCGACCAGGTCCTCATCAACGCCGATCATGCCTTGCGAACCCTGTTCGGGCGCCCTCAGACCACCGAACGACCTAACCCGGCAGAGGACATCCCGGAGGCGGATCTCACCGACGAGCAGCGTCGGCATGTCGCCCGCCTGATGCGGATCAACCACACCGGCGAGGTGTGTGCCCAAGCCCTTTATCAGGGCCAGGCGCTGACCGCCAAGCTGCCGGATACGCGCAAACGCCTGGAGCGCTCCGCCAAGGAAGAGAACGATCACCTCGCCTGGTGTGCCGCGCGCCTGGAAGACCTTGGAGACCGCAAGAGCCTCTTGAACCCGCTTTGGTACGCGGGCTCCTTCGCGATGGGCGCGGCGGCCGGGCTGGCCGGCGACAAATGGAGCCTCGGATTCGTCGTCGAGACCGAACGCCAGGTCGAAGACCACCTCGACGAGCATCTGGAACAGATCCCGATCGACGACGAGAAGACACGCACGATTCTTGAGCAGATGAAGGCCGACGAGGTCCACCATGCGCAGATTGCCCATGCCGCAGGGGGTGCCGAGCTGCCGGCACCGATTCGGTCGACGATGCGTCTGACGTCGAAGGTGATGACGGGGACGGTCTACTGGGTCTGAACCGCGCTCTCAGGTGCATGAGCTTTCCGAACGATCTCGAGTCTCGGGGCCGCCAATCACCGTCGGCGCGGCGCGGTTCAGGAAATTTGGATTTTTCGGGGCGTCCAGCGACCGGGATGAGCGAGCACATCACGAACCGTGCGAGCGCCCTGGATCTGCACGACCGCACCCGATCCCAAAATCATCCTGAATTCCGCACTAGCGGAATTCAGCCTGTGAACTCGAGGTTGCGCCCCAGGTTACGTCCGTAAAAGATCTCGGTGAGCTCGCGGCGCAGCAGCTTCTGGATCCGTTGGTGCTCACGCTCCGACAGATCCTTGGCCTCGACGCAGAAGAGATAGTCGTCGAGCCGGAAGTGCTTGATGACCATCTTGGTGTGGAAGAGGTTCTCTTGGTAGACGTTCACGTCGACCATCTGATAGCGGTTCTTGGTGTCGCGCGACAGATAGTTTTGGATCGAGCTGATGTTGTGGTCGATGAAGTGCTTGCGACCGCCGACATCGCGCGTGAAGCCGCGCACCCGGTAGTCCATGATGACCACGTCGGACTCCAGCGCGTGGATCAAATAGTTCAAGGCCCGCAGCGGCGAGATCCGCCCGCAGGTCGACACATCGATATCCGCGCGAAAGGTGCTGATCCCGGTTTGAGGATTGCTTTCCGGGTAGGTGTGGACCGTGATGTGGCTCTTGTCCAGATGGGCGACGACGGCATCGGGCAAGGGGCCGGGCGAGGCGGTGTTGGAGATCTGTCCGGCCGCGATCGGCTCCTCGGAGATCAGCATCGTGACCGACGCACCCTGGGGGTCGTAGTCCTGGTGTGCCACGTTGAGAATGGTCGCGCCGATGATCTCCGCAACATCCGTCAGAATCGCAGTGAGCCGTTCCGCGTTGTAGGCCTCGTCGATATACTGGATGTAGGCCTCGCGCTGCTCGTCCGAGTCCGCATAACAGACATCGTAGATGTTGAAGCTGAGCGTCTTGGTGAGGTTGTTGAACCCCTCCAGACGCAGCTTTTTCAGAGTCATGGGCATCGGCGTGAGACCTCCTGGACAACGAGAGCGCGCACGCTACCGTTCCGGTTCCACGGATGCAAGGGCGGCATCGAGGTCGCGGATCTCGAAGTCGTGCGTGACGGTTGCGGTCGCGCCGAGCATGATGGACGCCGAGCAGTATTTTTCGGCACTGAGCTTGATCGCTCGCTCGACCCGTTGCGGGTCGAGCCCGCGTCCGGTCACGATGAAATGGACATGGATGTCGGTAAAGACCTTGGGGTCGGTCTCCGCGCGCTCCGCCGTCAACTCGACCACGCAGTCCGTCACCGCCTGCCGCGCCTTGCGCAGGATGAGCAGCACGTCGAACTGGGTGCAACCGCCCAAGCCGATCAGCAGCATCTCCATCGGGCGCACACCCATGTTCCGACCCCCAAGATCGGGTGGACCGTCCATGACGATCGCATGACCCGAGCCGGCCTCTCCGAGCATCGCGGCCCCTTCGATCCATTTCACACGCGCCTTCATGTCGAGTCTCCGCCGTCGTTCATACAAAAAAAGAAAGGTCCGACACGCAACCTGCAACCTGCAAAGCGCTTGCGCTCGGGGTTCGACCCCTCGGTGTTCGACAAGGGGCAAACGCACGCCTAGAATCCAGGCCATGTCCGCGACAGACAGGCACAGCGATCCATGACCATTCTGACGCCGCCCAAACAAGATCCCCGTTGGTTGGAGCCCTTGCTGCGTTACTGTCATGCCAAGAGCTACGACAAGAACGTGGACTTCATCCGTCAAGGCGAGGCGGCCGATACTTTGTATTATCTCATCGAAGGTTCGGTTGCCGCGATGATCGACGACCCCGAGGAGCGTCGCGAGCTGCTGCTCGCCTACATCAACAAGGGCGAGTTCATCGGCGAGATGGGGCTTTTCGTCCCTCAAAAGACACGTAGCGTGATCATCCGCACCCGGACCAAGTGCAAGGTAGCGGAGATCAGCTACCAACGGCTCGATCGCCTGCTCGACGTCGAGCTCAAAGAGTACGCGAAGGATTTTCTTTACAGCGTCGGACTCCAGCTTTCCCAGCGCCTGCGCCAGACCAGTCGCAAGGTCGGTCACCTGGCGTTCTTGGACGTCACGGGGCGGATCGCCGGCACCCTGCTGGACCTCTGCAAACAACCCGATGCCATGACCCATCCCGACGGGATGCAGATCCGTGTCACCCGACAGGAGCTCTCCCGCAACGTCGGCTGCTCGCGCGAGATGGCCGGGCGGGTGCTCAAAAGCCTGGAGGAGCAGGGACTGGTCAGCGTCAAGGGAAAGACGATCGTGGTGTTCGGGACGCGGTAGGGGCTCGCTAGCCTTGTGTTGGGCAAAGCGAAGCGTGTGCAACCTGCGCCGGCATCACAGGGAATCTTTTGGCGCCCTGCGTTTTGCTCAACCGAGCCTTCTTTGCGATGGCCTCGAGTTGCGCTCGATTCGCTGGCCGTCGGGGAGGCCGAAGAGTCGACTGCAAGTCGACGATCCCGGGGGAATCGAGCTCAGGACGCCCCGAAGAACAGCCGCGCCAACTCATCGCCCGGATCATCGGCACGCATAAAGGCTTCGCCGACGAGGAAGGCGTTCACACCGCTTGCACGCATCCGGCCGACATCGTCCGGGTTCAGGATGCCGCTCTCGGTGACGAGGAGCCGGTCGCTCGGGACCCGATCCAGCAGTCCAAGCGTCGTGTCCAGGGTCACCTCGAAGGTCCGCAGATTGCGGTTGTTGATCCCGATCAGATGCCCCGGGACCGCCAGCGCTCGCTCCAGCTCTTCCGCGTCGTGGACCTCGACCAGCACGTCCAGCCCAAGCTTTCCGGCCAGGTCACTCAGCTCGGCGAGCCGGGCATCGTCCAGGCAGGCCGCGATCAACAGAATGCAGTCCGCCCCCAAGGTTCGAGCCTCGTAGACCTGATAAGGGTCGACGATAAAGTCCTTGCGGATTACCGGAAGCGCACAGGCCACGCGCGCGACCTTAAGGTCCTCGTCGCTCCCCTGGAAAAAATCCCGGTCGGTCAACACGGAGAGACAGGCCGCACCATTGCGGGCATAGCTCTGCGCGATCTCGGCGGGCCGAAAATCCGGGCGCAGCACACCCTTGCTTGGACTGGCTTTTTTGATCTCGGAGATCACTGCAGGGGCGCCGGCCTCGACCTTGGCCAGAAGCGCGCGCGCAAATCCGCGCGGCGGATCGATCCCGTCTAATCGGGCAACGAGTCGATCGAGCGGAACACGGGCCGACCGTGCAGAGACCTCTTCGACCTTCCGATGAATGATCTTTTTGAGGATGTCGGGCGTATCGCGCATGGTCAAGCCCCGTCCTTTGCGCGATCGAAGCTCGTCGTGAGGGCGATCAAACGCTCGAGCCGACGCTGCGCCTCGCCGCTGGAGATAGCGAAGTCGGCGCGCGCCAGTCCGGCGGCGAGACTCTCGGCACGGCCGGCGGCATAGATGGCCGCGCCGGCATTCAGCTGAACGATATCCCGTGCCGGCCCCGGCCGGTTGGCGAGCACGCCGCGCAGCATCACCAGACTTTCGGACGGATCCCCGACGCGGATTGCATCCAGATCCGCTCGCACGAGACCGAAGTCCTCGGGATGAATGGCGTAGCGGTGGATCACGCCGTCCTTCAGCTCGGCCACGTCGGTGATGTCGCCGATGCTGATCTCGTCCAGTCCGTCTCGAGCATGGACCACCAGCACATGACGACTGCCGAGACGCTGCAGCACCAGTGCCAGCGGCTCGAGCAGATCCTCGCTGAAGACACCCAGGACCTGATTTGGCGCACCGGCCGGATTGGTCAGCGGACCCAGGACGTTGAAGATGGTCCGCACGCCCAGCTCCTTGCGCGGACCGATCGCATGCTTCATGGCGCTGTGGTGTCCCGGCGCGAACATGAAGCCGACGCCCACCTCACGCACGCAGCGCGCGACCTGCTCGGAGGTCAGATCCAGGCGCACCCCCGCCTCTTCGAGCACGTCGGCCGCACCGGAGCGACTCGAGACGGAACGGTTGCCGTGCTTGGCGACATGACAACCCGCTGCCGCCGCGACGAACATGCTGGTCGTCGAGACGTTGAAGGTGCCGGATGAATCGCCGCCGGTGCCGACGATGTCGACCACATGATCGAGCCCGCCGATATCGACGCCGGTCGCCAGTTCACGCATCACGGCAGCCGCCGCCGCGATCTCGGGCACCGCCTCGCCCTTCATGCGCAGCGCGATCAGGAAGCCCGCGATCTGTGCCGAGGTCGCCCCGCCGGTCATGATGGTACGCATGACCGAGGTCATCTCCTCGCCGGTCAGATCACGGTGGTCCAGGCAGCGGTTGATCGCCTCTTTCAGCTCCATGGTTAAAACGCGCTCTTCGGTTTCTGCGAGGTTTTCATGTGGGGTTGACCTTATCAGGCTCATTGATCGCCGGTGCGGCGCGTTTTAAGTGATTATTTTTTATTCTTTAAACATCCTAAACCGCGTCTCGCCAGCCCGCTGGTGGACTTCGGCGTTGACGTCGCCGCCGAGACCAGTTGTCGGGATGGAGGCGGTTTAGCGCCGTCCACCAGCGCCGCAGCGGGATTCGGTGGACTTCTCTCTCGCTCGTCCACCCTACCCGTCGGACCGGGGGCCGCGATCACCGTCAATAGGCGCGGTCTGCAAAAAGTTGCGAAGCAGATCGTGCCCGTGCTTTGTCAGGATCGATTCCGGATGGAACTGCACGCCTTCGACCGCAAGCTCGCGATGTCGCACGCCCATGATGGCCTCGCGCTCGCCCTCGGCGGTCTCGGTCCAGGCCGTGATCTCCAAACACTCCGGCAGGGTCTCCTGCTCGATCACCAACGAGTGGTATCGGGTCGCCTCGAAGGGGTTATCCAGTCCCTTGAATACACCGACACCCGTATGGTGGATCGCCGAGGTCTTTCCATGCATCACGCTCGGCGCCTTGACGATGTGTCCGCCGAACGCCTGCCCGATGGATTGATGGCCCAGGCAGACACCGAGGATGGGTACCCGCCCGGCCATCGCCTTGATGAGCGGGACCGAGATCCCGGCCTCGTTCGGCGTGCAGGGTCCCGGCGAGATCACGATCCGCTCGGGCGCCAGCGCAATCGCCTCGTCGAGACTCAGCTCGTCGTTGCGCACCACGCTCACCTCCGCACCCAGCTCTCCCAGGTATTGCACCAGGTTGTAGGTGAAGGAGTCGTAGTTGTCGATCATCAGGAGCATAATGAATGCCACGCACTCTTCAGAAACGGAAATACCATCATCCGCGGCCTAGCTCGGGGGCGCCAATAACAGCCGTGCCGAGACGAGCGCCCGCCGTGCCTTATTAAGGCCGGCATCGGGGGTCATAAGGGAATTCCGTCACGCCGAATGGTCTCGATCAGACCTTGATTGGCAAACCCCGCGGGGTGCTTCCACTCCTCCAGCCAGATCGGCAGAGGGTCGACCAGAATACCCGTGTCCAGCATGAGATCGAAGGCGATGCCTGCCATGTCCACCGCCGCATCGGCGCGATTCCCTTGCGGACCTCCGAGAAGCACCGCAAGGTCCACGTCGCTCAAATCGTCGGCATCCCCACGGGCGCGGCTGCCATAGAGCACGGCACCGGCAACGTCGTACCGCGCACGCAACCGATCGACGAATCGTCGGGCAGCGCTTTCCACGTTCGTATTCATCCAAAACCTCGCCGGCGTTTACGGGTTGCGCAATCGCTTCGACCATGCTCTGGTCAAGATTCCTGACGACGAGATTGGCCATGAGTCTGCTCCGGCGAACCAGAATGCGTGTGCGATGATCGCAAGCCGAGGTTCAAACGACCCGCCCGGCGCCGCGTTCGATCCCCGCCTCCGCCAAGGCCACGGCGCGAAACACCGCGCGGCCCTTGCTCATGGTCTCCTTCCACTCGGCGTCCGGGACCGAGTCGGCCACGATGCCGGCGCCGGCCTGTATGTGGAGCACACCGTCCTTGATCACGGCGGTGCGGATCGCGATCGCCGTGTCCATATTGCCGTTCCAGGAGAGATAACCGACCGCGCCCGAGTAGATACCGCGTTTGACGGGTTCCAGCTCGTCGATGATCTCCATCGCGCGGATCTTGGGTGCGCCCGAGACGGTCCCGGCCGGGAAGGTCGCACGCAGCACGTCGATGGCGTTCATGCCCTCGCGCAGATCACCGACCACGTTGGAGACGATGTGCATCACGTGGGAGTAGCGCTCGACGATCATCTTGTCGGTCACGCGCACGCTGCCGATCGCGGCTACGCGCCCGGCGTCGTTGCGTCCCAGGTCGATCAGCATCAGGTGCTCGGCCAGCTCCTTGGGGTCGTCCAGCAGCTCGGCTTCGAGTGCCTGGTCCTCCGCCTCGGTCTCGCCGCGGCGGCGGGTACCGGCGATCGGGCGGACCGTGAGCACGCCGTCCTCGAGCCGGGTCAGGATCTCGGGCGAAGAGCCCACGATGTGAAAATCGCCCAGGTCGAGGAAATACATGTAGGGGGACGGATTCAGTCCGCGCAGCGCCCGATAGAGATCCAGCGGCGGCGCCTGGAAGGGGATGGAGAGACGCTGCGAGATGACCACCTGCATGCAGTCGCCGGCCAGGATGTAGTCCTTGATGCGCTCGACCGCGTGTTTGAAGCCGTCTTCGGTGAAGCCGGAGACGAAGTCGGTCTCGCTCACCGTGCGTCCCTGCTCCGCGGAGCGTCGCGGCGCACCGCAGCGCATTCGTTCGCACAGCGCGTCGATGCGCGCCTCCCCGGCCTCCAGGGTATCGCCTGCGCTCGGGTCGAGGTTGAGAATGATGTACATCCGTCCGCTGAGATTGTCGAAGACGACCACCTCGTCGGAGACCATCAGCAGGACGTCCGGCGTCTGCAGCTGATCCGGGTTGGGGCAGGTCGCCAGACGCGGCTCGATATAGCGGATGGTGTCGTAGCCGAAATAGCCGACCAGACCGCCGGTGAAACGCGGCAGACAGGCGAGATCGGCAACCTTGAAACGCTGCTGGTAGGCACCGATCCAGGCCAGCGGGTCCGCCGTCTCGACCGACTCGATGACCTCGCCGTCACGCTCGACACGGATCTCTTGGCCGCTTACCCGCAGCAGGGTGCGGCAGGGCAGGCCGATGATGGAATAACGCCCCCACTTCTCCCCGCCCTGCACGGATTCGAGCAGATAGGAATAAGGCCCCTCGGCGAGCTTGAGATAGACGCTGAGCGGGGTGTCGAGGTCGGCAAGGACCTCGCGCAGGATCGGAATACGGTTGTGTCCCTGGTCGGCCAGGGCGCGAAAGGCAGCGGGGGTCATCGGGGTCTCCGGGCAATGGGATTCAAGGCAGGTCGGAACGCGGTCTCAACCTCACCATCGCCACCCGGTCATCGCTCGCCTCGTCCCGTTTCTCATGTTCTTCGTTGATTCCGGATGCCGCCATGTCGGCGTAGCCCAATTATGCCTCGGCCGCCAACAGGCCCTTGAGCTCGACCATGGAGTCGATCACCGCGTTCGGCTTGGCCTCGCGGATGTCTTGTCCGTGGTTGTAGCCATAGCTCATGCAGATGATTCCGAAGCCCGCGGCACGCGCGGCTTTCACGTCGCTCACCGAGTCGCCGATCATGAGCGCATCAGCGGGTTCCACACCGAAGTGTTTCGCCGCGTGTAGCAACGGCATCGGATCCGGCTTCTTTTTCGGTAGCGTATCACCACTGACCACCAGGCCGAAATTCTCACGGATTCCCAGATCACGCAACAGCGGTTCGGTGAATTGTGCGGCCTTGTTGGTCACGCATCCGAGCTGATACCCCGCGCCTTTCATGAAGGCGATACCCTCGATCACGCCCGGATAGAGCACCGAGCGCTTGGAGGTATTCTCCGCATAGAGTTCCAGAAAGATCGGGAGCGCCGCCTCGAAATCCGCCTCGTCGGGTTCGCCGTCGAGCTGGCCGATCAGCGCCCGGCGCACCAGCCGCTCCACTCCGTTCCCCACCCAGTTACGCACGGCCTCCTCGCCTCGGGGCGGACGGCCGAGCCGTTCCATCATGGCATCGACACAAAAGGCCAGATCCGGGACGCTGTCCACGAGCGTGCCGTCCACATCGATCAGGATCATCTTCGGTCGCAGCATGCGGGTACAACTCCACCAATCATCAATAGAGAACGCCCGTAGGCCGGATAAGCGAAGCGCAATACGGCAACCGACTCAGGCCCTTAAACACCTAAACCGCGTCGACTCAAAGCGCTGTGGGACGCTCGGACGTATCGACCAAACTCGAGTCCAGACCTTAACCCCGGACGCGGTTCAGCGCGCCATCTGCTCGCGCATCTCCCGGATAATGCTGTCGTAGCGATGCGGATCGCTCTCGCGGCCCTTTCCGAAGATCCCTGAGCCGGAGACGAAGGTGTCCGCGCCAGCCGCCTTGATCTCGCCGATGTTGTCCGCCTTCACGCCGCCGTCGATCTCGAGCCGGATGTCGAATCCGGAGGCATCGATCCTCTTGCGCGCCGCACGCAGCTTTTCCAGGGTCGCCGGGATGAAGCTCTGACCGCCGAAACCGGGGTTGACCGACATCAGGAGGATCATGTCGATCTTGTCCATCACGTAGTCGAGATAGCTCAGCGACGTCGCCGGGTTGAACACCAGACCGGCCTTGCAGCCCTCGTTGCGGATCAACTGAAGGGTGCGGTCGATGTGTTCGCTCGCCTCCGGGTGGAAGGTGATATAGGTCGCGCCTGCGGCGGCGAAGTCCGGGATGATCCGATCGACCGGCTTGACCATCAGATGCACGTCGATCGGCGCCGTCACGCCATGCTTGCGCAGCGCCTCGCAGACCAGCGGACCGATGGTGAGGTTCGGCACGTAATGGTTGTCCATCACGTCGAAGTGCACGATGTCCGCGCCGGCGGCGAGGACGTTGTCGACCTCTTCGCCGAGCCGGGCGAAATCTGCCGAGAGGATGGACGGTGCGATCAGATCAGGCGTCATGCTCTTGTCCTCTGCGATCTCGCGGACCGCGGCACACCTGCCTCGGCCCGGATCGGTTTCGATGTGGAAAGTGAGGAACTCTAACCGAAGCGGACCGGATTTTCACTCGGCGTGAGGCGGGAGCGCACGCCGACGTCTAGGCCGCTCGGGCCTCCGTGATGGTCTCGTAGGCACGCCGGATCTCCTGCGTCTTCTGCGAGGCCATCCGCATCGCCTCCTCCGGCAGACCCTTAGCCATCAGCTTGTCCGGGTGATGCTGACTCATCAGACGCCGATACGCCTTCTTGATCTCAGCATCGCTTGCCTTGGGGCCGACCCCCAGCGTCGCGTAGGCGCTGGCGAGCGGCGGCGGTCGTGTCGCCGTCGAGGACCTGCCGCGGCCGGCCTGCCCGGTCGCGCCCGCATACATTCGCTGCTGAAGCACCAAGAGGTTTTCCAGCTGTCGATAGGCGAAGGCCGAGACGTTGAGCCCGCGCCGAATGGTCTCGAGCGCGCGCCGCTGGTCCGGTGTCGGGGCGCCGTCGACGTAGGCGGTCAGGAGCTGCACCTCGAGGAACAGGTGAATCAAGGTTCCTTGGCCTGTACAGACCGCCTTGAGTGCGGCGATGGTGCCCGCCAGATCGAAGTCGGGCGACTTGCCTTTGTTGAAGAGGTCGATCGCCACCCGTCGCTGGTCGGGGCCCAATGACATCCGATCCATGACGGAGCGCGCCAGGGCGACCTCCGCCTCGCTGACGCGCCCGTCGGCCTTGGCGACATGGCCCATGACCAGGAAGGTCGTCTCGAAGAAACGCGCCTGGACCCGTGCCCGCTGCGCACCGGTCAAGGCCGGACGCCGAGCGCCGCCGATCCAGCCCCGATCCACGCCCTGACCCAAGGCCGCACCGAACACCGCGCCGACCGGACCTCCCACGACCAGACCGATGGCGCCGCCGACGGCTGTGCCGACCCAACCCATGTCGAGAACTCCCTTATTTTCCTTTCAGATATTGTTCATCGCTGAAGGAGTAGACCCACTGCGGTTTGAAGGCCACCAGCACGGCCAAGATCCAACCGTTCAGAAAGGCCTCCGGCATGAACATCAAGGGGAAGAAGGGTAGCACCGTTTCACTGAGATCCGCGAAGCTGTAAGCGCCGCTGAAGACCAGCAACCAGGCGGCCAGGTAGCCCGTCAGTACGCCCACCAGACCGGCGGTCAGAAACCCGTTCACCAGCACATAGACGAAGAACTGCTTGGGCAGATACCAACGAATCAGGATCAAGGCGACCTGGGTCAAGGTCGCCGGCACGACACCCGTGAGGAGCGCATTGATCGCAAATCCGTCCCACCCCGTTCCCGCGTTCAGGACCACCCCCAGCAGCGCCAACGCCGCCCCGATCACCGCCAAGGACCATCCGAACATCAGGGTCATGGCCGTCACCCCGAGTAGATGAAACGACAACCCGGACTGTACCTGAACGTCCATATGCCAGAGCACCAACAGCGCAACGACCGACCCGAGAAAGACGTTCAGCTGCTCCATGTCGCGAAACTTCCGCCAAGGCGTCAATCTCAGGGCGAGCAGGAGGATCAATGCAAAGAGAACGTTGACGGCCCAAAGCAGGGCTGGAGAGAACAGCGTACCGTCGATCGTCATGTCGAGCCTGTCGGAGGTGGCTTGGTCGGGGTGACCTCATCCCTCAGAAATTAGGTAGGTTTTCGGGAGGATCAACCGTGCGGCTGCGATGTCGGTCTTCGGAGAGGGCGGCGTCGGGGCATCCGAGCGTCAGTCTAAGCGTTTCAAGGGAGGAAGGTTGCGGTCGGGTCGGCAAGTGTCGCCGGCGCGATGAGCACGGTGATCGTCGAGATGACGGCCGCGTGACCGTGCGTGGTTGGCGTAGAACTCGCGAGGGTAAGCGCACCGACTCAAAGATCCGTCATCATGGCAGCCATCTCCTCCGCTCGCTCCGGCAGTGCACCGTCGGCCATCGGGTAGATGATGCCCTCTTCTTTGTAGTTGTGCTGCTGAACCAGGAAATGCAGCGTCTCGAGGATGCCGAGAAACCCGTCCTTCTGGCGCGCATCGACCGTCTCGCCGAGCTCGGCGAGGAGCTGTCGCATCTGCGCATGCTCGCTGCACATGATCTCGATCGGATTTTCCGCGACGAGAAAGACCCGGGCGAGTGCGGGGAAGACGATGTCTTCCTCAAGCGCGAAATGACGGTCCATCGCGGCGACGAGTGCGGCGGCAGCAGCGCCGATGGCAGACCAATCCGAGCCGCCGGCACTGGCTTCGGCGGCTGCGAGAAGCCGGTCGCAGCGGTGGTGATCCTCTGTGAAGGTGTTGGTGATGGCCGTCATCATTACGCTATTTTTCCCGTGCTGAATCTTGAGGTGCGGTCATTCTCTGGCGCGTTGGAGGTCGACGCCTCGACGTGAGTCAGACGACAGGCGCGGGAAAAGGGTTGTTTGTCAGATAGGTTCCGCCAACGGGTGTTCAGTGCGGATCTCGGGATCGTCGAGTGGATCTCGACGCAGCTGGCCTGACGGCCCGCTGGACTTGGAGACGCCCCTGGGGTCGCACCCGGCGAGTCGGCGCGGGCGACAGGCACCGGGCATCCGTGGGTTCTGGTGGATGGGACACGAAATCCGCGGGGCGCCACTAAAACGCATCTATGTTCAAGGAAGTTAGGCTCAGGTCTCTCATTGCACATCGGGGGGCACTGGACTATCGTTTCTCCGGGCGATCACACCCCGGAACCGGAAAATGGCCAGACCTCTGCGGCTTGAGTTTTCCGGTGCGCTCTGTCATGTCACGTTGCGAGGGAACGAGCGCTGCAGCATCTTTCTCGGAGAAGTCGACAAGGTCCGGGCGGCGTTACTCGACGTCGTTGCGGGGACCTGTAAGCGCTTCAGCTGGATCTGCCATGCCTATTGCTTCATGTCCGACCACCACCCCTTGTTGGTGGAGATGCCAGATGCCGCTCCGTCGAAGGTCATGCGACAGCTGAACGGCATCTATACCCAGCACGTCAACCCCACCCACGGCCGTGTCCGCCATCTCTTTCAGGGGAGATTCAAAGCCATATTGGTCGAGCGGGAAAGCTACCTGCTGGAACTGGCCAGCTACGCGGTACTGAACTTGGTTCGGGCCGGGATGGTGCGAACCCCCGGCGAGTGGCCCTGGAGCGGCTACCTGGCGACGGCCGGGGAAACGCCAGCCCCAGAGTTCGTGGCCACAGATCGGCTGTTGCGGGCGTTCGCCGAGACCCGGGACGATGCGGTTGTTCGGTACCGACGGTTTGTCGCCGAAGGGATCGGCGCCGCTGGTCGTCGGATGGACTTTAAAGGCCAGATCTACCTAGGTTCCGAGCCTTTCGTCGCACTCGTGCAGGCGTTGATCGATCCCAACCGACAGTTGCAGGAAATCCCGAAATGCCAGCTGCGCGCGCAGCCGCAACCCTTGGACGAATACGTCTCATGCTACCCGGATCGAGAACGCCCGCTTGCCGAAGCCTAACGCACGGGAGCTTACAGCATGCAGACACTGGCGGAGCATTGCGGCATCAGTCGCATGACTGTGAGTCGGGCGGTGCGATACAACGAGCGGACCTCCATTGGCCCGGATGCCACATGCAGTGGCTCGATGGGTTTTGGCTCACCGATCGATCTCGATAACGGGGAATAGCCGTGGAAACACCATCACGAGCCTTTCTCCGCTCTTGGCAAGCGCTGAGTCTGGCCTTCTGCACCTTCCTGCTTGGTGCATTCGTGGCCCGCGCCTGGTTGCTTCAGGATCTAGCGGGCCAATTCATGAATTGTCGGCTGTGCATTCTTCCGGGGGTCGTGAAGGCGGACGCCCCCTTTCTGACGGTGCTCGCCTGGATCTTTCTAATCGCGTTGGCAAGGGCAACGATCTGGTGGTCCCTCCCATTGCGCGCCCTCGCGGTCGCGGGCCTGCTGATCTACCTAGCAGATCTCACGGTGATGTCGCAATTCTTCACGCGACTGACCGTTCCTGATCTGCGCATCTATCTTGCGCAACCCGAGATCGTGTTACGACATCTAACCGCCTTTTCATTACATCAATTGATTGTAGGGATCCTCATTCTCGTGTCACTCGCGACCTTGACTTTTCGGCGACTGGCGACACGACCTTCTCGTCGTCATCTCCAGATCTGGACGATCTCTATCCTTGTCTTGATCTCGCTCAATGAGTTCGCGATCCCAGCGCCGAATCTCGTTCATGAGTGGGCCATTCGGAACGTCCTGCTAGTTAACCAATCATCCGGCGTGTCACGCGATTACAGTGACGACACTCGCCAGCGGCAACACGAGATCGCCATGGCCGCCGCGCAAAATCAGAGATGCCGGGAGGGGCGTCATCGTCGAGACACTATCGTCATCCTGATCCTCGAATCCTGGTCCACCTACCATAGCGCTTACTGGTCTGGATTCAATGATTGGACGCCTCGATTGGACGAGCTCGCCAAAACTGGCTTAAATTTCTCCCGATTTCATGCAGGTGGGCCGAACACGAACGAAGGGCTAATCGCGATTTTGACCGGACGCGACTTCTCGTTGCCGATCTCCAGACCCCATGAGGTTCAACCATTCGAGACGGCTTGGGGGCTTATCGAAACACTGCCACGCCAGATCGGAAAACAGGGTTACCACACCGCCTTCTTGACCTCCGCGAACCTCGCGTTTACCCGGAAGGGGGAATGGCTTCGTGACATCGGCTTCGAGTATGTCGAGGGTCATGAGTATTCGGGCTACGCCGGCATCCCTCGGCATCATTTCGATTCCGTACCCGACGCTCGATTGCTGCGTCGCGCCAGGGACTATATCGCTCAATCAAGGGACAATCAGCGACCACTTTTTTTGGTCATCGAAACAGTAAGCTCCCATCATCCCTTTGTCCACCCCGACACGCGGGAGCGCAGCGAAGAGGCCGTGTTTCGTTATGTGGATGCCTCGGCCGCAACCTTTATCGATGATCTCCGGGCCGGCGGATTCTTCGACGATGGTGTGTTGATCGTGACCAGTGACCATCGCGCCATGACCATCTTGCCGGCACGAGAGCAACATGCCTTCGGGCGTTCCGCCGCGTCACTGATCCCCATGTTCATTCTGACGGGCGCTGCTACGGGCGAGCGTATCGACGATCTGTTCCACCAAGCCGACATCATGCCCACACTGCTCGCGCATGTGAGCGCCGAGATCTGTCACGAGGGGCCGGCGCGCGATCTTCTTGCGCCCCTGTTGCATCCTGGGCTCACGGAGCCGCGCTGCGTCTTCCATGCTCGGGGCGACCGCCGAGATCAGGTGGATGTCTTATGCGAGGACGGTAGTGGCACGGTACGTGTGAACGGGGATGCGAGCCAGTTCATTCAGGTCGAGGGGATTGAGCCGCCAGCTCAAGATGCATTGCTGGACGCGATCGCGCGGGAGCGGATCCGGGCTAGCGCAGGCTTGAATCCCTCGTCGACGAGTCGGTCGCACTGAGCATCCGTTCGGGTGCGCCCGGTAAGGATCGCGACCTCAGGGTTTCGAGTAGACCTGGCGCTTTCCGGATGCTAGCCCATCTTTGACGTGGTCGGGGCCGATTTCATGCCGGCGGGCCATCCATGCCATTGTTTCATATGTACACGACGGCCCCAATCCGAAAAGTAGTGCCGTATTATTTCTGCCTACCCTTAGGTGCCCGGCGGCGCATGGGCTGGCGTACGGGCATCTACATCCGTCGCACGCACACCCGCAACAGCGCCACCGGCGAGCGCTATCACACCCACCGCCTGGTGCGCTCCACGCGCGTCCGCAGCAAGGTTCGGCAGATCACGATTTTGAACCTGGGGCGCCATTTCGCGGTGCCGCCGGGGGAGGGGCCGACGCTGTGCGTGCGCCTGGAGGAGTTGCTCGGCGGGCAGGGCGTGCTGCCGGAGGGGGCGCCCTCGTTCTCGGTCGAGCGCACGGCGGTCCTCGGGGCGATGATCGCCCGGATGGCCGCGCCGGGCTCCGAGCGTGCCACCCGGAGCTGGTTTGTGGAGACCAGCGGGTTGGGCGAGTCGCTGGACATCGACTTCGAGGCCATGAATCTGAAGCGGTTCTACCGCGCATCGGATGCCCTGCTGCGCCACCGTGCCACGCTCGAGAAGATGCTGTTCGCCCGGGGCAGCGAGTTCTTCGGGTTGGATTGGACGGTCACGCTCTACTTCGATGCGGAGGCGGCGATATCGATCCAGACGGCCGAGCGCGCCGAGGGACATCTGTTCATCTGGCACTCCGAAATGTGGAGGGAAGGCGCCGGGTACAATTCGTTCCTTTTGTTGGTGCATCGTCGCCTGCTATCGTTGTTCCATCCATCGAGAACGGATGCTGCCCGACGACGTTGAGCTCACCGAGCGTCGTCAACCCCGCCCGCTGCCGACTCAAGGTTCATGGGCCGCTCATGCCGAGGCGTCCCGAGCTGCCCTCAAGATGTCACTCTCCATCCACACCAAGGTCTTCCTCATGCTCTTGCTCGCCTGCGTTCTGGTGTTGTCGGGCACCCAGGCGTTCGTGCACTGGTCGCTCCAACGCGGATTGGTCGAGCTGGCCGAGGCGCGCGAGCAAGCGCGAATCGAGGTCATCGGCGAGCGTCTCACCGAGATCTATGCCCGAGAGGAGAGTTGGGCTGCGTTGCGGGCGTCGCCGCGGCTGTGGCTCGGTGCGCTGCTGGGGCGCGATTGGCCGCCCGAGGGGCGACGTGGCCGACCGGGTGAGATCTCGCGCCCGCCGCCCTGGGCGCGCCGCTTCATCGGGCCGCATCACGAGGCGGACGGCGGCGATCGCTTCGTTTGGCCACCGGCGCCGACGTTGCGAGACGAGCGACGGGACCAAGGTGCACCGATCGAGCAGCGTCTGATGCTGCTCGACGCCGAGGGCACCTTGATCTACGGACGACCCGAGTTGTTGGCCGACACTCGGCGTTTCCCATTGCATCTCGACGGTACGCCCATCGGCGAGCTTGCGGTGATCGCGGGTCCCCCGGTCGCGGAGCTCGCCGATCTGCATTTCGTCGAGCGTCAGGGCGGGCGACTCTGGCTGATCGTCGCGGCGATGCTGGCACTCGCGGCCGCCTTGGCCTATCCCTTGTCCAGTCGACTCATCCGGCCGGTGAACGAGTTCCAGCGGACCGCTCGCCGACTGGCGGCCGGGGACTATGACGCACGCGTCGCGATCCGAGGCGGAGACGAGATCGCCCGCTTGGGCCGGGACATCAACGCCCTGGCGGATGCCCTGGGGCGCAACGACCGTGCGCGTCGTCAGTGGGTCGCGGACATCTCCCATGAGCTGCGCACGCCGATCTCTCTGTTGCGAGCGCATCTGGAAGCGATGCAGGACGGCGTGAGGCCGCTGGAGCGCGCGCAGATCGATCGCCTGCACGGGGACGTGCTGCGTCTCTCTCGCCTGGTCGAAGACCTGAACGACCTCGCGACGACGGATCTCGGCGCACTCGCCTACCGCATGCAGGAGATCGACCTTGCCGAGCTCCTCCGCGAGCATATCGAGGCCTTCAGGACGCGTTTCGAGGCCGCGGGGCTCGACTTGGTGTTCGACAATCGGCTTGCCGGTGGGCGTGACCCGGATCCGGCCGTTGGTGCTCCGCTGTGCGCGGACGCGGGCCGTATCTCCCAACTCTTCGGTAATCTGCTTCACAATAGCCTGAGCTACACCGATTCGGGCGGGGGCCTGACGGTGACCTTGGACGCAGCGCCGCTCGGCGGCTATCGGATCACCTTCGAGGATACGGCGCCTGGCGTCCCGACCGAAGATCTGCCGCGGCTCTTCGAGCGTCTGTATCGCGTCGATGCCTCGCGCAGCCGCCACACGGGCGGCGCCGGACTGGGTCTTGCGATCGCGAAGAACGTGGTGCTGGCTCATGGCGGCACCATCGAGGCACAAGCAGCAGACGCGGGCGGCTGTGCGATCCGGATCGAGCTGCCGGCAGACCGAGGAACGAGGATTTAGATGAGCCAAATCGCACTGCCGTTGATTCTCATCGTCGAGGACGAGGAGCGCTTGGCCGACGTGGTCGGCGATTATCTGCGTGCGGCCGGCTTCCGGGTCCAGCATCTGGCGACCGGCACGGGTGCAGTCGCCTGGATCGAGCGGGAAGGACCGGATCTGATCTTGCTCGACCTGATGTTGCCGGGTCAGGACGGGTTGAGCATCTGTCGCGAGGTGCGCAGCCGCAGTCAGGTGCCCGTCATCATGACGACGGCACGGGTCGAGGAGATCGATCGTCTCCTCGGGCTTGAGCTGGGTGCCGACGACTATGTCTGTAAGCCCTACAGCCCGCGGGAGTTGGTGGCCCGCGTCAAGGCCGTCCTGAGACGCACGAGCAGGGCGCTCGAGCCGCGCCGGACAGGTTTCTTGACGCTTGAGCCGGAGCGATTGCAGGTCTCGCACGACGGCAAGGTCATCACGCTGACCGCCGTGGAGCTCGCATTGCTCGCCGCGCTCCATCAGGCCGCAGGTCGAATCCTCTCGCGCGACCACCTCATGGACCGGATTTACCCGGACAACCGGGTCGTTTCCGATCGCACCATCGACAGCCATATCAAGAAGCTCCGGCGCCGACTCGCCGAGCTGGTGCCCGAGGTCGAGCTGATCCACTCGGTTTACGGCGTCGGTTATCGGTATGAGGAGCCCGACCCGAAAGATCCCGTCTCGCGGGGACCGAGCTGAGCCTCGACCGGTTGGCTCGGCTCAGTCCGCTTCCACGAAATCTGCACGATTGCTGCTCAGCTCCTGCACCCTCGTCACCTAACCTACAGTGGGTCGGGGATCGACTCGACATCGCATCGGGACCCTCCCGAGACGCAACGAAGACATCAAAGGTGACGCATTATGAATACAGGCAACAGCTTTGGCATCGCAGCCTTGGCAATAGCCGTCACGGCACTTTTCGCCACCACCTCGGCCTTCGCCGAACCAGGCGGCCACGGCCAGGAGCCAAGCGCGTTCGCGAGCCAACGCATGGAACGGATGACCCGAACCCTGGATCTGACACCCGAGCAGCAGACCGAGATCCGAACCATCCTGGAGGAGCAACGCGCACGGGAGCTGCAAGAGCGCCAGGACCTGCAAGCACGTATCGACGCCGTTCTCACGTCCGAACAACGCGAGCGCATCGAGGAGCAGCGCGAGACCCGGATTAAAAAACGTCTCGATGGGCTCGCCGAGCGACTCGACCTGAGCGAGGATCAGGTCGCCCAAGTACGCTCCATCATGGCGACCGATAACGACGACTCGGGCATGACCCGAGACGAGATCAGAGAGCAGATCAAGACCGTCCTGACGGAGGATCAGCTCAAGCGGTTCGAGGCCCGCGGACCGGGTTCCAAGCGCGGAGCCTCGGGTGAACCCTGTGAGTCGGGCAAGACGGGCAGCGGGCCGGAGTCCTGATGCCGTGAGCCCCGGCCGATGGCGGCTTGATTGCGCTGCGGCCGGAACGCCCGGCGAGCGGGACGAGCGCATGGAAATCGCCGTACCGTACCCGTGTCGAGTCCGTTACCCCATATCCGCAGCGGTTGCTTCTTCGATAGACTGCGGGCGATTCTTCGCTTGATCATGTGCTTGGGCGTTTCGGTCCATCATCGACACGATTAAGGAGGACGCAATGGAGCTCAGACCACTCGGCCGCACGGACATCCGAGTCAGTGCACTTTGCCTCGGCACCATGACCTTCGGCGAGCAGAACACCGAGGCCGATGCACATGCCCAGCTCGACCGCGCGCTCGCCGCGGGCATCAACTTCATCGACACGGCCGAGATGTATCCGGTGCCGCCGCGCGCGGAGACCATCGGCCGTACCGAAGCCTACATCGGGACCTGGTTCGCGTCGCGCGGCTGCCGTGACCGGGTGGTTCTGGCGTCCAAGGTGGCGGGGCCGGGCGCTTGGCTGCCGCATCTTCGCGGCGGCAAGTCGCGGCTGGACCGCGCCAACATCGTGACGGCATTGGACGGCAGCTTGAAGCGATTGCAGACCGACTGGATCGACCTCTATCAGCTCCATTGGCCGGACCGTGAGACCAATTACTTCGGCAAGCTCGGCTATTCGCCGGTGGATGACGCGTACAGCGTTCCCTTGCTGGAGACACTCGAGGTCCTCGCCGATCAGGTCCGGGCCGGCAAGATCCGCCACATCGGCGTCTCCAACGAAACCCCCTGGGGCCTAATGCGCTTTCTCGCGCTCGCGCAGGAGCATGGCCTGCCGCGCATGGTCAGCATCCAGAACCCCTACAGCCTGCTGAACCGGACCTTCGAGGTCGGCCTCGCCGAGGTCGCCGTTCGGGAGGACTGCGGTCTCCTGGCTTACTCGCCGCTCGGCTTCGGCGTGCTCTCGGGGAAGTATCTGAACGGCGCACGCCCGTCCCGTGCCCGCGTCACCCTCTTCGAGCGCTTCAGCCGCTATTCCAATCCGCAGGCCGAGCTCGCCACGTCCGAGTATGTCGCACTCGCCCGCCGCCACGGACTCGACCCGGCGCAGATGGCACTCGCCTGGGTGACGAGTCGCCCCTTCGTCACCTCAAACATCATCGGTGCGACGGCGCTGGAGCAGTTGGAGGCCAACCTCGCCAGCGCAGATCTCAGGCTCTCGGACGATGTGATCGCGGAGATCGAGGCAATCCATACGCTGCAGCCGAATCCGGCGCCTTAAACCGGGCTGGTAGGTGCGATTTCCTTCGCGCGCCGCACCCCGCCGATGCGAATCAATGCGCACCGACGCCGGACCTCGCGCCCATGAAGGTCTCATGAAGGTCTACGGCATCGACTTCACCAGTCGACCGAGTCGCCGCAAGCCCATCACCTGCCTGGAGTGCGGTTTCGACGGCCTGCGACTCAAGGCGGGCGAGCTGACCGAATGGCGAGACTTCGAGGGTTTCGAGACCGCTTTGCTCCGACCCGGGCCCTGGATCGCCGGGATCGATTGCCCCTTCGGTCAATCACGCACCTTTATCGAAAACATCGGCTGGCCAGACACCTGGGACGGCTATGTGAATCATGCGGCAGGGCTCGGCCGGGACGGCTTCCGCGCTGCGCTGGATGGGTATCGCGCGGTCCGTCCGCCGGGCGACAGAGAGCATCGCCGTGCGACGGACCGTGCGACCGGGGCGATCAGCCCGCAGAAGCTCTACGGCACGCCGGTCGGACTCATGTTCTTCGAGGGCGCGCCGCGGCTACGCAAGGCCGGCGTGAGGATTCCAGGGCTCCAAGACGGCGACCCCGAGCGGCTGGTCGTCGAAGCCTATCCCGGCGTCCTCGCCCGTCGGCTCATCGGCAAGGCGAGCTACAAACAGGACACGCGGTCCAAACAGACAGCGCAGCGGGACGACACCAGGAGAAGGCTCCTCGCGCTGATTCTCGACGGCAAGACTCAACCCATCTATGGCCTGAAGGTCGAGGCGGATCCGAACCTTGCCGAGGATCCGAGCGGTGACCGACTCGACGCCCTGCTGTGCGCCATCCAGGCGGCTTGGGCCTGGACGCAACGAGAGAAGGGGTTCGGGATGCCCGACGCGATCGACCCTCTGGAAGGTGCGATCGCGGACCCTGCCGGACGCTGAAGCGACGATGCGCCAGCGATCGAAACGGACCTGATTGCGCGTCGGCCGGGATTCCGATGCCCGGAGATCACCTCATCGAGCAGCCGATCAGTCGGAGAGCCGGGGCGATGCGTGCGCCATCACCACACCCGGATGTCCGCATTTGAGTCCGGCCAGCTTGACCGCCTGCATGACCGTCTCGCCGGCGGGCAGTCCGTGCAGCAGACCGTGGATCACCCCGGCGTTGAAGACATCGCCGGCGCCCAGCGTATCGACGACTCGCGTCGGGACATAGGCCGGCACCCGCTGGACCCGGCCCCCGCGCGCCAGAAAGGCCGCGCCTTGCGCACCGAGGGCAACAACGCAAAGCCGTGCATCGCTGTGTACGAGGAGATCCGCCAGGAAATCATCCGGATCCTCGAATCCGCAGGCGCCCGCAAAGCCGCGACTCGCCAGCAACACCTGCGGGCCATGGAGCAGCGCCTCGATCCCGGGACGGTGTTTCTCGAGCTCGACCGAGATCGGTACATCCGGGGCCTCGTCGCGGACACGGCAAATCATCCGTGCTGTCTCCCGGGGGTTTCGCCCTTCGAAATGGACCCAAGCGAGTCCATCGAGTGAGACCCGGCCGAAATCCTCCGCACTCAGCTCCGGTAGGTCCCGAAAATGCACAATCGTCCGGCTGCCGCCGGCGCGGCTGAGCAGGATCGAAGAGGTCGGGGTGGTCCCGCCGGGTACGCGCACGGCATCGCGTACCTCGATGCCGCGACCGGCAAGGTCGTCGAGGATGAGGTCGGCCGCCGCGTCGTCGCCCAAGGTGCCGACCCAACGGCAGCGGTGTCCAAGTTGCGACAGGACGGCGAGGCTGTTGGTGACGTTGCCGCCGCGTACCCTGCGCATGGCCAGAGCACGGATCTCGTCGTCTTCGGCCGGATAGACCTCGAGCTCGTTGACGAGGTCGAGCACGGCGATCCCGACACCCAGCACGGATCCGGTGGCACGCGTCCGGACGGACTCTGCTGGATCAGAGATCACGTGCAACGCGAAACCCCAGCATATCCAGACGCGTGCCCGGAACAAAGCGTGCGCGAACATAGGTCCGCATCGAGGCCGACGGCTTGTTGAACGCACCGCCCCGGGCAACACGATAGGTGCAAGGACCGTCCGTGCGGGCGCGCCCGTCGCGTGGTGCGTCGTCGTAGCCCGGCTGATAACAGTCCGCGACCCACTCCATGACATTCCCGGCCGTGTCGTGTAGACCGAAGGGGCTCGATTCAAAGCTCCCCACGGGCGCCGTCGATCGGTTGTCCCAGGCGCTGCCGCAATCGAAACAGACCGCGCGATTCTCCTCCAGCCCGAATCCCCACCAGTAGGATCCGCGTCCGCCGGCGCGCGCCGCATACTCCCATTCAGCCTCGCTGGGCAGCCGGTAGCTGCGTCCGGTCTCGCGAGACAGCCAGGAGGTGTAGCCTCGGGCATCGTCCCAGCTCACCCCGACCACCGGGCGGTTGCCTCGGCCCCAGCCGAAGTCCTTGGGAAGTCCCCGGCCGGTGGCCCGGGCGAAACGATCGTATTCCCCGAAGGTAACCTCGTAGACACCCATCAGGAAGGGCGCGATCTCGACCTCGCGCGCCGGCCCGAAATCGCTTGCGACCGTGAGATTCCGGCCCATCCGGAAACGCCCTCCGGGGAGCCTCGCGAGCGTCGGGCCATACCCGCCGTCGCGCAGCCGATCACGCTGGGTCGGGATCGAAACGATTGATGGCGCCGCGGGATCGGGCGTCGACGCGTAGCCTGGCAGCAGCGCACCTTCGGCGGTCGCGGTCTCCGGTCCCGAGTATTCCGGAAGGACGGTTTGCGGCGCCGCCGGGGCCGGCGCGCGATCGGCACGCAGCCACACGACGATGACGAGCAACGCGAGCACCGGGAGAAGAAGCAGCGGCCAGAGACCAAGGCGGATTGCGCGGCGTCGGGTCCGAGGTGCCTCGGCCGCGGGCCTGCCCGGCGATGTCGGATCAAGCACCGGCGGCTCGCTTCCCTGCGCCTGCAGATCGAGCAGGGCTTGTCTCAAGCGGCCGACCTCGTCTTGGGCGGCCTTCAAGGAGAGGTCGCGACGCTCGACCTCTTTGCGCAGGCCGTCGAAGACCAGATGCTGATCCTCCAACACGTCTTCGAGGCGTCGGCATTCCTCGGTGATCGCGTCGAGGGCCTGTTCTTTCCCGCCGAGAGTCCGCTGAAGGCCCTCGAGCTCCTGACGAAGGGCGAGTTGCTCCGCGGCCGAGGCTGCTCCGACCTCGGTCGCGGAACGCTCAGCCAACTGGCGATTGATGCGCACGACCTCCTGCTGGGCCTCGCGACGCACTTCGCCGAGGGCCTGGCGCAGTGACTCGGTCTCGGTGCGATCGCGTTGCGGAGGCTGTAGGTTCGTTTTGTCGACCATTCAGGAGGGTATCGAGTTGGTTGAGCGTCGGACGACATCGTCGGATCATGCTGCCAGCGAGTACCGGTCCGACGCGTAAGATTCGCATGATCGGCCGTTGGTTGCACCCCAAGGCTGAACCGAAACAGCCGCCTCGGGCAACACCGAGTGCGACACATCGCGCACGAGCGGCCGCGACCGTCTCGCCCCGGAACACGCCATCGGCATCGAAGAGGTCGGCAATGCATTCGATATCCCATCCGGACAGAGGCTCACATGACCATCCTCGGTAGCGTGGCGGCCGGCCATCCCTTGACTGCCGAGGCGGCCGCCGAGACCCTGCGTGCCGGCGGCAATGCGTTCGATGCGGCGCTCGCGGCTCTCTGCGTGGCCTGCATCGCCGAGCCGGTACTGGCCTCGCTCGGCGGTGGCGGGTTTCTGCTCGCCCGACCCGCCGACTCGGCGCCCGAGCTCTTCGACTTCTTCGCGCAGACCCCGCGACGACACCGCCCGGAGCAGGAGCTGGATTTCTATCCGATCCTCGCCGACTTCGGCGACGCCACACAGGAATTCCACATCGGGCAAGGATCGATCGCGACACCGGGGGCGATCGCCGGTCTTGTCGCGATCCATCGCGAGCACTGTCGGCTCCCTCTCGACGTCATCGTCGCGCCGGCCCGCCGCCTCGCCCGGGACGGCGTGATCGTGAATCGCGTCCAGCGGGATATCGCCGAGATCGTCGCACCGATCCTGCACGCGAGCCCGGCGGCACTCGCGCTCTATGCCGACCCGGAGCAACCCGATCGGCTTGCTCCGGTCGGTGCGCGGCTGCGCAATCCTCAGTTCGCCGAGGCGCTCGAGAGGATCGCCCGCGAAGGCGCGGACCCGTTCTATCGGGGCGACTTAGGAGCGCGCTTAGTGCGCGATTGCGCCGAGCACGGAGGACATCTGAGCGCCGCGGATCTCGCCGACTACCGGGTGGAGCGACGCGCACCGCTCGTCCACCCCTATCGCGGGGCGCGCCTCTACACCAATCCGCCACCCTCGCAGGGCGGCTTCCTGCTCGGCGTCACCCTGGGCCTGCTCGGCGCCGTCGAGCCGGCCCGCCTCGGACGCGGCAGCCCCGAGCATCTTCACGCGCTCGCCCTTGCCCAAGAGCTGACCCAGCGCCTGCGTCGCGCGCAGCCGGCTGCACATGCCGAGCCACTGTCCGCGCTCGAGCCGGGCATCCTGGATGGCTATCGCAGGCTCATGGAAGATACGGCGACCTTTAGCCGCGGGACCACGCAGATCAGCGTTGCCGACCGCGAAGGCAACCTCGCCAGCGTGACCCTCTCCAACGGCGAGGGTGCCGGCTATGTGCTGCCCGGCACCGGCATCATGCTGAACAATATGCTGGGCGAAGAGGACATCAACCCGCACGGCTTCCATCGCTGGCCGACCAATCGGCGGATCAGCTCGATGATGGCGCCGAGCCTGCTGGCACGGGCGGATGGGGGTTGGGTTGTGACCGGCTCGTCCGGATCCAACCGGATCCGCAGCGCCATCCTGCAGGTGGTCTCCAATCTGATCGACTTCGGGCTCGATCTGGAGGCTGCCGTGTCCTCTCCCAGGATGCATTACGAAGACGGGGTGCTGAATCTCGAGCCGCCGATCACGGCCGAAACGATCGCCGTGCTCGGTACGCACTGGCCGGGGCTCAAGGTCTGGAATCGGGGAAGTGTCTTCTTCGGCGGCGCCCATAGCGTGGCCGTCGCCCCGGACGGCAGCACGCACGGCGCGGGCGATCCGCGGCGCGGCGGGGTTGCGCTGCAGGTCCGTTAAACCTAAACCGCGCACGGCGCCGTATGTGGTGTTTTTGGATAGGAACAGCCTTGGCAAACTCGACGATCGTTGGAGGTGGCGCGGTTTAAAGTTCTAAAAAATATCGACTTTTAAACTGCGTCTCCACCAGAGATGGTGAAATCCCCAAGGCCGAATACAACGTGAAGATGACGAATGTCGCTCTGGACGCGGTTTAGTTGCTCGAATAGGGGCGCAGGATCATCTCCCCGCCGCGCAGCAGAAGCTCCATGCGCCTGAGGTAGGCCATGCCCAGCAACACCTGATCGCCCTGCATGTTGGGGAGGATGGTCGCGCTGAGGTCGTAGGCGATCAGCCCGCCGACATCGACGGTATCCAACCGCGCGACCCAGGTGCGCACATCGCCGTTTCCGGTCTTGCTGACCCCGCCGGGTTGGAGCGTCAAGCCGAGCGTCTGCGCGACCATGTAGGGCATCGCGACATCAACGGCCCCGGTATCGACCAAAAACTCGATGGGGGTCCCGTTGATCCGACCGGTGGTCACGTATTGACTCACCTGATTCTCTTTGAGGACCACCTCGGGCACGTCGCCGGCACCGAGATAGGCGACCGGGTTCGGATTCGGATTCTCCCGCCGCGCAGCCAGATCGCGCGCCAGCAGGATCACCAGCAGACTCGCGAGCAGAAACACGGGGATCGGCAATTTGCGTCTGAGCCAAGCGACTGTGTTGTCTCGGATCCGGTGCAGTCTGATCATCGTTCGTCGGGGTGCGTCGATACCATTGAAGCGCCGTCGGCGTTGACTCCGAGCCCGATTGCAGGGCGGGATCGCCGCAGGCCGCGCGCCCGGCATGACGCTCGAGCCGTCGCGCCGATGCACGGGTTGGGCTGAGCTTAAACCGAAACCACAAGGATGACGAGGTTGTGTCGTCGAGAGTCGGGCCGGCACGAGAGGCCGGCGCCGCGACGCGGATCAAGATGATCCGAGGTGAGGACGCAGGGTCAGCACACCGCCCCGCTGGATCAGCTCGAGATGTCTCAGATAACTCATGCCCAGAAGGACTTCGTCTCCCGGCATGTTCGGCAAGACCGTGGCGCGGACATTGTGCGCGACCAATCCGCCGAGATCGACGGTGTCGAGCCGCGTCGTCCAGGTCCGCACCATGCCGTTTGCGGTCTTGCTCATTCCGCCGGGTCTGAGCGGCAGCGACAGGCGCTCGGCCAAGGACAGGGGCAAGGCCACGTCGGTGGCGCCGGTGTCGATCAGAAAGCGTACCGGCGCGCCGTTGATCCGACCGCCGGCGACATAGTGCCCGGCGCGGTTGCGTTCGAGTCGAATCTCGGGGACCCCGCTGCCGCTGTGCAGCGCAACCGGATCCGGGTTGGGATTGTCGCGGCCGGTGATGATGCCGTCGAAGAACATTGCCAGCAGCGCCAACCCGACGATCCATGCCGCGAACAACATTGCCCGCCCGACCTTCGAAGGCATGTCGTCGGCGCCCGGCGGCGCGCTGTTCGTCGGTCCATCCATACTCGGCTCCTTCGGGGGCGAAATGATCGCCGGTTGCGACCTTTCGCAAAGCCCAATCTATGGCCTTTGGCGACTTCTCCTTCAAGTGGTTCACTTGGATCGGGGCAGGCGGCGGATGCCGGCCCCGGAGGTGTCCATGTATCCGCACACCTGAACGACGGCGTGCACATCAGTCCGTGCGAATCGATTCGCACCGGCGCCCCGACCGAGCCGCTCCGACCGGGCTGTGCCGGAACAAGCGGATGGGTCGAAGATTAACGCGCGGGCACTGCCCCTTGTCCGGCCATGCGCTGAAACTGCACCCGATAATAGGCGGCCGCGCTTTGTCCGTTCGCCACCACATCGTAGACGCGCCAACCCGTCTGCGATTTGTACATCCGAAACTCGAGCTTGGAGGGATAGCCCTGCGCGCCCAGCAGCGCCACGTTGACGCTGACGTCGCCGCGCGGGCCCGTGCGCGGCGGCAACATGCGGATCTGCTGCCCCTGATAGTCCATCAACCGTGATGCCAGTGTGCCGAGGAAATCCGCCTCCAAGCGCGCGGCCATCGCCTTCTTTTCCTCTGCACTCATGCCCTCGGCCCCCCGACCGGCCACCCATTTGGCCATGTATTCGAAGTCGAAATACGGGGCGATCTCGCGGTCGAGGAAGGCGGCGACCTGGAGCCGATTCGGCACCTCTTCGCGGGCGAGAAATTCGAGGAGCTTATCCATGCCCTCTTTGAGCGTCGCGCTGGCCTCGGCTGCGGGCCCCTTAGGCATCTGCGCCCCCCGGGCTGCGGCTTCGGGGGACTCCGGACGCGTCGGGCGAGCCGGCGCAGCGGGCATTTCCGGCATGGCGGGCATGGCCGGATAAGCGCCCCCGTAGGGCATCTGCGTCGGGCCGTAGCCGTAGGCGTCCGGCATGGGTGGGGGAGCGTAGCCGTAAGGCTGGGCGGAAGCGCCCGCGGCGGCTCCCAGTAAAACGAGGAGCGGCACCAAAGAACGAGACTTCATCGAATTCCTCCTAAACATAAACATATTGTTTTTTCGTCGTCCGCCAAACGCCAGGCTGTTGCCCGGCTCGCTCGGAGCGTGCCAACGGGCTCGGCGAAAAGCAAGCCGCTCGGTATAAACTATCAAGCATCGACAGGACTCGGAAACGCCCGAATCCGGCACACACCACGAGAGAGCAAACACGCCATGCCCCTATCGCGCGTACACTACCGAGTTGTCGGACAAGACGACTATGCGCTGGAGATCACCCTGGAGCCCACGGGTGCGTATCGGGTCGATTGCGGCGACCACACCAGCCATAAACCACGACAAGGCGCGCTCGACGAGCGTCAGACCCGCGAGATCGCCGCGCTGATCGGCGCCTTGGGCGAGCCCCGAGAGCACCCGGCACCCGCGGGAGCGACCGGATTCATCGCCGAGCTGACCCTCGGCTCCCCGCCCGACGTACGCGTCTATCGCGTCTGGGAAGGCGAGCTGGCGGAAGAGCCGGACGTGATGGCGCTGATCCGCGCGCTGGAAGTCATTTGAACGGCGTGGCGATCGCCGCGAAGGCCGCGGATCCCCGTTACGGGCACGGCTGGACAGCTGGGAGACCCCACCCATGACACCAACCCGCTGCTTGACCGCCGCGATGCTCGAGGTCGGCATGCGCCACGAGGCGCGCCTGAGCTTTAGCCGCGAGGAGGTCGACCGCTACTGCGCCCTGGTCGGCGATCACAACGCGATCCATCGCGACCTCGACGCGGCGCGGGTGCGGTTCCCGGATGCCCGCGACATCATCGTTCCGGGTGGACTCGTCCAGACCCGCATCTCCGCGCTCTTCGGAACCGAGTTTCCCGGCGACGGGACACTGGGCCTGACCTTCTCGCCCGAGCGCCTGCGCCGCCCACTGTATCCGGGCGACGAGCTGATCGTCACGTTGGAGGTCGCGCGGCTGATCCGCGGCGGAATCGTCGAGATGCAGATCGGCATCATCGATCCCGAAGGGAACCGCATCAGCGAGGCCACGGCCAAGGTGGTGGCGCCGGACGCGGCCTATCGGGCTTGGTGGGAGGCGAACATCGGCGGCTGAGGGTGAAGGTTCCGGGCTCAAGTGATTCCCGGACAAACGACGATCTTGTGGGGGCGATGCAGCGGTGAAGGGCGACTTTAGTCGCCCGAAGCGAACCGAGCAAAAACAAGACACACAACCGACGAGAGAATACCTTTTCCACGATCGGCGTTCTCGATGACGACAACGAATCGTGCTTTGTTTTGCAGTGCTCCCGATCCGCTGTCGGGAAATCGTTTCAGAAGCCTCCGGGGTTTGGGGTGACGCGTTCCCCGTCGAGGAAGGCGGCAAGATAGCGGGCGGTCTGTTCGGGTGCCTGATAAAAGAAGCCGTGTCCGCCGCCCTTGATCTGAATCACCGAGGCGTCGGGGATGCGCTCGCCGATGATCCATGCATTGCGCGGGGGGATGACAACATCCTCGGTGCCCGTCATCAGCAGTGTCGGGGCGGCGATCTCGGACAGTCGTGGACAGACTCCGGGCCAGGCGCCGAGTGACTCGGCTTGACGCATCAGATTCGCGTCGTCGATCGGTGCCGTGATGGGAGGGAAGATCTGCATCGGGTCCGGGATCTCCCGCAGCCAGTCGGGCGGGAAGAGGTTCTCGAACATCCGCCGGATGCGCTCCTCCAAGGTTCCGGACATGTCCACCAGTCTTCGCCAGACCGCCTCGTCCGGCCAGATCGCCTCCGCACCGCCGCAGGATGCGGACAGGAGGACGAGCTGCTCGACACGCTCCGGATGCGCGAGGGCCAGCTCCTGCGCGATATAGGATCCCATGGACCAGCCCAGGACGTGAGCGCGGTCGATGTGCAGCGCCTGCAGCAACAGATGGCTATCTTTGGCGAAGCGCGCGATCGAGTAGTCTTGATCCGAGGAGGTGCTGTAACCCATGCCCCGATTGTCGAAGACGATGACCGGGCGGGTCCGGGCCAGCGTCTCGAGGATCGTCGGGGGCCACATCTCCATCAGCCCGCCGTAGCCCATGATCATGAGCACGGGGACACCGTCTCCCGATGGCCCGAAGATGCGGTAGGCGATCTCGATGTCGTCGATGGACGCGCGTTCGATCATGCTGTCGATTCCGTTGATGTCTGCCGATCCCGAAGCGGGGCTCGGGCTCTCGAATCCAGGTCGGTCAACTCCGGGCTACTCGGCTCCGGAGTGGACAGCCGCAGCGGCCCAGAGCACGCCGACTGCGGCGAGAAAACACAAGCCCCGCGACCTCAAGCCGCCGCTCGGCCAAGCCCGCCCGGGGGGCGGCGCACGATCAGTTCTTGAGTCGGATAGGCGAACTGGATACCTTCTTCCTGGAACTTGCGGTAGATCGCGAGGTTGATGGCCTGTTGGATGTCCATGTAGAGCGTGAAATCCGCACCGATGACATAGTAGACCACCTCGAAGTCCAGCGAGAAATCACCGTAGGCGGCGAAGTGGGCACGATCGAAACGGGCGAACCGCTGGGCGCGGATGATCTCCTCGATCATCTTCGGGATGCGCTCGAGCCGATCCGGCGGGGTCTCGTAGACGACGCCCAGCTTGAAGACCACGCGACGCTCGCGCATGTGTTTGTAGTTGCGCAGCGTGCTGTTGAGCAGATTGGTGTTGGACATGACCACCATCTCGCCTGAAAGGCTGCGGATGCGCGTGGTCTTCACGCCGATGCTGTCGACGACGCCCAGGGTTTCACCGGCGATGACGAAATCTCCGACCTTGAAGGGTTTGTCCAGGATGATGGCCATGGAATGGAAAACGTCGGAGAGGATGTTCTGCACCGCAAAGGCCACGGCGATACCGCCGACACCCAGCGCACCGATCAGACCGGCGATCGGATACTTGAAGTGGGCCATGACCGAGACCACGACCACGATCCACACCCCGACCCGCAGAAAGAACAACAGAAGCCCATAGCCCGTGACGGCCGAAGGGTCTTGCCGCTCCTTCTTGCTGCGCTGTCGCTGCACGAATTCCACCAGGCCCGCGGTCGCCCAGATCCCGAACTGCACGTAGACGGCGACCACCAAGAGCGTCCACAGCCAGAGCTTCACCTGACCTTGAGCTAGGCCGGACACGGTCATCGCCGCGTAGAAGGCGACGATCAGGACGAACACCTGGCTGGTATTGCGGATCAGGGCCAAGACGGCAGCGCGCGCGGTCTTGCGCTCCGTCTCCGGACCCTCGACCAGCTTGGGCAGGACGTTGCGCCGCAGCAGGGTGCGCAGGAAGGACACGAGCATCAGGACCAAGGTGAAGATCACTGCTCCGGTGACCAGATCGCGTGCATAGATCCCTTGATCCTGGATGACGAAGAGCTCCTTGTTCCACCAAGACTCCAATTGGAGCTTGGCCGCGTCCAGGCGCTGATGGAGCGAACGCGCGCTCACCGAGGGTTCGAGCTGGTCGCGCAGGCGCTGGGCAAGCGACTGCACCTGATCCTTCACGAGCAGCATCTCCCGCGCGCGCTCCTCCTGCGCCTCGAGCGCCCCGACACGCTCTCGGATCGCCTGCTCGACCCCGGCGGCGAGATCCGCACGGGCGAGACGGCGGGCGAGCGCGAGCTGCCTGGTCCGCAAGGCGTCGAGCTCGGCCTGCGCGAAGGCGCCCTCATCGGCCATGTCTCTGATCAGCGACTGTGTCTCGCGCAGCCAGGTCGGCCAGAGTGCGCTCTCCTCGCCCTGCAAAAGCGCGTAACGTCGCTCGTAAAGGGTCCGCGCGGAACCAGCGAGGCCCACCGCTTGATGCAGGTATTCGACGCCTTTACGCGCTGCCGCGAGCTCCGCTTCGCGCGTGAGCACCTGCTCCTGCGCGCGATCGCGGTCCGCGGCATCGGACGTCATAAGCCCCAAGCGGCGCCGCGCCTGGAACAGCGCCAGCTCTGCAGCATCGCCGGCCTCTACGAGAGAGGCGATATCGGCACGCGCCGCCTCTTCTCGGGCCTGTATCTCGGCAAGCCGTTCGTCCAATGCCTCGCGCGTGAAGACGACATCGCCGGCGACATGGGCAATCAGGGTCTGTAGCCGGACGAGCCGCGCTGCAGCCAAGGCATCCTCGCGCTCGGCCAAGGCTGCGCCGACCAGAGCGGCCTGGCGCTCCTGAAGGGTCACAAGAACCGCCAGTCGGGCAACCTCCAGATCCCGTTCGAGCGTCGCAATGTCGAGCCGTTCCGAGGCCTGCCCGTTGGCCTGATCCCGAGCGGCCGCTAAGCGATCTCGGGCGAGGCGTCGCTCGCGCACCGCCGCTTCATGTTTTCGATCGGCTGCGGCGACCCGCCGATCGGCCTGGCTGCGCAAACGCGCGGCGTCTTCCTGCGCGTGCTCGGCAAGATTGCGCTTGGCCCGAAGCTCGTCCAGCAATCGCAGCGGATAGGGCGGCTCGACGCCGAGATCCGGCGCCTCGGCTGTCTCGTCCGCCGCCTGCGACTCGGCCAGCGTTTCAATCAACTCGCGGAGCCGCGCGGCAAGGACGGACTCGCGCTGGACCGCGGTACGGAGCTCGCCGAGCAGGGCGATGCGTGCATCCTCCGCCAAACCGTCGAGCCGCTCCGGGGCGTCGTCCTGCTCGGGACCCTGATCCACCGTCGTCAACTCCGAGATGCGCGCGTCGATCAGCGACAAGATCTCGGCATAGTCATCCGCGGTCGTGCGTGGCTCGGTAAACCCCGGTAGTCCGACCTGCGCCGGATCGAAGGCGATTCCGGGTTCATCAGGGCCTCGTCCGCGGGTTTGCTCCGGGACTTGATCCGGGGCTTCGGAGAGCACCGACGTTCCCGCATCGACGGCGCTGACATCAGCGGAACCGGACTGATCGGATCGGGAGGGCCGGGATTCGGCGTGGGCGTTCAGGGATGAGCCAAGGAGGGCGAGGGCAAAGATCGAAACCTGTACGAGGCTGGCATTCGTCAAACGGTCACCTGTTTGATGGTTATCGCCAGGACGGCATTTCGCGACAGTTTAACGTGGATCGAAGGAGGGATGCGAAGACCGCCCAGTCGTGCGATCGACAGGGCTGGGCTGATGCCGGCTGACCCGACTCGGGGCCACTGTGACTCGATGCCGAGATGGGTCCGGTCGGGACATCCCGGACCACTCCCGGATCGGTGCACGATTGCAAACCCGGCAAACTGTAATGATACTCGCCGTTTCGAACGATCCGACCGACGGATCGTGACTCAACCCCATCGAATTCAATGCAGGCGGAAAGGAGTCTTCTCATGAACGACACGCAATCCATCGAACGTTACGGCATCGTTGCCCAACTTTTTCACTGGGTGGTCGCTGCCCTGCTCTTTGCCATGCTCGGCACGAATCTTCTGCGCGAGATGGCCGAGAAAGGCTCGGATGCGCGGACCGAGTGGCTGAATCTGCACATGTCGCTCGGTATCCTGCTGTTCGTGATCGTGATCCTGCGTTTGGTTTGGACCAAGAAGACGCGCCAGCCTGCGCCCCTGCCCGGTTCGTGGATCACCCGCATGCTCGCCAAGGCGGCTCATGTGCTGCTGAATCTGGCGACCCTCCTGGTGCCGATCGGCGGCTATCTGCGCATCGCCTCCAAGGACGTTCCGGCGGATTTCTTCGGGACCCCGATCCCATCGATCGTCGGCGACATGCCTTGGCTACACGACATCGCCAAGATCGGACACGGGACCTACATGGAATATTTCTTCTACATCCTGATCAGCCTGCATATCCTGGCGGCGCTTTGGCATCAGTACGTGCGCAAAGACGGCGCCATCGATCGAATGGTCCCTTGGGGGAAGACGACGGCCGTCAGCTGAAGCGATTTCCGGGAATCATGCCCGGAACACCTGTCGGGGCAGGATGTCCGTAGAGCTGAAGGGGGCGACGTGAGTCTCCCCCTTTCGGTTAAAACCTTTCCGAAAATCACCCGACGACCCTCGAATAACGGCGTCGGTCTGCTTGGCCCGCTCCGCACTCCCGGCTTCTCGCCCGGGCTTGATCCGGATCAGTCTCGTCTCGCGGACTTTTGCGGATCCGCAATTCCGACGGCAGCGGAATCGCTCACACTGCCCGTGCTGGACCGCTCGACCGAGAACGCCCTATCAATCGACTCCGCCGCATTGCTCGATTGCGCATCCGGCCGGCCGCGCCTGCTCACCCGTTTCCGCTCAACCGAGAGACCTGATCTATGTCATCGCAACCCCTGCGTATCGTCGTCGTCGGCGGATCCGCCGCCGGCCCCAAGGCCGCCGCCAAGGCCCGCCGGATGGACGAGCATGCCGAGATCACGCTGATCCAGCGCGAGCCCGATCTGTCTATGGCGTCCTGCGGCTTCCCCTACTATGTCGGCGGTACCTTCGACGACCGCAACATGCTTGTCTGCACGCCTGCGGGAATCGTCCGAGACCCGGCCTTTTACGGCAAGGCCAAACGCATCCACGCCTTGGTGCGCACCGAGGCGACCGAGATCGACCGGGTCTCGAAGACCGTGACCTATCGGGATCTACCCACCGGCGAGCAGTCCACGATCCCTTACGATCGACTGGTCATCGCAACGGGCGCGACGCCGCTTCGCCCCTCCGTGCCGGGAATCGAGCTCGATGGGGTCACGACGCTGCATTCGATGGCCGATGCCGACGCCTTGCGGGCGGTCCGCGACGAGAAGAAGACGACCAAGGCCGTGGTCGTCGGCGGCGGACTCATCGGGTTCGAGGTCTGCGAGGCGCTGCGGCTCGCCGGGATTCACACGACCGTGATCGAGAAGACCCCGAAGATCCTGCCTTTCCTCGATCCCGACCTATCCAAGCTTGTTGAAAACCACGTCCGTGCGCACGGCCCCGACATCATTGTCGGCAACGGCGTTGCTGAGCTGCTCGGGGAGAACGGCAAGCTCGTCGGCGTCAAGCTCGACAACGGCACCGAGCTGCCCTGCGAGGTGGCCGTCATCGCCGTCGGGGTCAGACCCAACGTCAAGCTCGCCGAAAACGCCGGGATCGAGATCGGCCCGGTCGGAGGCATCCGCGTCAACCAATACATGCAGACCTCCGACCCGGACGTCTATGCCGTCGGAGACTGCGTCGAATGCACCTCGCTGGTTAGCGGCAAAGCGGTGCGCGCGCCCTATGGAGACCTCGCCAACCTACAGGGACGCGTCGCCGGTCAGAACCTGGTGAGGGAAGGCAGCGCCCGCTTCCCCGGCATCATCCAGACGGGTATCTGCAAGATCTTCGACTACACGGTCGGATTCACGGGACTCTCGGCCAAGGATGCCCGCGAGTCGGGATTCGACGACATCGAAACGGCGATCATCTCCGGGCTCGACATCCCCGGCTACATGAGCGGCAAGCTGCTGATCAGCAAGTTGGTTGCCGACCGCAAGACCGGTCGCATCCTCGGTTTCCAGTGCATCGGCCCCGGCGATGTCAGCAAGCGTGTGGCGACGGTTGCGATGGCGATCCGCGGCAAGCTGACCGTCGAGGACATGGTCAACGCCGATCTGCCCTACGCCCCGCCTTACTCGCTCGCCATCGATCATGTGATCAGCGCAGCGCAGGTGATGGACAACAAGCTCCAGGGTCGCATGCAGGGTCTCTCGGCAAGCGAGGTCAAACAGCGCATCGACTCCGGCGCCGACTGCTTCATCCTGGACACCCGCAGCCCCCAGGAATTCGAGGAGACCCGCCTGGGCATCGGCGAGACCCTCATCCCGCTCGGTGCATTACGCGATCGATTGGGCGAGCTGCCGCAGGACAAATCCAAGGAGATTATCCTCTACTGCAAGATCTCGCTCCGCGGCTACGAAGGCGCGGCCATTCTCAACGCGCATGGCTGGCACAACGTGAAGGTGATGGAAGGCGGCGTCGTGGCCTGGCCTTACGCGAAGGAAAAGTAGCCGGATCGCTGTTTGCCGACGACATCGTAGGGCCGCGGTCGACTCCCGGGCGAGAGAACGCAATCGGGTCGATTCGGTGCCTTCTCGGCCTTCTTCACGGCGATCCGGTCGAGCATGGGGGAATGCATGCGGATTTCCTCCAGAGGCTCACCGGGCTCATTAGCGATGTCCGCCGGGAGTGCGAACGGGGTGGCGAAGGTGAGCGGCGTCATCATCATCAAGCCGCCGTCCGGGCGATGGATCGCCGCTTGTTCTATAGACGCGATCGAACAGCGCATCGGCCTCGTCCGCGGCGCCGTAGACCGCTTCGAACACGGCGTCCTGGTAGTCGCTGGCCACCAGGATGCTGACGACATCCTTGTCCGCCTCGATCGCGATGCCCGGCAGTCCGAGCCGCTCGCGCGCGCCGATGCCGCGGGCGTGGTAGACCAGCGCGCCGGTGGCCCCCATCGCTTGTGCGGCCTTGATGACGGCGTCGCCGCGCCCGGCCGAGACGATGCAGCTGATCATGGCCACATCGGTCAGATAGGTGATCTTCTCGTCCTTCGTACCTGTGTTTGAATCTCCTGCTCGTGGTGGATGGCCGGCGCATGCCGCGCGGCCCGCTCCCGCAGTTTGGCCCGCATGCCTGCCCAAAGGCCGGTCAACAGCACGCTGATGATCGGGCCGATGGAGGCCATACAGAGGATCCCGAAGCCTTCGACGGCCTGGGTCGCGTTTCCGAACCCGAGCCCCATCGCCAGCCCCAGCGGCACCACCGCCTTGACCTGGTCCAGGAACCGGACCGACACATAGGGACGCAGCAGTGCCGCGACCTCGTCCGGCTGCAGTCGGATAGGTCCGGGTGCAGGGGGCGGCAACGGGCGCCCTTGCGCGTCTCGGTGCAGCGGCGGCAGGAGGGCGTTTTAGCTGACCTGCCGCCGCCCGGCACCGACGGTTCGCAGAGAGTCGCCGTATCGAATCGCGCGCTTCATGCAGTGTTCCCGTGAAACAAGGGTCAGCGTGCCGGCGGGACAGCATTCGCGGCGCCGAGATCACGCCGAGGCGGCAATCCCTCGCGGATGGCCATGGAAAACGCCTCCGGGTCGCCGGTCGTCCGGGCGCGCGCTGTGATATCGCTGCGGCGCTTCAGCTCGTCGAGCCCGAGGTCGGTGTTGACCGTCCCGCGATCGTAGGCAAGGTCGACGAGGTAGCCGTTCGCCAGCAACCGCCAGTCGAGTGCAGGGCCGGTACCGATCGCCTTCGTGTGGTGCCAGATGGTCGTGGTGCAATTCTGGGTCAGGGCGTTGTACCAGCGCGGTCGCTCGGCAATGGCGTTGATCTCTTTGACGTAGTCGAGCAGCAGCGCACGGGCCGTGCTCGGCGCGCCTCCCAATGGATGAAGGTAGACCGTCTCACCGCGTTGGTTTGCCCGAACCCCGATGACGTCGCGCTCCTCGGCGACGACGTAGTAGAGCTCGTATTGACGGAAAAAGCCCCGCAGGGCCGAGTACTCCTCGCCGATCTCTTTGCGCGTCTCGATCGAGACCGCGAGATGGCGCCCGTCGGCGAACTCCCAGCTCGCAATGGTGTGACCATAGGCTGTCGGCCCCCAAAACGAGATGAACAGGTCGAAGCCGACGAGGGTGTCGAGGTCGTAGGTGCGGGTCTCCCAACGCTCGGTGAACGCCTGATCGCCGCGGTACGCGAAGTTGCGGACGTTATGTAGGGTCAGCATGGAGCCATCGACGGTCGCTGTCGGCAGCCGCGCGACATCCGGTTGCCAATCACGCTGGTTGCTCGGCGCGAGCGTCAGCCACCAGCCAAGCACGATCGCGAAGGGCACGAAGACCGCGACGCCGGCCCGCAGCCAGGGACGGACCATCAGCGCCGCGGTGACGGCGGTCAGGATCAGGCCGCCCGCGAGCATGCCGGCGAGCGCGCGGGACTCGGGGCCGTCGATCCACAGCGCAGCGGCGGCCCATAGGATGGCGATCGCGAGTGCCAGCGAAACGGCGATGCGCAGGACGACGCTGTTCAGGCGCAAGATAAGCATGGTGTTACTCGGCTGCCGCATCCAGGTCGTTGAGGGATCCTCAGGACAGGGTCATGTCGCGCACCAGCCGCCCAACCTCCGCAATGCAGGCATCCTTGCGCTGATTGCTCGCCGGGCTGTCGGCGAGGTACGCGGCGACCAGCAGCGGTGCGCGCTCGGGCGGCCAGACGATGCCGATGTCGTTGGCATCGGTGCGGCTGGTGCCGGTCTTGTCGCCGATTGCCCAGTCGGCCGGCAGGCCGGCCTTGAGCCGGTTTCTGCCGGTGGTGTTGCGCAGTAACCAGCGATTGAGCAGGGTGCGGGACGGCGCCGAGAGCGCATCGCCCAGCAGGACCTGATGCATGCTGCCGACCATCGCTCGCGGCGACGTGGTGTCTAAGTGATCATCGCTGACCCTCGTGTTCAGATCGGGTTCGATACGGTCCAGGCGCGTGACCTGGTCGCCGAGCCCTCGCGCATAGTTGGTCAGCGCGACGGGTCCCCCGTAGCTGGACAGCATCAGGTTGGCCGCGGTGTTGTCGCTTGTGGTGATGGTGGCCTCGCACAACTCGGCCAAGGTCATGCCGTTGCCATCGGCGTGTTGTTCCGTCACCGGAGACCACGTGATCAGGTCCTGCCACGTATATGGAATGCGCCGCTGCAGCGACTCCACCCCCGCGTCGACCCGGTGTAGGACCAGTGCGCATGCCAACAGCTTGAACGAGCTCAGCAGCATGAAGCGCTCGTCCGAACGGTAGCCGTACTCCTGACCCGTGGCTGTATCGAGAACATGTACACCGAGACGTCCCCCGGCGGCGGATTCAAGGTCGCGGAGGCGATCGTCAAATGCCGCGTCGCGCGGGTTGGTGGCCGCAGGCGCGGCCGAAAGGAGCCTGGTCGGGATGACATTGCCGCCAAGCAGCGCAGTGGCCGCAACCGACGCGATAAAATGTCTCCTGTTCAATAGGGTTATCTCGGGTGTGCGCGTCGCCGGGCCGATGCCGCTCAACGCCCGCTGAACACCAGGGCCTTGATCGGGAGCAGCAATGCGTGGATGCGCAGGATCACCGCGTGCACGATGCCGACCACGGCGAACAGCACGAAAAAGGCCGTGACGATGCAGAGTACGTCGGTCTCGCCCGGCGCGGTGACGAACGGGGGCACGTGGTGGATCGCGGCCGGGTGTAGCGGCTCCGGCATCTGCAAATCTCCGAGTCGATCGTGTTGAGGTCCGCGGTCCGTCGGCGAGCCGAAGCAGCCCCAAGAGTAACCGCTGGTGGCGTGGCGTCAATCGTGATGGTGTCGGTCGGATCGAGGGTGTCGGTGGGCTTTCAGTACGGGTCGCGCTGTGCCGCGGTGACGAAATCCTCGCGCGGCGGCAGCTCCGCCGGGACGATTGCGATGGGCAGCATGACGGCAGTGCGGCCCTGGGCATTGCGCAATTCCTGAAACACGAGCGGGCGAGCGGATGGGTCCCGTGCATCGCGCTGGATGTTCATCGGATCCAGATAGAGGGTGATCTCATCCCTTCGCAGCTGGTCATCCGCCTCCCCAAGGAGCTCGGCGACCATCCCCAGATGTGCCCGCAGGACGCCGGCGTCCGAGCCGATGGCGCCCAACTGCGCCGTGATGGCGTCCAACTCGGTCGTCAGTGCGGCGGGGTCGGGTTGCTCGCCCTCCTGCACATCGAAGCCCCAGCCGCCGCGTTTGAGCGCCGTCAGCTTGCGGTGCAGCAGATCGCGCTGGCGGGTGAGATCGGCGCGCTCCACGCACGCCTCGGCGATGCGGCTCAGCGCCAGGCTCAGCAGGTGGTCGAAGGCGCGCCGCATGAGTTGGCGCCGCATGTCCTCTTCGCTGGTCTTGGGATCGAGCAGTCGGTGTCCGGTGAAACTGATCGAGACCTGCCGTACATCCTGCCGAACCTAGATCCGGCAGTTGAACGGCTTTAGGCGTCGTAGCGGCCATCACCCGGCGGGTGAGGCGTCAGATGACCAAGATGCTCAACAACGTCAAACCCTTGCATGCGGCACGAAGCGGTCAACTGCCGGGTCTAGGTTGAACGAATTGTGCCGATCGATCGGAAACGCCAGCGTGCCGCCAAGGCGCCGATTCTGCTGTCGATCGTCTTTCAGTTCACCGTCGATGGTCGTGCGGCCGCCCGTGAACCAAGTCGCGCCCAGCGATGCCCAGATGCCCGAGCGAAAGCCGTAGATCGATCTTCTGCCCCTGTGCGACCTGCACTCCGGACAGAAGCACACCGGCGGTCAGCGCGACCAGCAGACATGGCAAGGATTGGACCCGTCGCATACACAAAAACCTGGTTCGAAGCACATCCGACTCCGGAGGAGCCATGACGGATCGCCGAAAAGCAAGACACCACGGTCCCGCTCCTACCGAGCGCCGATTCTATAAGGACGGCGTCACGGCGGTTCAGGAAAGCACCTCGCAGTCCTCGGCGAGCAACGCTTCCAAATTGCGGTCTCGGAGGGTCCCGGTTGGGTGATTGGCACCTCTCCACCACAAGGGCGCCCGGCTCGGGAGGCCGGGCAGGCGTGTCTCGAGAATCGCCTAATAGGCCGGGCCGTCTCCCTCGTAGCGAAGTCCCTTCGCGCCGGCCTGCTCACGGATGGCATCGTAGAGTCGATGATCCAGCGAGTCCTTCGCGCCGCCTCGCGCCGCGACCTGCTCTTTGAGATAGGTGTCGCGCTGCACCGCCAGCGAGTCGATTTCCTCGGACAATGCCTTGCGCCGCTCCGCCGTCTCCGCGATCAGTGCTTGTTGAGCGGCGGGCGCCAGCGTCTGCAGCGGTTCCGGGAGCGCCGCCGGGGCGATGGTCGACAGATCCACCCGTCCGCTGGCGACATCCTCGACCAGATCCTTGTCGCCGAGCAGGTTGGATTTCCCGGTATCCGTTGCGTTGAATGCGGCGCGACGCGCTCGGGACGCGACGGAAGAGCCCATGTGGAGCTTGTCCGTTGCGGCCTCTTTGCGTGCCTGCGCCTCCTTCTCCTCGGCCGTGCCGTAGTAGAGCCGCGTCGCGTCGAGGGTCGCCGAGAGCTCGGCGAGCTTGCGGTCGAAGGGCGTTGCGATGGCGACGGCGCCGCCCGCTTGGTCGACGCGGAAATAGGTGCCGCCGCCAAGCTGGGCGATGCGCTGCCATTGCGCGGTGGTGCCGGTATCCTCGCCGCATTGAATGGCGTTAACGGCAATGCCCTTGTGTTGCGCGACAGCGATGGATTGAGCGTATTGAACGTCGTCCTGATAATCGAGGTGCGGCGGTGCATCGCCGACCAGGAACACCACCTTGTAGGCATCGGGATCCTCACTCCAGGAGATCCGATGGATCGCCTCGTCGAGCGCTTGGTTGACGCTCTCCGGGCCGTCCCCGCCGCCGGCTGCCTCGAAATCCATCAAGCTCGCCTGGATCGAGTCGATATCCCGCGACAGATCGACGACCTGCGTCACGTAGGCGTCGCCGCGATCTCGGTAGGCCACCAGGCCGATACGGATCTCGGGCGCGGGCTGCGCGGATGCCATGGTCGAGGCGATGGACCAGATCTTGTCCTTGGCGGTCTGGATGAGGCCGCCCATGCTGCCGGTGGTGTCGAGCAGGAACACCACCTCCACGAGGGGGCGTTCGTTGGTCAGGAGATCCAGGGGCGGAAGGGGAACTTGTGTCGGATCGTCCGGCGGGATGTCGACGGCGATCGCCCCACGCTCGGTCGGATAGAGCGCGACCGTGCCTGCGGTGGCCGCGAAGAGTGCGAGTGCGATGAGCTTGGTCTTCATGGTGAGGTCTCCGGTTGGATCAGATGGGCGAGGTGTGCTTGCGCAACGCCGCCTCGGCGATGCGGTGGGCGTGCTCGAAGGCGTCTTCTTGGTCAGGCCGGCGCCCGGGATGTCGCGCTGCCGGGCTGGGCGGGATCGCGACAAATCCGGCCTGCACGAGAAAGAAGCACCAGATGCCGAGCAGCAGACTCCCCGTCTGCACCAATGCCCAGATGCCCGCGGCGAGGGCGAGGAGGGCGAGTGCGAGATCTGCGAGTGCCGAGACGAGGCTCGAATGGAAGAAGAGCGTGCGGATCAGCCAGAGCATTCCGACATGCAGCAGCAGATAGAGCACGAGCGGCGGCGCAGCGACCCAGAGCCCGACCGCCGCGAGGCACCACGCCAGAAAGGCCGTGATGCGCCCGACGCGCACCGGCGTGCGGATGAGCAGATAGATCACGTAGCCGAGCGCGAGAGCGGCGATGACCGGGCGCAAGATGCCGCTGCCGCCGGTCAATGCGGAGAGCGTCGTGTACGCGGCCGCGCCCGCGAGGCTTGCCCCAAGGGCGACGCCGACGCCTTCCAGAAAGGTCGGGCGGTTCATGAGCCTGTCCTCCGGCTCTTCTCGCGTAGGAAGGCCACCTCAACATCGGCGTCACGCACGGTGACCGATGTGGTCGTCCAGCCATCGTCGGCATCCTCGCCAGGTTCCTCCGTGACCCGCTCGGCCCTGCGCCGGGCCTCCGCGAGCCGCTGTCGATTCTCGACGATGCGGTTCCGCAGCTCGGTCAGGGTGCGCGAGAGGCCTTCGAGTCGATCCGTCGCCAGTCGTTGAGACTGCTCGGCCTCGAGCCGACGGCGAATGAGCGAGCGGGCCAGGTCTTCACGGTTCGATCCGAAACAGAGGTCGAGCTGCTCGTCGATCTCGCGCAGGGTGCGCTCGAGGTCCGTCAGACGGCGCGTCTGCCCCTGCTGCTCGGACTCCAGACGTCGCGTGCGCTGTTCGTCGCGGGTAAGCGCCTCCTCCATGTCGCTGACGGCTTGACGCAGCAGGGCGGCGGGTTCCTCGATGCGGTCGAGGATCGCGTTGACATCGGCTCGCAACAGCCGGGACATTCGGGTGACGAGTGTCATGATGGCCTCCTTTCGGGACTGAGTTGATCGACAACTGCAGTCTAGGAAGGCGACCGGCCCGGCCATAGGCGCGGTTCGGTAAAGATCGTGGCGTCGGATTTACATGGATTTTACGTGCCGCCGGCGGGCCGCCTTGCTACCCTGCGGCCTGACATGGACACCAAGTTCAGCCTTCTGATCGTCGAGGACGAGCCGGCCATCCGCACCGGGCTCGAGGATCTGTTCGTCTATCACGGCTATGCGGTCGACTCGGCCGCCGACGGACCTACGGGATTACGCAAGGCGCTGACCGGGCGGTTCGATCTGATCCTGCTCGACGTCATGCTGCCGGGCGTGAACGGGTTCGACATCTGCGAACGTATCCGCGCCGCCGACCGCGAGCAGCCGATCATCATGCTCACGGCCAAGACCGCCGACGAGGACATCGTCCAGGGCCTTCGCCTGGGTGCCGACGACTATGTCGGCAAGCCCTTCTCGGTCACCCAGTTGGTCGCAAGGGTGGAGGCCGTGCTGCGTCGTGCGCGTCTCGGGATCGACCGGGAGCGTCTCGCGCTCGGGGAGGAGGTCGAGATCGACGTGCGCAACCTCGCCGGTCGCCGCGGCACCGCTACGATCGCCTTCACGCGACGCGAGATGGAGGTCCTGCAGTATCTCGGCGCCAATCCGGACCGAGCGGTCTCGCGCGAGGAGCTGCTGAACAAGGTCTGGGGCTATGCGCGCGGCCTGGACATCGAGACGCGGACCGTCGACATCCACATCGCCAAGCTGAGGCGCAAGCTCGAATCCGACCCGGCACAGCCGCGCTATCTGGTCACGGTGCGCGGCGCCGGCTACCGCCTGCTGAGCAGCTGAGATGCGCGGGACCGGCCTCGCCGGCTGGAACCCGAGGCGGCTGCGTCTGGTGCTCGGCCTCTTCTTCGTCGCGCTCGCGATCCCGGCCGGCCTGCTCATTCACCAAGCCTTCGGGCACCTGAAATGGGCGGCCTTCCGGCAACATCAGTTGCTCGCCGAGGAGTTGGCCGCACGCATCGACACGCGTCTTCGGGACATCGTGCAAGCCGAAGAGGCGCGCGCCGTCGTGGACTACGGGTTTCTCATCGCGACGGGGGACGGGGCGGGCACCGTTCCGCAGCGCTCGTCGCTGGCTCGGTACCCGGTCTCCACGGCGCTTCCCGGGCTCGTCGGTTATTTCCAGGTGGATGCCGCCGGCGCCTTGACCACGCCCCTCGTTCCGCCGCGCGACGGCGATGCACGCGCGCTCGGGATCGCGCCGGGCGAGCTCGCCGCGCGGGAAGCGCTGGACGAGCGCATCCGCGGGATCCTCACGGACAACCGACTGGTCCAGGGGGCCCGGATCGAGGCCGACGCACTGCCCGAGGTTCCGATGCCCGCGGGTCGTCGCGACAAGGACCGCCTCGGACTCGCCGACAGTGACCGGCAGCGCGCGGCGCCCGCGGAGGAGCAGGTGCGGCCGCAGGCGGCATTCGACCGACTCGCCGAGATCGACACCTCCCCGATGCGGGAGCAGAAGACCCAAGCGCGCAGCAGGCTCGGCCGCATCGAGGATCTGAATCTCGATGAGCGCTTTCAGCAGGCGACACCGGCCGCGCCGGCCCTCGACAATGCATTCCGTACGTCTGAGTTGCAGGGCGACGGTGCACCCGAGCAGGGCCTCCAGCGAAAGGAAAGCCGCGTTCCGGCCCTGGCGGGTGCGATCGCGCCGGAGTCGGTCGGCGTGTCCGACCCGGAGGCGGAGGCTGCAGGACCTGCGATCAGTCTCTTCGAGACCGAGGTCGAGCCGTTTCGGATGAGCCTGCTCGACAGCGGGCATTTCGTGCTCTTTCGTCAGGTCCGGCAGGACGGCCAGCGTCTGATCCAAGGCGTGCTCGTGGAGCAGACGCCGTTCCTGCGCGGCGGCATCGAGGACGTCTTCCGGCAAACGCTCCTGTCGCAGACGACGGATCTCGTCGTCGCGTGGGACGGCGACGTCCTGGCCGCCTACCCGAGCCAAGCCTCGCGCGGTTACCTCTCGCGCGCCGACGAGCTGCGCGGGGCCTTGTTGTTGCGCACCCGCTTGTCCGCGCCGCTCCAGGGGATGGAGCTGCTGTTCAGTGTCGGTCGGCTGCCGACCGCTCCGGGCGCGCATCTCGTGTATTGGATCGCCGCGGTCCTCGTCGCGATCCTCTGCGGCGGTATCTTTCTCATCTACCGGCTCGGACTGCGCCAGATCGCGCTTGCCCGCCAGCAGCAGGACTTCGTCTCGGCCGTGAGCCACGAGCTGAAGACCCCCTTGACCTCGATCCGCATGTACGGCGAGCTCCTGCGCGAGGGCTGGGTGCCGGAAGAGAGGCGCACGTCCTACTACGCCTACATCCACGACGAGAGCGAGCGCCTGTCGCGTCTCATCGAGAACGTCCTGCAGCTCGCGCGCATGACGCGCAACGACCTGCGTCTGCATCTGCGAGCGGTGTCGGCGGGCGAGCTGATGGAGCTGATCCGATCCAAGGTGACATCGCGGATCGAACGCGCCGGCTTTACGCTGAACATCGATTGCGGCGCGCAGGCCGCCGCGGCCGTCGTCTCGGTCGACGAGGATGCCTTCAGCCAGATCCTGATCAACCTCGTCGACAATGCCGTGAAGTTCTCGGCCGGTGCGGAGCGCAAACAGGTCGACATCGGCTGCCGGCTCGCCGATCCGGGCACGCTGGTCTTTTGGGTCCGTGACTACGGCCCCGGGGTGCCGCCGGCGCAGATGCGCAAGATCTTTCGCCTCTTCTATCGGGTCGAGGGCGGACTTACGCGCGAAACAGCCGGGACCGGCATCGGGCTCGCGCTGGTGCGCCAGCTCGCCGAGGCGATGGGCGGCACCGTTCATGTCGCGAATCGAGAGCCGGGGGCGGAGCTGTGCCTCTGCGTTCCGGTCTCCACCGGCGCGGCGAAGCTCTCGGATGCGTAGGGCACGACACCGAGACGGCGCAGGCGGTGCGTCTGAACCGCGGCGTTGCGCTCCTTCGCGGTCAGATAATCCCGTGGATTTTGCGTGATGGCCGGAACCGGGGCGGCGGTCGTCGCGATTCGGGTACCGCTCTGAGTCCGGGCGAGATCCCAATAGCCGAAGCTGGGTCTGACACGGCCGAGCGTGAGCAATCGCACGGTCCAGAACACCGGCGTCCAGAGGAGATTGGCCAGCGGAACCAGGGCGTTCATGAGGTTGCGTGTGCTCGCGGCAGCGGTGTGGAAGATGACGTATCCCGCCATGAGACGCTCGAAGGCGGCGAAACGCGACTCCTGTAGATCGCGGGCCAGCTCGGACCAGCCGCCGCGGAGGACGCGGGGCATGTCCCCCAACGGGTGATCGCAGGCGCCGAGGCGCACGAATCGGTCGACCTTCGCGGCGGATACCGCGTTGTGGCCGACGCCGACGACGAGCGCTCCGCCCCCCATGTTGCGCACACCGCGCGCTTGGCTCGAGGTCATGCAGACGGCGGCCTCGGCGCGCTCCCGGCCCGGCCAGCGGCCGTCCGGCAGCCCCAGAAACAGCACGAGTCCGCGCGTGATGCGATGGCCGTAGAGATGCAGGAGCTCGCCGGAGCGGGAGTCCGCCGCGTGGATGCCGACGAATCCCGCGAATTCGTAGGCGAGCGAGAACAATTTGCTCACATACTGGGCGAGGAGATTCTTCACGTACGGCTCCTCGCCGATCACGAGTGTTCGCCCGACGAAGACCCGATCCCACAGAGGGCGTCGCTGAAGCACGCGCAAGATCAGGGTAAAGAGCACCGCTGCGAAGAGGAAATAGGCGGTTTGCAGTCCCGCCAGGATCATCTCGCCGATCGGGCTGCCGAGGTCGAGGACCGACCAACCGAGGGTGCTTCGCAACAGTGCGTCCCCGCCGAGCACGGGGTTCCAGCCGAGCCACAGCATCACGAAGAGGTGAACCGCCGTTGCGATGAACACGAGGGCGGGCTCCGTGAGGAGACTGGCGAGATACCGCCCTTCCCCTTTCAAGCCGGCCCGCTCCTCGGTCTCCACATCCCAGCCCTCGGTCGTTCGGCCGAAGATAGCTTCGGCGCGGCGGACCGTGAGCTGGTCCAAGGCCTCCAACTTCTCCAGATCGTCGTTGCGCACCGCAAAGCCGAAGGGTCGGACGGTCTCGTTGGAGCGCGTTAGCACGTCACGCGCCAATCGAAGCAGCAGCTGGGTCAGGGTGGCATGGGTCGCCGCCGCGCTCACGGTGGCCGGCTCCGCGGATCGCCATCCCGCGCTTGTGATGAGCACGCGCTCCACCCACGGCGCATCGGCCTTCACGACTTGGCCCACGGCGGCCCCCATCAGGGTATCGGCCTCTCCGGTCATGACGAACACCGGGCCGGCCTTCCCCGCCGCGTGGAGTGCCTGAATAAACCGAACGGCGTCGAGGGTGTTGAAGGTTTGCCCGGAGTGGCTGATCGCGAGCGTGATCGTGGTCGGGCCGACGTCATGGCGCTGCGGATCATCGCAGTAGCGCACCGAATCCACCGCCCCGGCATTCAGGTAAGGGAAGATGCGACGCAGGTCCTCGATGAAGCGCTCGCCCACGTAGAGGTTGTTCTCCACGCCCAGGACCAGGAGATCCAGCTCGGAATGCACGCTCGGCACGGCCTGGCCCTGCTGCTGCTCGGCCCAGTGCGATGCGCTGTCCAGAAACCGGGTCGAAAAGGCGCGCGCGGTGCGACGGTTGAGCGAAGCCGGGTCGCTCCAGTCGCGTCGAATCCGCTCCAAGACCGACGGGATGTCCGTCATCTCGTCCAGCACACGGTCCCGACCGGGCGGCGTCGGTCTGGTCTCGAGATAGGGATTGTCCGACACGGCGATCCAAACATGCGGCTCCTCGGCCCGTGCGGATTCGTCCAACGAGCGGGCGGTGATCCGCTCGATGGTCGGTGCCTCGTGCCTGTGCCGATTCATCCGGGTAATGGTGTTGTCCGCCGTGTCTTCGCGCACTTGCAGCAGAACGAGATCGCCGTCGCTGAGGTCGTAACGGTAGGGTAGAGGCGCCCCGTCCGGGTTCGGCCCGCAGGCCACCGTCAGGGCGGCGGCCTCCGAGGCATAGATGAGCATACCTGTCTCCGGATCGGCGCCGATGAAGAGGGGTTGCCGCTCCGCGGCCAGGGCGACTGCGCCGGGTTGAAGGCTCGTCGTCGTCACAAGGCCGAAGGTCCCTTCGGCCCGCTCCATGAAGAGCATCGTGGCCGTGTAGAGATCGTTGTGAAAGAACGCATGCACGGCCCGGCCGACGATGCGCTGCCGGAACTTCTTGGCATCGTCCGGCCAATCGCGGGTCACCGACAGGGATGCCTGCCGAAGCGCGTCGACCAGTCGCCGGGTGGCCTCGGCATTGCGCGCGAACACCTCCGCCAGAGAGGCGCAGCCGACCACGAGGGGGCGGGCGCCGTCGTCCCGGTGGGCGACATCCAGACCGACGGCCCAACGGGTAAAGACCTCATCGAAGATCGCGGTCAGCGCCGCCAGATCCTGTCGTGGAAGCGCTCGGCCCGTCAGCAAGGCGTAGCCGAGCCGCAGGGAGGCATCCCAGCGTCCTTGGGTGAGCAGAAGATCGAGCATCCCGGCGATCTTCGGAGAGTCGCCTCGCGCCGCGTTCGATTTCCCCAAGACCTCGGTCAGCCACTGTCCCAGAGCCGGATTGGATACACGGCCCCAAGGGGCGATCCAGGCATCGAAGTCGCCGTTGTGCGTGATGAGGTTCTCGATGACACGACGGCGGCAGACCAAGTCCTGTCCATCCACGGACCAGACCGGCGCCGTGCGGGGACGCGCCCAGCGGTGCCAGTGCGTCTCGATCTCAGCGGGGCAGCTCGAGGTGCCGTAGCGATAGTGGCCGACGAGGTGGAAGATCTCGCGCAGGGGCTTACGACCGATCAGTCGCTGCCCGGCGGCACGTCGGCGGAAGGCGCGCAGCAGATCGCGGGTCAGATCGCCTCGCTTGCCGTTGACGATCTTCCGGCCCACGAAGCGCCCTTTTGCGCCCAGCACCGCAATGCCGCCGGCTTGCTGTCCGCGAACATCCGTGGCCTGTCCCAGCCGCTCGGTCAGGCGCCTGAAGCGAGGCGGCAGGAAGCCGCGCTCGCCCGGATCCCGTTTCGACAGGATGCCGAAATTGCCGCAGAAGACAGCGCGGCCCGCCCCGGAGATCAGTGTGGCGTAGTCTGTCCAAGAGGTCAGGAGAATCCAAGCGTTTGCACTGACGAGCAGGAGCAGGACCCACTGCGATGGCCCCGACGAGGGCCCAAGTGCGGCGAGCGTGGCCGTCGCCGCGCAGAGGGCAACCAGGCTCGCCGCAGGTCCGGCGAGGGCGATCCGGCGCCGTCGTGTCGGCGACAGTCCGTCCAGAGTGAATCGAGGCGCCCGCGTCGGGTGACTCAGACCGGGGATGAATAGCGGACCAAAGGGGAGAAGACCGCACGGCGGCAGAGCGCGCACATAGTCGACGAATCGACCGACACCGACGGGGCCCGCAGCGAGCGCATGCCCCAGACCATGCAGCGCGACAGAGCCCATCAAAGCCGTCCGCATCAACACGGGCAACAACAGGATCAGCCACGGAGCCAACCAGGCAGTGGTATCTCCGGCAACGATCAGCGCGGCAACGATCAGGGCTGTGGCGATTTCGGGCAAGAGCCGTCCGAGATCGTGCCTGCCAGTCGAGCGTTGTTCGCCGGGCATCGATCCGCTCGGCGCGTGCGCGGTGGGTTGTCCCAAACCGAGGAGACCATTGGCGCGGCCGGCGATCGAGATCACCGATGACCGACCGACTGAATGGCCGAGCTTGGCGGATGTCGCATCGGCGCCTGATCTGCAGGCCTTGGCCCGCACCCTGCCCTTGGGCCGGTTGGAAGACGGGCCGTTCGGCCGAGGGTGTGACTGTGGCGCTACTTTGGATGGCATTCTGCTGCTCCTCCCCGGTTCGAGACCTGGGCTCTTCCGGGTCATGGCGAATCGCCCCGCGTTGGCGGCACCTGGTGAGGAGACTGTATGCCTTTGGAATCAATAGGAGAGGGTGATCATAGACATCCGGGGTGTGGACTATTCACGGGGACATCGGGCGCGCGAGGCGGGCTCGACGAACGATCGGAGCCTGCAGGGCCTCGGACCCTTTTGCGAAGGTCAAAGAGCGCTTGCGCACCGAAGTGGCGCGAACCAAGGTCTATCGACTCAAGTGGATCGTCCCCTTGATGCTCGGCCAGGTTGCCTTGATCGCGGCCTTCGTGAAACTGCTTTGGACCGCGCGCGGCATGCCCGATGCGAAGCTCCGGACCGAGAAACGGGGGCTTGCCTGCAGCGCTGCCGCGGAGCCGGTGCTTCGTCCCGGTTTGCCTCTTCAATGTGCCCGCGAGTCTTTCGTTAGAGTCCGAAATGTCGGACTATATCGGCGTTACGATCACCTTTGTCTCAGAATCGAGGCTGGTTCCGGCCGAGTTGTAGGCCCTCAGGCGAACGTAGTAGGTCTTCCCCGCCCTGAGCCCGGTCACCGAGTATTCCGTGCCATTGCCGACATTCAAATCCTTATAGCCATTCACATACCTTCGGAAGCTGCTTTTGGTGGCAACGTCGAGTCGATACCCGGTGGCCCCGCTGACAGGGTTCCAGTCGACGGTGAAACTCCTCCGGTCGATGCTGATTACCGAGTTCAAGGCCGGGACTTGAGGAATGGCCTCCTTCGTTGTCACGCTGCGTGTGCTCGAGCTCAAGCCAGCTCCTCCGGCGTTGGACGCACGCACGCGATAATAGTAGGTCGTGCCTGGACTCAGGCCGGTCACCGCCAATTTGCGCACATTGCCGACCTTGCGATCCTGGTATCCGGTGACGTACCCGTTGAAGGCGCTGTTGGTCGAGACATCCAAACGATAGCCGGTGGCACCGGTCACTCTTCGCCAGCTCGCAGTGAAGCCGTTAGCGGTAATGCCTGAAGGGCTGGTCAACGTCGGTGCCGCGGGCGGAGCGACCGTGGTCGTTGCGTTGGCGACGTTCGAGCTCGGACTGGCTCCGCTGCCGTTGTAGGCGCGCACGCGGTAGTAGTAGTTCGTGCCGCTGGCGAGTCCCGAGATCGTCCGCGCCGTGGCGGTTGCGACATCCAGATTCTGATGGCCGCTTAGGAAGCTGGAGAATGTGCTGCTGGTCGAGACATCCAGACGATAGCCGGTGGCATCAGCGACGCCGGTCCAGTTCGCCTGAAAGCCGTTGATCGTGATTTGACTTGCGGCCAGGGCGCTCGGCGCGACCGGGCTGGGGCTTGGCGCGCCCTCCAGTGCGGCCACCGCGTCCGCAACCTCGATGCGCGGCTTCGACAGATTGTTCCGCGAATCGAGAACCGGTTGTCCCGTGCTCTTCAGTGCGGCGAGCACCTCTTCGACGCCGGCCGTCGACTTCGCCGACTTCAATACCGCCCAAGCCCCTGTGACATGAGGCGCAGCCATCGAAGTCCCGTTCCAGGTCGCATAGCTGCTGCCGGGGACCGACGAATTGATCGAGCTTCCGGGTGCCAAGAGATCCAAGAAGGCGGCGCTGTTGGAGAAGGACGAGACGGCATCGGACTTGGTGGTACTGCCGACGGTGACCGCGGTCGAGATACAGCCCGGGGCACTAATGGCATTGATGTAGCTGTTATTGCCGCTGGCGATGACGGTAGCGATCCCGGCTGCGTGCAGCTTATCGATCACGGGCTTGGTCGGGTCACTGTCGCAGGCGTTGGTGTATCCGCCGCCGCCTAGACTGAGATTTGCAGCGGCAATCGCGTAGCTCGCTCGTAGCGCGTGAACGCGCTCTAATCCTTTGATGATATCGGATGTATAGGCCATCACACAGGGGGCTCCGCCGCAGGAGCTGCTCGGAAACCGGCTGAATACCTGAATCGCGAGGATGCGAGCGTCGCGCGCGACGCCGGAAAAATTGCTGCCCTTGCCGGCCGCGATTCCCGCGACATGTGTCCCGTGTTGGCATCCGTTGACAGATGTATCGCAATTGAGTGCCGAGCCGACCGCGGTCGAGGCGGTAACCCCGCCGGGGCATAGAGAATAGACGCCGGATGACGTGTAATTCGAGGAATAGCATGCCTCGGAGACGACCTTGCCGCTCAGGAAGGGGTGGCTCTTGTCCACGCCGGTGTCGAGGACCGCGATCACCTGCCCTTCTCCGCTGTATCCTTCGAAGGTGCCCCCGAGGGCGCCGACGAGCGACACGCTGGTGGAGAGCGCAGGTGGATAGGCGATGTCTTCCACGACATCCAGCACCTCGGGATCGTCCGCCAGATCCATCAAATCGATCGCGTCCGCCTGCATGGCCAAGGCCGGCACCTCGCTGAAGCGCTTGATTGGTGCCCCTAAACGGTCTCGTCCGCCGCCGAGTCCGATCCGTTGAAGCATGCCCTTCTGAGCGGCCGACAGCGCTGCGCGGCGCTGTGCCCTGCCGGACCCTGTCTGCTGCTCATCCGAGATCCTCAGCTGCACGATGACCGGGACCGAGCCTTCCGTCATCGCACGCTCCAGAAGGGCTGACTGTCGCTCGCCCCGCGTTACGCCGGCATTCGCTCGCATCGTTTGCGAAGCCGCTGCCGCGACCGCCGCGGCGAAGTCCGCATCGATGTCGTCGGCAGGTACCCCCGCCTGTGCGGAGACGGCGATCATAAGGGCAATCGCAGGCAGGAATCTGCGCTGAAAGTGCTGCCCGGGATACTTGCTCATAGTGGATATCCCAAGTGATGACGTCGAAGGGCGCCTGCTAAATCAGACGAAGGGACGAGCCTAACCCTGGCTCTCCCGTCTGATATTGGTCTAATCTTCTCGTTGAAACCGAGAAACACCTCGCATTCTTGCCATCGTTTGAGTGATGCGTCACGGATCGACGAGCTTCTTGCCCCGGTGCACTTTGGGTGGCACATTAGGGCGGCGTCCCCCAGCGTTGACCTTTGCGAAGCCCTGAACACCTTGCCGGACAACCGCACCGGGGCCCCTATGTCGCCGAGACTTACGAGCAGGACTCAGCGCGTCGGTGATCGCAGTAGGTATGCTTTAAGTGTCTGAAGTGGCGATTTAAAACGTGTCCAGGTACCGCCGTCTCGAAGCTTGCGATCGAAACGCCAGTGTCCACCCCGAACGCGGTTTACGGGAACAACATGAACGACACCAAACCCGATCGTCCCTTTCTCGATATCCGCTTTTTCGGTGCCGTCATGCCCATTGCGACGCTGGTGGAGACCAAAATCCAATTCCGCTCCCTCAGGCCAGCCCGCTTCGGCGAACGCACCGGCCAAGAGGTCGCCGATGCCCGGAATCAACGCGGCACGCAGCGCAAAGCGGCCCGGGACGTCCGCAAACTGATGGAGATCGAGGGCCGTCTCTCGACGGATGGCCGGAAGTACGCCGAAGGCGCCGACGGGGCCGGTGCCGACAAATGAACGAGGAACGTTCGCTTCAAGATCTCTCCGCCATGCTGGCTCAACGGCTCGACGCGACGGCAGCGCTTGTCGAATCAGTCCGTGGCGACGTCGATCTGCTCGCCGCGACGGTCGATGCCGCGGTGCGCACGGCCGAGTCCATCCGCAACGGCGGCACGCTTTTCATCTGCGGAAACGGCGGCAGTGCCGGCGAGGCCACCCACCTTAGCGGCGAGCTGATCGGTCCCTTTCTGAATAAGACACGTCGTCCCATCCCGGCTGTTGCATTGGGCTTCGATACCAGCGCCTTGACCGCAGTCGCGAACGATTTCTCCTTTGACGAGATCTTCTCGCGCCCGCTCACCGCGCTGGCCCGGCCTGGCGACGTGCTCTGGGCGCTTTCCACCAGCGGTCGCTCGCCCAACATCGTCCGGGTTCTCGAAGCCGCCGCCGATCGCCGGGTCCTCAGCGTTCTGTTGACCGGTGCCCGACATGCCGATCTCGTTGCGCCCAGGGATCTTCTTTTGTCGGTCCCGTCTCGCGAGACGCCCAGGATTCAGGAGCTCCACCTAGTTCTGGGGCATTTCTTATGCGAGGCTGTCGAGGCGTTGGCGGGCTCGTGAGGGGCTGAAGTTCAAGCCCGTCTTGTCGGCAATTTTGCTGCTTTTCCGAAAGAGTTCGAATCCAACGGGGTTGTGGCCACAGGCGGGCATTCGTCTCGCAATTTGGAGTCGGTTTGCGTGTATCGATTTATCGTGCTGTTTCTTGTGATCGTCAGCGTCCTATTCATCGCAGAGCTGACCCCTCCGGTTCAAAACGCCGTTGTGCTGCCCTTCACGGCAGCGGTGACCCACGTCAGTGCGGCGATCATGCAGTTGTTCGATGATCAGGTGAGGGCTCAGGGCAAGGTGATCTGGGATCAAACGTCGGGCTTCGCGGTGTCCATCGAGGCTGGATGCAACGGCGTGGAGGCCGGCATTATCCTTTTCGCTGCAATGTTTGCCTTCCCCGCATCATGGCAGCAAAAGCTGATCGGAATCCTGGTCGGGCTGGTGACGGTCCAGGCACTGAACCTGATTCGGATCATCAGTCTCTTCTACATCGGTCAATGGAATCAGACGCTCTTCGAGTGGGCCCATCTCTATGTCTGGCAGGCGTTGATCATGCTTGACGTGCTGTTGGTTTTTTTGTTCTGGCTGCGTTGGATTTCACTCCGAAGCGCATCGTCTAGGGCAGCACCCGGGGCGCCTGCATGAGTCCGGTCGGTCGGTTTGCGATCAAGGTCGGGCTTTGGCTGCCGATCTGCTATGCGATTTGGTACTTCTCCTCGATATTATCCGTCATTCCGTTGGCATCCGTCCTCGATATGCTGATGACCTGGTTTTTACCGAACCTGATCGGTGGGATTGAAGCTGCCGGGAATCAGCTGTTGGTCACTACTCAATTGAGTGTGCCGCATCCCGACGCGACCTCTACGGTGGTTGGGCTCATACGCTTTGAAACCCAACCTTTGGATTACGGGTACTGTGTGCCTCTGTATACGGCGTTGGTTCTTGCATCGCCGGGGGAGGATCGCAGGAAGGTTTTTCTCTGGCTGGTCGGTATGGCGATCCTCTTCGTCGTCCAGCTCTTCGGAGTGACTACGGGAATCATGAAGATCTTGGCCTTCCACATCGATGGGGCTGCCCGCGAACGGCTGGCGTTCTCGCCCGCCGGCTACGAGATCCTTGCGCTGGCATTCAAGTTCGGGTATCTCATATTTCCGCCGATCTCACCCGTTTTGATTTGGCTCGTTCAATTCCGCTCCTTCTTATCGGATTTAACGGGGAATGATTCTACAGGTCAGCCGTCGGAGCGGTTCCGCACCTGACGAGTATCCCGCGGTGATCTTCGGCTCGAAATCGAGCGCCATCGACTTCCTATTTCTTCAAGGAAGATCGATGCGAACCTCTTCTTCGCCATGAGAAAGAAAATGGATGAGCGGATTGACTCCGGTGGCGATAATCTCCGGATGTTCCGTTAGGTATTTCGATATTTGGAAAGACGGATGGGGGTCGCGTTGCTCCTTCGCGCCTGCTTCGAGAAAATGCATTAGCGGGTTGACTTCCGACTGCGCCACATCAGGGTTTTTTTCAAGGTACCAGCTCGACGAAAAACAGGGGTGCGGATCGCGTCCTTCGAAAGCGCCCTGCGCACAGTAGTGCAGTAGCGGATCGATTCCAGCAGCGTCTACGTCCCGATTATTTTCGAGATACCACCGCGTTTTGAAAAGCGGATTGGGCTCTAAACCGTGCCTCCAGCCGATCAGCGACCAGTGAGCCGCCGCATGATGTCCTGATGCCAGGATCTCTGGATACGAGCTGACATACCAGGCTTCGTCGAAGAGTCCGCACGCACGGAGTCGGCGAACCTCGGAACGTAGGCGAAACCGATCCGACGCGCGCATCGTCAGGAACCAGAGGGCCCATTTTGGCGCCGCGAGCACAGAGCGCATCATCCTTGGAAAGCGTTGCTCGGCCGCGAGCACGTAGCGTCCCAACTGCCAGGACGCGGTGCTCTGGAATGCATTGACTCGAAAAGCCATTGCGTCGCGCTGTCGCGTTAAGGTTTCGATCCGGCGTTGACTTGTTCCAAGACTGGTTTCCAGGTGTCGATTCCGTAAACGCTGCTCGACCGCTGTCATCCTGTCTTTCTGTCCGCCGATCTCAAGCTCCGTGATCTTGCGCCGGAGGTCTTCGATCAGGGAGCGATTGTGCATGACGACCGAATCAAGCTCGGATACTCGGCTTTCCGACGCGAGGATCTCGGAGCGGAGTGCCTCTGTTTCCAATTGATGGAGCAGCACGGTTGATTCCAATTCGAGGAGTCGGGACGTTCTTTGATCGGACCGCGGTTTACCTGTTTCGATGTTCGGTGTCGGACGTTCTTCGTCGATCTCGCCAAGACGAACGGTCGGTCCTATTGCCTGCGTCGCCTTATCGAGCTCGGCCCTGACGCCGTCGAGCACGGACAGAGCGCTCGGAGAGTCGGGACGATGACTGAGCTCGAGCATCGAGCGAAAAGTGGCCTTCACCCAATCGGGAACGTTCTGATCGTCGTAGAGCTCATGATCGCTCGCCCGGTTATGTCTTAAGCCATCCTGAAGGAAGGCATCGATGGCGGCGGCGCTTGACGCCTGCGGTATACGGGGCCAAGTCACCCCTAGATGCACTTTGATATCGGTCACGCATGTTCGCCAATCGGACATCAGTCGCTGGAAGGTTGTGATGGAGCGACGGGATCCGCGGGTGGCGACCTCAGCATCGAGCGTGTGTCTGAGCCACAGCAAATAGGCCTTGGCGGGATCGAAACCGTCGCGTCTGCGAAGCGAAGCGGCGACCTCGAGCGGGTTGCGCACCGGCAGGAGGTGAAGGACATCCATCTCCATCTCTCGGAAGACCTCGCGCCAGAAAGGCACGAGCCGACAGATCCGTGGATCTTTGACAATGATAAAGGCATCGTCCTGGAAGGCTTCGCGGACGACGTCGATCGCTCGCTCTTTGAACCCGTTGGAGATTGCAGAGTGCAGCCAGTCGCTCGGGAGTGCTCGCCAGTCGTCCCAGCGGGTCCCGGCGTGCTTCAAGATCAGATCATCCAACTCATAGATCCCCATCGACTCCCAAAAGCCGGTTTCATTGTTGTTCTTTACGGGAGGCATGAGGTCTCGAGGGAGTGCTCCGCCGAGCAGTCCGGAGACCCGGGTGAAGGCCGAGGTGCCGCTGCGGTGCATGCCGAGGACGAGGAGTGCCGTGCGACGGTCGCCCGGCAAACGCTGCGATGGGTCGGACCGATCGCGATGCGTGTTCAGCACTCTAGGGGATCTATCCACGGCGTCGACCGATCCGACCCGTCCCGATTCATGAAATGGTGCGCCGTTGGTCTCAGGCGCAATTGCCTTCGGCCGAGTGGCCATTGGATGTTGCCGATCCAAGAACAGCCCGATGTCGGACCCGCTCAACGTGCCCGAGGTTCCTTTAGAGGACTCGCTGCGCTGGTTCGATGAGACGACAAAACCTCCTAATTGCTCTCCGACCGGAAAGCCGAGATTGGCCACGAAGCGAACGTCCTCCGGGTCGAATAGGGAAGAGTCGTGAGTCCTGAAACGGCCGATCGACGCGGGCGGACGAATCACCGGGGTTAACGCTTCAATGCGTTCCAGGCTGGGGTCGACCTCAATAAAACGCAACATCGGCACGAGGCTTTGCAATGGCTCTGCGCAGAGTGCGTCGAAATTCAGCATGAGACCTCGTCCGGGGAAGCGCTCGAACACGCCGAGGAGACGCTCGTGGACGCGACACCAATACTTCAACGCGTGCCTCGGGTCGACGGGAACGGGGTCCATGCCCAGGAAGCTGGGTCCCCAGAGTCGCAGCTGGTTCTGGTTTCGGCTATACGCCATATCCAGGCCATTGCGAAAGACATGGACATACTTGAGCTCGGGCATCGCTTCCATGAGGCGATCCAACACGACGTGGGTGTTCGGCTCTTTCCAGCCCCATCGGAGTCCCGAAGCCGTAGTAGTCACCGGGCCGCGGAACGAGACCACTCGGTCTTTAAGCCAGCGTGAATCGTGCTGGGCTCGGTCCGCGCTGGCCAAACGTCGGAGCAGTGCATCGGCGGCCGGGCCGAAGTCCGAACAGCCCTGCATGCGTTTCGTGAAGAGGTCGACACAGGTTTGAAATTCCAGGTCCGAGCAGCCACGAATCTCGGCCCGCTTGAACAAGAGCGTGAACCAAAGATTGTCCAGCGATTCATTGAGGTCGGCTCCGGCGAAGAACCCGAGCCGTAACAACAGCTCCGCGGCTAAGCGCGTGTCGCTTCCGCCAACGCCTCCGATGGCTATCGGGGGCCCGATTGTGCTCTTCGACACCATAGATTCGCTGAAACGGTTCGGGACGATAGAGACTCGGGCTCCTTGTCAGCACAGTTCGCAAGGGCCGCGGACGATGTTATCGCGTTAACGCGGGCGGAATCAGCCCGCGGCAGGATCTCGATACGGCCGACTTGGACGCGGTGTGCGTTCGGTACCGGGATAAGCGAAACGATCCTTGGGCCAATTGGAGCCCAAGACGGGCGGCGCTGTCGAGTCCGGTGCCGGCGGACATGTCGCGGGGTTATCGTCTGCGTCGACCCGCTCTCTTGCCAACAAACGGCACAAGGTGAAAACACTATTGGATTTTTTGTGTCAACAGGCTGCCTTGCTCGTAGGTTTACCCCCATCCCATTACGCAACACTTTAGGTGTGCAGTCTAAGGTATCGCTTTTGGATACTTTCCTGGGGCTTCGATGGGCTGGGCAGAAGCGGAATTTCAAGGACTTGCTCTGGGCGATGCGCGCCGCGAGCGCCGTGCAGTGCAGTTGATCGAGCGCTTGGCGGAGCGCCCGACGGCGAGCATCCCCGAGGCCTGCCGGGGCTGGGGCGAGACGCAGGCGGCGTATCGGTTTCTCGGCTCCGAGGCGCACGACTGGATGGACATCCTCGAGCCGCATCGTCGGTGCACCCGCACGCGCATGGCGGCGCACCCGGTGGTGTTGTGTCTGCAGGACACCACGGAGCTGGACTTCAACGGCCAAGGGATCGCCGGGCTCGGGCCGTTGAGCTACGAAGCGCAACGCGGGATGTACCTGCATCCGACCTATGCCGTGAGCCCGGCGCGCGAGCCGCTGGGCGTGCTCGATGCCTGGATGTGGGCACGCCAACCGAAAAGGGCCGGACGGGACCCGTGCCGGGGAAAAGGAAAGCATCCGCTGGCTCGAGGGGTATGCGCGCGTCGCCGAGCTGTTCTTCGCACCCGAGGAATGGCAGGCCGCCTACCTGTTGTCCGAGAAGCCTCTTCCGAAGAAGCCTCCGCGCCTCAATACCGTCGTCCGCCTGATCGCCGGCCTCGGCGGATTTCTCGGGGGCAAGGGCGACGGCGAGCCCGGCGTGAAGACGATTTGGCTCGGTCTGCAACGCATTACGGACTTCGCCGCGGGGCTCAGATATGCGCGACAGCTTCATGAGTTATGAGATGTGTGTAATGGGATGCGTGATAGCCTTGTACATCGACATCCCCGAGTACCTCTTGAATCGTTTGGAAAGGCGGTGGAGGGAGCCGGATCTCATCGGCATCGACATGCATGAACCAATCGTGACCGGATGTCTGCGCGATCTCGACCTTGCGCTGAAGGATCCGCTCCCAACGGTAGAATCCGTCGCGTGGTAGCGACTCGATTGCGATCAGGCCACGGCCAACATACTGCCGGGCGATCTCGACGGTCCCATCCGTCGATTCGTTGTCGAGGAGGTAGGTCTCGAACCCTTGACGAGTCAGGTTCTCGATGCACGCGCGCACAAACCGTCGCTCGTTGTAGGTTGCGAGGATAGCAAGAGCGGTGAGCTTGGCCACGATGATTCCTTCCGCGTTGTGGGCGCGACCTGACGCCCAAGGGATCGAGCGCCGATTCCGGGGGCCTTCGACTGGGCGATGCGTCTCGAAATACGGCTTCGTTTTGTTGTATCGTGTTGGCTATCCGAGCTCGTTCGAGCTCATCCGGGGCGGGCGCTTTAGGGACGGCCACCTCCTGACCCTCGGCAAGCTTATGATCCTGATCCCGGCGCACAACGAGGCCGCAACGATCGAGCGGATCGTGACCGAAGCGAGTGATCGCGTGGATCGTCCGGTGGTCGTCATCGATGACAACAGCAGCGACGACACGGCCGACCGCGCGCTTGCGGCCGGTGCCATCGTACTTCCGCTTGCGCTCCAGCTCGGCGCCTGGGGAGCTACTCAGGCCGGCCTTCGGTTTGCAGCGCGTCACGGCTGGCCGATCGCCGTCACGCTCGATGCCGACGGCCAACACGAGCCGGCCCTGATACCGGAATTGATCGCGCCCATCCGCGCCGGTGTGGCCGATGTCGTCATCGGGGCCTGCCCTTCGCGCGCGAGCGTAGGTCGCCGAATCGCCTGGCGCTACTTTCGCGCTCTGACCGGTATCGCCTTGGACGATATCACCTCCGGCTTTCGCGCCTATAATCGCCCGGCGATCGAGCGACTCTCATGTCCTGACGCCAGCTTGCTCGACTACCAAGACGTTGGCGTGCTGTTGATCTTGCGTCGTCAAGGTCTCCGCATCCAGGAGGTTCAAGTGCCGATGCAGTCACGCGGCGATGGCCGCTCGAGAATCTTCGATTCCTGGTGGACGGTCGGCCGATACATGATCCAAACAAGCCTGCTGTGTGTCGCCCGCATCGGCCACGGTCCGGCGCACCCTCAACCGGATGAGCCCAGGTCTCCCCTATGACCTATCAGTTGACGTCGATGGCCATCGGGTTGGCCGTTGCCGGCATCATCCTATGGCTGGTGCGGCGCGACCACCTTCACGGCCCTTACGCACTCTGGTGGATGGGCGCGGCTGCTGCGGTAGTCGTTTTGGGTTTCTGGCCACGGTCTTTCGATGTTCTGGCATTCTACCTGGGTGTCAGTTATCCGCCTATACTGGCGCTGATTCTGGGATTTGCCCTCCTGCTCATCAAGGTTCTGACGATGGACTTGGAACGATCGCGACAGGAGCGGCAGATTCGGAGACTGGCTCAAAGACTAGCGATGCTCGAGGCGCGTGACCCACACCTCGAGTCTTCCGGATGCGTCGCAGACGTTCGAAGCGAGGCTCCGGACTCCCTATCCGACTCCTGACAGCAATGCGGGTCCTGCACGTCGGCAAGTTCTATCCGCCGTTCGCCGGCGGCATGGAGTACTTTCTTTTCGATTTGATCGGCGCGCTGCGGGAGGGCGGCGTTGATGTTGCCGCCTTGGTGCATCACGAACGATTCGGTTGGACAGGAATCCGCCCCAACCCCTCGGAATCGGCCTCCGTCTACCGCGCCCCGACCTTCGGTCGATTGCTCTATGTCCCCCTAAGCCCAGCCTTTCCCTTCTGGTTAGATCGGGCGATTCGGGAGTTTGAGCCTGATCTGCTGCACCTCCATTTGCCCAACAGTTCGGCGCTCTTCGCGATGGCTCTGAGGCGAGCGCGACGCCTACCCTGGGTGGTTCATTGGCATGCCGACCTCGTCGCCTCCACGATCGATCGCCGTTTGGCATTGGCGTATCGAGCATATCGGCCGCTGGAGCAGAGGCTTCTGAGCCGGTCCGATGCTGTCGTGGCGACGTCTCCGACCTATTTGGTGGCGAGCGAACCTCTCAGGCCTTGGCGATCCCGCTGTACCACGATCCCTTTGGGGCTGGACCCAAGGCGGCTCTCCGATCCCGATCCGGATGATCTGGCGGAGATCACACCTCTTTGGGGGGCAGCGCCATTGCGCATACTGGCGATTGGTCGGTTGACCTACTACAAGGGTCATGAGGTCCTCATTCGGGCAATCTCGCGGTTACCCGAGGTCGGATGTCTCATCGTCGGTGCTGGAGAGAAACGCTCTTCGCTGCTGGACCTGACCCGTTCGCTCGAAGTCACCGATCGAGTACAACTGCTCGGATTTCGGTCCGAGCGAGTGCTTCGGGCGTTGCTCGCCAGCTGCGATCTGGTGTGCTTGCCCTCCCTGGAGCGCACGGAGGCGTTCGGTCTCGTGCTCCTCGAGGCCATGCGATTCTCGAAACCGGTCGTGGTCAGCGACATCCCGGGCTCAGGCACCGGTTGGCTGGTCCGCCGAGCCGGTCACGGTCTACTGACACCGCCGGGTGATGCGCAGGCGTTGGCGAACGCCTTGAGTCAGCTCAAGGCAGATCCGCAACAGCGGCGGGCGCTCGGGGTGCGAGGGGCCGCCGCACTTGTCGGTGAGTTCGGAATCGACGCGGTCTGCAGGCAGGTTCGTTCCTTGTATGAGGAGATTCTTGCCCGAACGAGCCAGGCTCGAGATTAAGACGCGGGGACCTCGTCGCGAGTTTGCAGCGACATCCAAACCGTCATCAGCCAGAAGATCAGGCCAGGGACGAAATGCAGAAACACCCGATTGATGCTGGTCGAGTCGGAAGCCCACGCGGCCGCATCGGTCCAGGCGAAAAGGCCAAAGAACGCGAAGAGGGAGGTCAGGACCCAAGTCAACCCCGCCCTTTGCCATGCTTCCGAACGACTTAAGGTGAGTTTGAATAGGCTCAAGGCGACCGCGATCGCCAAGAGGTAGGACAAAAGGTGCCAGTTTCCGTATAGGAGAAAGTGCCTAAGCATTGGCTCCCATGACTGGAGAGCGCTTAAGTTGAATTGGCCGAGATAGGGCAGCTCGATCCGATCGGGTCCAAGCTGTGCGAGACCCATGAACGGTATCTCGAAATCGATCCCTCCGGACATCCAAACCGCGAGCGCCAGGATCCCAATCAATGCCGCTGTTGCGATCAGCCAGCGTCCGCGGACCTTGGTGGCGAGCAGGGCAGGAAGAAACAGCAGCGCCCAAATCAGACCTTCGACTTTTATCGATAGGCTGACGGCCAGCAACATGACCGATAGTAATCCCTGTCGTCGATCGCCGTCGCGGCTCCAGTGAAGGAAAGACATGAACGCGAAGCCGAGCGTTGTCGCCAACCAGAGATCGGCATAGCCTGCAAGCGCGACGTGGGAGTTGAGCAAGGGGAGCGAGAGCAAGAGCCAGGTGAAGACGATCGCCGTTGGAGCGGGCGCCCCCCAAAAACGCACCTGTCCGTAAAAGCCGAGCGCCAACGCCAGGATGCAGCCCACCCAGGGCAGATTGGCGGCGGTCTCGTTCCACTGGCCAAAGGCCAAAACAGACCAGGTCGCAATCAAGGACACGGTCGTTGGATAGCGCCAGGCGGCGATCGTCTGGGCACGTCCGGAGTCATCCGCGAGCCAGTCGGAGGGTGCGATGAAAGGAACAAGCTCGCGTAATTCCGACCAGACGCGCGCGCGCAGCCCCCAGGTTGTCCAAGCGTCCCAGGGAAACAAAGGCTCCCACCATACCTCAAGTGCGAGTCCGGCAATACGCAGCACCAACCAGAGCAAGATCGCCCCGAGAAGGATTCGTTGCCCGACCGACAGGCGTTGCGCCGCCGTACCATATTCCGACCGAGCTACGGTCGCCGTAGCTCGGGATCGGAAGAGGTGAAACGCCAAGAGGGACATCAGTCCGAGGACAAGCAGCACGGGATAGACGGTCAACTCCGAGCCGAGTCGCCCCCAAAGGCCCAACAGCAGTGCTATCGCCGTCAAACCCAGGAGGTACCCGTATCCGATGAGCAATGGCCAGCGGCCGGGTTTCGGGACAGGCCAAAGCAGTCTCAACCATAAACACCCGGTGACCCCAGGCAAGGCAAGAGCGATTGCAACGCCGGGCCAGCCCATCGTTACGTTCCGACCCGCACTCGAAACAAGCTCCCGATCCGCGGTGCCTTCTCGATCAAATCGGCAGGAATCTCCTTCTTGCGTTCGACCAAGACACGCCGGCTTCGGTCGTAACGGACGCTCTTCAGCGAATCCATAACCAGTATGTAATCGCCCGGGCGCGTTAGCTTTCGGTTGGGTAGACCGGACAAGCCGGCATATGCCCTGTGCGGGGCGAGATGGTAGCGCAGCCGGGCCGGTGTGGCGCTGGTCGGGTCTGCACTCAGAATCATAATTCTCGCCGGATCCGAAGACAGACGAGCCAGCAAGGGTTGCAAGGCCCTGATAAGCCGCGCGTCCGGAGCCGCCTGAGCTCGCTCGGTTGTCGCCAACTCACCGTACCGACCCTGTGCCGCAATCAGCCTCTCGCCGAGTTCCCACTGCCAGCGCGCGTCCAGAGCAAACCATCCGATCAAAACAAACACGGCGAGACCGCTCGTCATTGCGACTTGAGAGGTCCGTCGAAACAGGATTCCGTAACATAGCAAACTAAGACCAATCCAGAGCGCTATCGTCGCGACAGGAGATATTGTCGAGCCCGCCGAGCGTGCGCGGTAGAAATTGATCGACTTCCCGCTCCAGGGTTCGAAAAAAGTCCAGGGTGCTGCGAGTTTCGAGAGCGAATCCGAAAAGGATGGTAGCCTAGATTCTAGTCTCAGCTCACGCACCGTCACGGTTTCCGCGATCGGCCCTCGAAGCATCAGCCCGAGCCCGACGATTTCGCCTTGCCACCGCGGCTCCGTGTCGAGTCGAACGCGCGCTTGATCAAGCTCCGCAGGAGTCAGCACCCGCGTCTTTCCCGCACGGGGATTGTCGCGCGTAGACCAAAATACAGTGGCCTCCTGCGCGCTTGCGAGGCCCGCGACGTTCCATGAGAGGACTCCGTAGCGACTCGAAGGAAAGCCATCCGATCGGCTCAGGACAGCCGCGGTATCGTCTGTACCGAGGTTGATGATCTTCCAACCCTCCGCGGTCTGTTCGCCTTGGCCGCGAACCAGATCCAGGTCGCTACTCGATAGGATTCGCGCCGGCGTTCTCGGGGCAAGGAGCAGCTGCTGGGAAAGCCAGAAACCGAACGCGACGAGCATCGCTCCCAGTAGAAAAGCCAACGCCAGCCGCGCTGGGATGCCGGTAGGGAGCGCTCTTTCCGCAATTCGGTCCTGCCCGCTCTGCCTCGGAAAATGGAACTCTTTCATACCTATTGCTCCGTGCTCGCGGTCTGCAATCCGATAAACCGTGCGCCGAGGAATTGCTGCTATGCTTTGCGCCTCGATCGAGGTCTAGATGCCGCTGCCGGTCCCCTCGCTGATGGCCCCGGCTTCGCCGTCATCGGGCGCACTGCGCCATCCGGAGGGCTGATGCCGCCAGCGTTCGGTCACGATCGGGGTTTCGTCATCCAAACCACCGGCCATGACAAACAGTTCGACAGGCATATCTTGCTCGAAGATCGAACGCAGTGCGTCGTCCAGGAATCGACCTCTTCAAAGGATGGTACCGCAATCGTGATCAATGGGTTCGAATCCATCAGGCATCCTCTTCTTGTCACCTCGCCCTCACGGCCGATCACCGCGACACTTCGGAGTTGTTAGGTGATTTCCGGGAAAAGATCTACCGGCAGAGCGGAACCAAGAAAAGCGTTCGAAGGCTCTGCTCGCTGTCGTCGCCGTTGTCGTGGTCGTGGTCGTGGTCGTCCGGAATCCGATAACGATAACGACGACGACGACAACGAAAAAGTGCGCCGGGGGTTGCTCGAGACTTGCGACCTTAGGGGCTGGATGCCGTCTGGGCATGCGCAGTCGGGATGCCGATTCTCGGAAATCGCCTTAGTGTTTCTTCTTAGAGCCCCGGCAGCTGAGTCGCGCTGGCCTCTCAGCCAAACCTTTTCGCTTGACTCTTCGAGCATGCCTTCAGCGAGTCGCGTTGGGTTGGGTTCGCGGCTAATCGCTGCAGTTCCAGCAGATTGCGTCGTGCCTCGATGCCCTCGGGTCAGCCACCAGGTTCGATCTCGCTCGTGCCGGCCCCGGCATCGGTCTTGGCTCGCTTCAGGGTTTCGCGGAGTTGGGTGCCGCGTCGGTGTCCGCCGTGTGGTGAGTCATGCCTCGATACCGCGCCTCCCTCACGACCCCGAGTTGTTCCGCGCGACGACAACGCTTGGATTGGCTTTAGGCCTCCAACTGGTCTAGAGTCGCCGTCGGCCCGCAGCAGGCGCATCGGGTATTGGCGTAAACGGAGAACCGTCGAATGACTTCGATTCCACCACCTGTGGTAAGAAATAGTAATGACGTGAACGGCCCGCGAGTCATGGGTAGGCAGTCCTCAGGGGTGATGGTATCGATCATCGTCACTTCCCTTGTGATTGCCATACCAATGACATCCGATGTGCGGATTGCGCGCGCAGACTCTGAGGTTGGCGCCGAGGTGCCAGTCCCGCTCGCCGGTAAGAATTCCTCGCCCGATGTTGTGGGTGAGCCATCAGAACTCGAACCGCTGGCGCCGGCCGCGTTGCAGCCATGGGTCACCGTTGTGGAGTCGGCTCCCGCCAGAAGGGTTATCGGTTCCGTGTCGATGCCGGAGGGATCGCCTTGGTGTGATGGCAAGCCAACCTACTGGTTGGTAGGTCATGACAACACGCCGGAGACACCCTGGTGTCAGCAGTCGGACGGCAGTTGGACGCAGCCTGGCATCGCAGTGTTGGACACAACCGATTCGCTTAATGCTATCGACGGTCCGGATAATATTGATCGGCATGACTGCGCCTCCCTCGACATTAATGACGACGCTTTTCCGGATCTCGTTTGCGTTGTTGGAGCCAATAAAGGAGAGGGGCTAGGCTTCAATGAGGTGTATGTTACCAAAGCAGACGGCGGCCTGAGCAAAATCTTGGAAGGCCATGGATTGCATAAATACCCAAGCATGAGAACACGTTTCGTCGTCCCGCTGGATGCCGCGGATGGCGGAAAACTGCTGTTCATTGCCAACCGTGGAGCGCCTCGCGCCGACGGGAAGACAAATGCGCATCGCCTTTTTCGGCTGGACCGGGAAAGCAAAGATGGGACCCCTGCTCCTTATTTCCACGAGGTCGATTCTCTCGGACCCTGGGTGCTCGAATATAAGGTGAGCTTTGCCTTGGCGGCGGACATCAGTCATGACGGGATCGCTGATCTCGTTGTCGGGGATGAGAACGGATCAGCCCGATTTTTTATTCAGTCAGGGGACATGCGTTGGCGCGCCATCAATCTCGGGGACATGAGAAAAACGACCACGAAATGGAATAACGCCCGAGTAGCCGATGTAACCAATGATGGCGTCGCGGATCTCATTGTGGTCGGGTCAACCCATTCAAAGCGAGCAGAGCCGTATCTACGCATATACGCCGGCAATCCGGACTTGCCTTATCTCTTTGATTTCGATAATCCTGTGTTCGAGTATCGCCCCAAATTTGATGCTGTGGATTTGGCGGTCTTGGACGTAAACCGCGACGGCCTTCTTGATGTCTACGTGGTTCAGAATGATCAATCAAAAGGCACCTATTGCGGCCCCCGCTTTAACCCGCGGGATTGGTGGGGTCGCGGTCCTCAACCACCTAAGGTCTTCGTTCCGCCCATCGATAAAGCGCAAGACCTGCTCTTTCTTGGGGAAAGTGTTTCTTCGAGCTACACTCCTCTGCGGTTGGAGCACGCCTTTCCCGGATGTGGTGGAATCGTCGAAGAATGGAACCAGCATTCGCTGATTCTCGCGCAGGGCAACTTCGCCAAACCCGGAGACAATTTGTTGCTGGAATGGTGAAGCTATCAGTTTCGACATTCAAACTCTGAGGCCGCAGGGTTCTCCTTGGGGCCGATTCACGACTTGGACCGACACGAAGTGAGTCAACCGTCATGACCAGGGTCAGGGATTTTCCTAGACTGCTCGCCGAGGTGCTGCCGGCGGATTGGAGAGCCGTACTCGCTTTCTATTTCGGATATGCTATCTCGGCGCTTGCATTGATTGTTTCGCTTTATCTTTTTCTCCCCATTCTCCGCAACACCAATGCGGCGGTGACACCTCTGATTGATTACGAGCTGAGTTTGGTGTCTGTTACGTTTCGATTTTCGTTGTCTTGGTGGGTGCCGTTCGGGCTCGTCGTCCTCTCAGCGGTTTTGTTGGCGATGAGTAAGCGACTCGAGTACCGAATCTGGAGCTTTGCGTATAACGAGTTCTGGCAACGATACCGCAGAGTCTTTGCCGTCGGCGCGGGGAAGACCATAAGGCCTCGCCGCCTGGAAAGAGCTGCCAGGGCTCGGGCAATGGCCTTGCGATGGTTGGCGCTGCTTGGGCTGGATCTGCTCAAGGCCATCGCATTGCTGTCGCTGCTGTTGATGCTGGAGCCGCGCGTTCTGCCCGTCGTTATGGTCGTTCTCTGCGTGCTGATGATCGTCTTTTATGGCGCGATCTGGGGCGAGGAAGCCGAGGCGAAAGCGGACTTGGAACCTGGAGCCCGAAACCTCGAAGACTTGGTCCGCCATCGGGTGCGCTTGGTCAATGCTCGGCAGGTTCTCTTTGCGTTGATGCCGATCACGATCCTGTCAATGCTGCTGCTATCTCGCCTAGGTGTCGGGATCCGCTTGGATCTTGCCGGTCTCTTGTTTCTCTCCTTTCTAATTTCGGCGCTTGGCAACACTCTTGGCGATGCCGTTCAGACACTCATTCGGGTGCAACAACTCGACGAATCCTTGCTCGCCAGCTGGGGTCCGTTAAGCCGAGGCGAGCAAGCAGCCTTTGTCGATGCCTTAGGCCGAGGGCCGATCGCGGCGACAAATGATGACTGTGATGATGACTGAATATCCCAGGTGTCACCGTATCGGCGTGGGGTTCACATAGGTTGATTGAGTCGGGAACGCCCGTTTTCATCGCCGTGGAGGTCAGCCTAATGACCTCGGATCCCAGCGGCCTCGGCCGTTACCTGCGGGCGTTATTGCCACCTCTTGTCGATCTAGCGGGTCTGCGTGCGGAGAGAGGTGCCTTTAAAGGCGTATAAATTGACATTGCTGCCTCGCTGTACGCGACACGCTTTCCAACCGGCCCGTTGACAGCCGGACTCGCTCCTGCGACAACGCGGCGGAAGAGAGGCGGCTTGTTCTGCTTATGGCAGACGGCTCGTTGCGCGGGGCCGAATAAGATCTGTTGTTTCAGCAGCGAGCCCGAGAGCGACATCGCGGAACTGACGAGCACTTTCTGACCATGATGGGCACAAATCATTGATGTCCACTCGATTGTCGATCTGATTCGGAAACTCTTGAGCGACGGCGATGATCTGTTCGGCAAGCGCCCCGGGATCATCCAAGGGGAAGTACTTGCACGCATTGCCGCCGATCTCTCTAAATACGGCGATATCGCTTGCAAGGATCGGCAGGCCATGAACCAGGCCCTCGACGATCGGTAAGCCAAACCCTTCTGCCCGGGAAGGGCAGACCAGACAGTCTGCGCGACGAAACGCATCCAGCAATTCGTCATCATCGGCATTCTCGAGGTGAAGCAGGCGACTTCCCTGGAGCGGGTGCTCGGCAAGGCGCTCCATGAAGCCCAGGTTTTCCCAGCCTGGTTTGCCTACGATAAGGAGCGAGAAGCTTCCTTTGTCCCATACTCTATCCATGGCATCGAGGAGCAGCGGATAGTTCTTGCGTGGCTCGATGGTGCCGACGGCGAGCACCACGAACCCAGGAAGAGCCTGGACGACCCGGCTTGGTGTCGTCGCGCGTTGCAGCCTGGACCGACCGAGATCCGAGCCTAGCCGGAAGCTGGCGCTGCGCCAGGGATGACCTCGCAGGGGTGGATGTTCGCGAAGGTAGCAATCCAGCGTTTGCCTTGTGGCCTCGGAGTTGGTGATGAAAAAGTCGGCCCGCTCAGCAATGGTGCGGAACCAGGCGACATAGCCATCGATGGTTTGTTGCTGACAGACCTCCGGAATGGTCAATGGAAAGAGATCATGAATCATGACGCCGAGGTGGAGACCGCTCCGTTGCTGCGCAGAAAAAAGAGCGGACAGCATGGCGCTGGAGTCCCAGGTCGAGTCGACAAGGACGACCACATCGCCGGGCCGGAAACGGACTCGGGTCGCCAACAGGACGCCGATCGGTAGTGTCAATAAACCGAATGCCCGGTAGAAGAAATCCGGGTTGTCTTTCCGCCTCAAATTGCCGTGAAGGCGATACCAAAGTCCGGAGAGCGCACGTCCAAGGGAATCCCGCAAGTAGCTCAAACGTCTCAGCAGCACCCGTGTCGAGGAATGGATGCCTAACGGGATAGGCAGTTTCTCGGCATGCGCCAAGACCCAACGCACGGCTGTGATGCACCGACCGAGAAGGCAGGCGAAGAATGCCACGAGAATGTTGACGGCGCGCAAGAATTGGTGCCGAAACTCCAGGATTCGCACCAGCGGATGCCTGGCATCGGTAAGTGGACGTCTCGGGCTAAAGAATCCGATACCTCCCCACACCAGGGGAGCCATCGTCACCTCTCTGTTCGACGCTGCCCTGCGCTGATTCGCCAAGCTTCGCGCAACCCGCCGTATGCCGCTAGTTCCTCCAGCAAGATAGGTGTGCGTACACTCAACAAAAAGTCGCCGGGGTGTAGACCTACGACCGATCACAACGGATAACCGTGCCGCTCGAGGTCGATTTTAAAGGTGTCTGCAATCCAGCGGTTCACCGCACGACTACGTTTGGCGATGTAGGCTTTCTGGTCGGCGTTCAGGTGCACTTGGTACTTCTCACCGCTCCCTTCCGACCTTAAGGCATCGAGTTGATTTTTGCGCTCCTTTCGGGGCAGTGCCCACCACCGCGCAAGGTCGTCCGAGGATGCTTGGACGCTTTCCAGCAGTGCAACCTGCTCGACCGTTAATGCGGTGTTGAAGTACTGTTGCTCCTGCGCGCGGGCCTCCTCGATGTCGATACCTAGAAAGCCTGCGATGTTTTGGAAAAAACCTTTCGAATCTTCCTGCAGGTCTTCGAGTAGAAAGACGCCGGTCCGGTCGACGCCAAGATGCTTCACGGCCAACTTGAGATTTTCGCCGAAGTCGAAGCGGTAATCATGCCCGTCCTTGGACTGTTTGCCATGCAGCCAGTCCTCGAACGACAGGAAGCTTGCGCCCTTTGGCATGGAATAATGTTTACCTTTGTGGGCACAGCCTTTAAGCGCCTGAAGATAAGCTGAGGGGAGCCGGGTCAGCGTATTGCGCAGCGTGAAGATGATGCGAAGACCCCCGAAAGCCGCTTCGGTGTTCACGAGAACGCGTTCGAAGCGCGCTCGCCGCTGTTGGCCAAGGCCCTCCCAGGAGCCAACGAGTCTTCTGTCACCGACATCCGCGAGACCGTCGAGCAGTTTAGCTCGTATCTGTCCTGGACTGAGCTCACCGCTAAGGTCATCCCAAAGGAGTGGACGGAGTGCCTCGTAGATTTGCGTGGAACGGCACCCGCGGGACTGATCGTAGCTTCCGCTTTTCCCAAGATAATAGATCCCCGAATGGTGGGTGAAGAGCGTGTTTTGTAGCGTCGTCGTTGCGGTCTTGGGAAGGCCGACATGCAGAAACAGCGGCGGCAGGTCTTTTGTTTTCCTAAATCGGACCGAAAACAGCCGCGAGGCGCGCGCGCTTAGGGTGCCGTGAATCTTTCCGGCTGACGATGCGGTCACGCCTGGAGGCGTCTCGCCGGCTTTTGGCCGATTGTCGACAGTTGTCCATTCATTGATCATGTCCCGGACGGTGCTTGCCATCTTTTCATGACGCGTGTTGACCCTGGCGGGATAATCAGAAAAGTCGTCCGGGAACAGGGGGCGCCGGCGGTCTGGAAACGCCAGTTTCGCGAGCTTCTCGTTGCTGTCGCGAAAACGACCGAAGAAGTCGAGAGCCTCTTGGCGAGAGGCTGGATAGATTTTTCCGCGATGTTGCTTGCTGATCAACGCGACCAGTCTCTCGCGGGCTGGGTTGCGGGGACTCGTCTCCGGCTGTGGCCATTGCCTGTTGAGCTCACGAAAAAGTTGAACGCCGCGGTCACTCAAAGACGAGTTGATTCTGCCGGGACGTTCCTTGCCTTCTATACTCAGCCCAGCCTTGGCACAGAAATCACTGATCAGGTCCCCCTGTTCAAGCTCTTCACGCTCGAACAGCCCCGGTGCCATGGCCTTTGTACCGAAGACTTCGGCCCAATTTTCGTATATCCGCCCGTAGTCGTAATAGTAGGGTAGCGTTGTCATGTCATCGTGCGGGAACACTGTCGGGTCAGGGTCACCGGACTTCAGCTTTGTCGAGTAGTGGCCGACCGCGACCCGGTCCTGTCGTCGGAAGTAGACGATGACGCGAAAGTCATGTGTCCAGCGGCCGAGCAGGTCTTTCAAGTCATGGATCAGCGCTTGGGACCTAAGTCGACTGTGGAAGTGTTCGCTCGACACCAATAATGTGTGCGCTTCATGGCAACGAGTCAGCTCCTCGTCGATGGCCTCGATGAGGCGTTCGCGGTAGTTGCGGGCATCAGTGCTGTTGTAGATATCGAGTTTCGCGCCGATGCCGGATTTCCATGGTCGTTCTGCAACGGCAGCGACGAAGCCCCATTGGCTTCCACCCTGCGTACCTGTGAAGCTTGGATAGATCACGCCCTGCTCCGCTAGGGCGGATCGATTCATCGATAGGAAATGTTGGATGCTGCTCGTTCCGGTCTTTTCTGTGCCGATGTGTAAAATACATCGTTGAATTTTTGGAATCATAGCTGTGTCGACTAGCGTAGGTGTTTTGCTAGGCATAATCACTCCAAAGCGGTGCCCGCTCCCACATGCCGTTCAGGGCCCTGGCTATTGTTAGGTTAGGATGCGCGCGGCATCGCGCACACTCAAGCCCGACCAAAACCGATTCCGGTCTCCTCCGACAGGTCCGAGGGCGTGTTGCGGCTGCCCGACCATCGAGGACAGAAGCGCGGGTAACGTCTGCCTTAATCGGAACGATGAGTGCCGCCTGATCCTGCGCGGACAAGTGTTGCTCAACGACCATCGACTCGGGCGCTCCAATGCAGCGCAGATCGGACCACTGCGGCCGAGTCTCTCGCGGGTTCAACCCATGCGCCGCTACCTGAGTCGGCGATCGAGCGTCTGCCCTATCAGTCGGGTTGTGAGGCGAGTCGATTTTCATAAGGACCGATAGAAAATGCTATGAAGACTTCCGCGCCAGTGCCCTACCCGGCAGAGATCGAGCGCGATCGTAGAGAATATAGTCGATGGCGTTCATTTCACGAAGACGATCGGCAACTTCAGGCGCAAGTTCTCGCAAGGGCCTATTGTAGCCGCTGTTTTCCACACCAAGATCATCAATTCGGGGCAATTTCCATGCAACAGCGAGTCGATCCAGGAACGTGTCGACGTCTTCGAGAACGCCGATCACATCGATCGCCTCAAGGTTTTGTTCGGCGGCGTGTAGAAGGTCATGATCATTTTTCGGCCAGGAGATATCGTGAATCTCGTGCGGGAGCAAGTAGCGCCCGAAGTCGAGTGCCGCGAGAAACTTGGCTTGGAAGTTTTCGAGGTAGCCACGCGCCGACGAATCGTTTATGACGTGCTCGAGCGAGCGGCCTTTGATGATTGCGTGAAGCGGCAGATTGGGATCTCGAGCTCCGTGCGCATGGTGCGAAATCACGCGCTGGACAGGATCTCGGAGTAGGGTTGCGCTCCGTATAGGCCGGCGCAAATAGGGCGCGAGGAAACCACCGAAATGGCCTGCGAAATGGCTGTAGCTGCGAGCGTCCTCGAAGTTGAAGAGGTCTTCCATGAACGCCCCCGGGAACAGCCGGCCTCCGGTCGCTTCGGCGCCGCGGGCAATCCAACGTTTGACGCTCATGCCGGCGGTTTTAGGGATGTGTACAAAATACGAGGCGATTTCCGTCTTCCCCTCCGCGTTTTGCTTTAGTCTGCACTGCCGGACTGAAAACTCGTCCGAGCGAAGAAAAGCATCGAGGACGTCACGTTCCGATGCTCCAGCCATCATCGCATCAACGTGATGCTTGAGTTCGGGAGGGTTAGGCCGACGTCCGAGCATTGACTCGTAGCATGACCTCACAAAGCGTTCCCGTGGCCATCGCCACCGTAAGAAATTTGTTGCCAAGATCTTGAAAATAGCGCGTGCAGCCGTCTGGAGGGGGTGAGGAGGTAGGTTGTCAGCACTCAGGGCTACGAAATTCAAGGCCTCAGTCTACCTCCATTCAAGGGAAAAGGCCACGCAATGGCAGTGGGGTCGGGTGAGCAATGCGCGGGTGGCTTGAGCTGGGCCGACTGGGAACGACACCGGCCCCGGTTGGGATTAACACACAATGCAACCTGCTTGCCGCCGAGCGGCGGACGTGCAATGGCTGTTTGGTGATTGATCCCCCACAACAAACACGTCTTCGAGTTGAAGCCGCTCGTGCCGTCGATGAAGAACAGGTCATTGTCGTCGATGTCAGTCATGGCCCCAAAGCTCCACTCGCCCCGGTCCACGAGGGCGCTCGTTTGTTGGCTCCCCGATGGAAAAGTGGCTCGCGATCGGACCGAATTCAGGTGTCGACTGCGCCGTCGTCTGAGCGCACCGTTGCTCGCACGGTTTAATCGCGCATTCCGGCCAGTGTCCAAAGCCCGCGGAGAGGCTCCTTCGAATATGTGAACAAATTCGACGTAACTATACTCAGCGAATGTGAGATCCTCGGGCTTTCACTCGTCGACAGTCGCGAAGTTCTCAGTCAACAATGAGCGCATCGGATCACGATAGAGATGCGAGTTGTTGAAGAACCCTTCCCAAGCCGACGCGTCGAAATAGCGACTCATCAGAAATGCGCGCGTGTCCGCGTTTCACCGACGAATCGACCGGCATCTGCGTCGACATGCATGGGATGCCCACCGACGAAGTGGAGCAGCCCGGCCGTATCGAATTGCGACGACCGGGCAGCGGGCAGCGGGTGCGGCCACGATGCACGCGCTCGCAACACCGCGCCGCTTGTTGACGACGTGCACGCTTGCTTCACTTTGAACCAGCCCGGCAGACAAGCGGGCCTTCGCCGCCTCCACCCTAACCAACCGGCGGAACGTCGGTTGGTGGTCATGCCTGGGCCTCAGCGCGTCGAGATCGTGGAACCGATCGCGGTCAGAAACGCCTCCCTCGAGAACAATGCCGCTCGCTTCTCGCAGGCTGCGCGCAAGGCTTTTGCTTTGGCCGCGGTCATCGACCGGACAGCGATTTTGATATCGTCGACGGTGAAACTCGGTGATAGGAGGTGGCCGGTCTCATCGTGTACAAGGGTCTCGAGCAATCCCCCTTCAGCGACCCCGATGACGGGTTTTCCGGCGGCCATCGATTCCACGGGCGATATGCCGAAATCTTCGTCTTGTGCGAGATAGATCGACGCACGGCAGCTCCCGATCAAACGGCTGAGCTCGTCATCGGCGAGCCAGCCGGTGAAGTGAATGTTGGATGCGTTTGCGGCGAGCCTACGCAATGCCTTCGACTGGCCTCCGCCCGAGGCTACGACCAGCTTCTGATCGGGCATCTGCGTAAAGGCCTCGATAATCGGCGCGACTCGCTTTAATGGTTCCAGTCGAGCCGTGGAAACAAAATAGTCGTCTTGCCCGAACCACCGAAAACGCGCAATCTCGACCGGCGGATAGACGACCTGGGATTCGACGTTGAGGTAGTGCTTCAGTCGGTGTTTTACGTTGAGAGAGTTTGCAAGGACGACATCCATTCTGCTGATGGATGCCTCATACCTGGATTTGAACCAAGCTTGGAGTGCGAGCAGCAGTGGTCTTTGCAGTGGCGAAAGGCTGCTCAGATAGTAATGTTCAAGATCGTAAAGGAACCGTGGAGGGGTGTGACAATAGTAGATGGATCGACCGAAGTGATCGGGTGAGGAAGCGAGCACGGAGTAAGAGCCCGAATAGATCCGATTGGGGTATCTGGCGACCAGTCCGGCAATGCGTTGAAACCTCGCAAGAAGGTAGATCAGCTCGAGCGCACGAAAGTAGCTGTGTGCTCGAAGGTCGATCAATCGATCCGGGTCGACCGCGCCGCCGTACGCCTCTTGACCGACAAAGCCGACGCAGACATCAGCGTCCAGCGCGCTATAGAGCGTCATCAGGACGTGCTCGGCACCGCCACGGATTGCGAGTGAATCATATAGCAGTAATAAGGATGCCGGTGGTCGCTTCTTGCTCGTCATCTGCGTGTCGGAGCCGTTCCTTGATAATCCTAAATGCCGAAGTGATCCACCGGCGGCTGTCGAGACGCCGAGCAATCGTTGCGGGATCAGACTCCGCAAAATCGGCAGACGGGTATGACAGCCTTAGGTGGCGACCGGCACATGGTGTCGTGCCGAGGGCTGTGTTGGCAAGTGACCTACCGGGATGCGGTTTGGCTCGGAACGCTCGCGGAAAGTTATCCTTGGCCAAGTCGATCCCGCTTGGATCCGTTGCGGTGTACTCAGCGCTTTCGGCACCGTCTAGGTTCTCCCTCTGGTTGACAGTCGCGCGGTCTTCGAGAATGCTCCCGACCGGAGGCTGGGCCAAGCGTAGTACCTCGTTCCACCCTATTTTGCATGCTCAGAGCCCCCCCCAAAGGCGTCAGGGCAAGGCACAGACCGCGGGGAATAGTGGGTGCTATTTCCAAGGGCTGCAACGCTGCCCTGGCGCCTTTGGGGGGGCTCCCGAAGGGCGAGGCGAGAAGCCTTCAGCGCCGTTGTTGCGCGAGCTTGAAAGAGGGTTACTCTTCCTTCACTCGCGTGCCTAGCCGCTGAACGCTTCTCGCCTCGCTGAGCACGCAAAATAAGGTGGAACGAGGTACTAGCGCCGCTGTTGAGCTGATGGCCCCCGAGGAGTTGTTCGTTCGGAAACAGGTTTCTTGCAAGCGGAGAGACTTCCTTGCCGGGGAGGCCGCGCCGGGGTCGCCCGGTGCGCGTCGAGTGTCATTGCAGGATGATTAACGGGCGATTGTCGTTGTGAAACCACTCTACCGAGATCGCCTTTACGCGGTCTATTCCGATCTGCATCCACGGCCCGATGTCGAATCGGATCCCGCTATCGCCGATTTGGTCGTCAGGGAATGGCTCGATCGCATGGCGGGCTGGCTGCCGATCGACAAGGATGCCGAATGCCTCGATGTGGCCTGCGGAAACGGTAGCTTGATGTTGGCCCTCAAGCGATCGGGTTATTCCAGGATCCGCGGTGTTGAGCTCGGCGAGCGGCAGGTTGAAACTGCACGTCGGGTTGCGGGGAACGTCGTTCAGGCGGATGCGGTGGATTATCTTGAAGGCCGTCCGCTTTCCTTCGATTTTATTACTGCGATGGACATCATCGAGCATTTCGACAAGAAGGATGTTTTCGCGTTTGTCGATGCTTTGTATCGGGCGCTCAGGCCCGGAGGGCGACTGATCGTACACACGCCAAACGCGGAATCTCCCTGGTTCGGTGTGGTTCGCTACGGCGACCTCACTCATGAGTTGGCTTTTTCACCGCAGAGCCTATCTCATGTTCTGAGCGTGGCGGGCTTCGAATCCTTCGAGGCCCGTGAGTGTCCGCCGTTCGTGCACGACCTGCGGAGCTGCCTGCGCCGGATTTTCTGGCGCGTACTTCGCAACTTTCTCTTGTTTTGGAGTGTCGTCGAAACGGATAGTACGGGCTCGGGCGTGCTGACGAGAGTCTTCATTGCGAAAGCAGACAAGCCGGGCTAGGCGTTTCGTCTTTTACTCTGAATCGATGTCGCGGTGCCGGGGCGTCTCAAGAGGGGCTCGGCAAGAGCGGCATCCCAGGGCGAAGGGCAGGCAGCGCGGCCTATCGTGATGTTCACTCAGGATTGTTAAGGGAGCTTGAGCGCGGATGACGACCGGGGTGCAGAGGAGGCTCTCGTGGTGCGGTCGCTTGAGAGTAATTTGTTCATGACGGCCGACTCCGAGCGCCGGCCGGATGCTTGTCCCGTCGTCTGCACCATCGTCCTCAATTGGAATCGCCCCGATGAGACCTTGGTCTGTCTCAATGCGCTGCTGCCGTCGGTTCTCGGCGGGGTAACCGCGCTGATCATCTGCGACAACGGATCGGATGATGACTCGGTTCCGCGGTTCCGGGATTGGGTGGCGCGTGCCATCGTGCCGGACCGTGACGACCGATCCCCGTCCGATTGGGACGTGCTGCTGATCCATTCGCCCCGGAATCTCGGCTACGCGGGCGGTAACAACCCAGGCATCCTTCGGGCCCTGTCCCGCGGCTTTCGGTATATCTGGATCCTGAACAACGACATCGAAGTGGCTCCGGGGGCACTCGATGCTTTGGTCGACTGTGCCGACCGGGACGCGTCGGCGATGATTTTCGGAAGTACAGTGCTGGATTTTACCGCACGTGAGAAGGTTCAGTATGCCGGGGGCGCCCGCTACTTGGCGCCGCTGACGATGGTTCGAAATCCTTACCGCGGCATGCCTGTGGATCTTGTGCGTGCGGCGTCGAGGCCCCCCAAGTCCCCGAAGCTCGATTACGTGTCGGGGTGTGCCATGTTTTGCCGTGCCGAGCTTTTCCGGTCCTACGGGTTGTTGGACGAGCGCTTTTTTCTCTACTTCGAGGAGCTGGACCTGGCGCATCGGCTACCGGACCCGACGTCTCAATTGAAGTGGTGCCCTGAGAGTCTTGTCTTCCATCACGAGGGCCATTCGACAGGAGGGCGATCCGCCTGCAACGGAACCGAGTCGGTTCGAAGCAGTTATCACGAGAACTTGAGTGCCCTGCGTCTCACGAGAAAGCATTGGCCCGGTTATCTGCCGATCGCGATGCTTGCGAGGCTTTGCGGCAAGTCGCTCGCTGCGGTTTTGAATGGGCGATGGCATCTGTTGAGGCCTTTGATTCTTGCCTTCCTGGATTTCCTGAAGGATCCGGACGGACGCCATGGCGGGCGGAGCGAACCCCCGATCACGGAGGAGATCCTCGCTTGCCGGAATCGCTCGTGACGGGACAGATCGCGCGGCCTCGAGCCGGGCGCTCGGCCGGGGCCGAGATGGATGCCGATTCGAGGACCGCTGCTCCGCCTCCGGGGGCGCTCTTGGTCGGCCTGCATATCGATCGACGGGGCGGCCTTGAGGGCTATACCGTCGATCTGGGTCACGGCTTGCAGCGTCTCGGTTGGAAGGTCGAGGCCGTGAGTGTCCTCACGCCGGACCAAGGGGCCTGCGAGGGGCTCCCGACGCAGGGACTGATGCCGGAGTGGATGTCAGAGTCCCTCTTTGCACGTTTCTGGCAACGGGCCCTGGGTTTCCATCTCAAGCGCAGGCGTCGGCATCCCGACGTCGTCATCGCGGTCCACCCCTATACGCTAGCGCTGGTCGGCCGGTACGCGCGACGGGTCGGGGTGCCTTATGTCGGCATCTTTCACGGGCTCGAGGCCTGGGCGGATTGGTCACACGCCTTCGCACGCGGGATTCAGGCCTCTCCGGTTCTCGCCGCGGTCAGCCGGTTTACGGCACAGTCGGTTGAGCGTCGATTGACCCGAGCGGAACCCGGGGTGTTCTGCTTACCGCCGTACGTCGATACCACGCGCTTCGTTCCCGGCCCATCGCCCGAACGCCGTGACGACGTCGCGGTTCTCTTGACCGTGAGTCGGCTGTCGGCCTGGGACAGATATAAAGGGCATGACTTGGTGTTAGCCTCCATGCCTGACGTGCAGGCGCGGCTCGGTCGCCCGGTTCACTATTGGGTCGTCGGGGACGGCGACGATCGATCGCGGCTTGAGCTGGAGGCCCGTCGACGAGGCCTCGCGGACCGCACGCATTTCCGGGGGCGGGTGAGCGCGTCGGAACTTTTGGACCTCTATCGGGCGGCCGATGTCTTCGTGATGCCGAGTGCCGTTGAGAAGCGCTCTGACGGAACTTGGACCGGAGAGGGTTTCGGCATCGTCTACATCGAGGCCGCGGCTTGCGGTTTGCCGGTGGTGGCTCTGGATCAAGGTGGTGCTCGGGAGGCCGTTGCGCACGGCGAGACCGGCTTGCTCGTCGATCGAACAGAGGCCGCCGTCGGCGCCGCGATGCTGCGCCTGCTCGGCGATCGTTCGCTGGGTCGTCGGATGGGCATGGCGGGCCGCGGGCGTGTGTGCCGTGAGTTCTCGGCCGATGCCTTCGATCGCCGCCTCGCGGAGTTAATGCAGAGGACCCTGTCCAGCGCGATTCCGGAGCCTGCGTGATGATCCCGAGCCGCATTCTAGAACCCTGCGATTCGCCCCCTAAACCGACGCCCCTAGGGATTCGTCTCGCATGAGCGCTCGCGTCTGTGTCGTGAGCCTCGTGCTCGGCCGCGATGCCTACTATCGCAGCGCGCGGGAGTCCATCGCATCGGTCTTGACGAAGACACCCTTTGATCTCTGTGTCGTTTCGGATCGGGATGTCGAGGGGCTGCCGGACGCTGGTGATCGGGTCATCCGCAGGTACCTGTCTGCCGCGGTTCGGGACGACTGCCGCGCAGCTCCATTCCTGAAGAAATTCGAGGCGATACAGCTCGCGTCGGCTGCAACCCCGGCGCCCGTTCTGGTGCTCCTCGACGCCGACGCCCTATTTTTGCGCGCGACTGGCGAGGCCGACGTGACGCGCGCCCTGGGCGATGCGGAGCTCGCGATGGTGGAGCAGCCGACCGTCACCGGCTCGGGAATGACGTGTGCGGATTTCTTCGACCATTACCGCAACCACACACTGGCTTGGTTCGGTGAGGATCCCGGCGCCGTGCTCGACCCGGAGGGTTTCCGCTTTTTCAATTCTGGCGTGGTCGCGGGGCGTCGAGCGGCATTCGAGTCGCTGGCCGGTTGGGCGTCGACGACGATTGCCGGGCGCGACAGCCTGCACCGGGTCGGCAAGCATATGATTGCGGATCAGGACTACATCCAATACTGGTGCCATCGCGTCAGGCCCGGACGCTGCGCGACCCTGTCCTGGGACTGGAATCATTGCGAGCATTGGGACGAGGGGTTTCCTAGGCCCGGCGCCCGGATCGCGCATTTCAGCAACTTCTGCCACGGTCCGTCCCGCGTGCAGGTCCGGCGCATGCGGATTCTCGCGCGACGGGGACGGCTCTACGGCCTTGAAGGGCGTCTGCTGGGTTGGATTTCGCGGATTCTTCGCGGCTGACCCATGCGTGCGACCATCGACGTTGTCTTGGTGACGTACAACTCCGGGCAGATGCTCCCGCGCTGTCTCGAGACCCTGTGCGCCTCGGACGTTTGCCGTCTGCGAGTCGTCGACAACGGGTCGAGCGACGAGACGCTCCGCTATCTCGACGCACAGGGTATCGAGCCGCTCGTGCTGAGCTCCAACCCCGGCTACGCGGTTGCCGCCAACCGAGGGGCTTCACTCGGAAGCGCGGACTATCTCGCATTCGTCAACCCCGATTGCCTCGTCCCTCCGGATTTTTGGCACAACGCCCTGCGGCTGCTCGCCGACCATCCGTCTGCCTGCGTCGTTCCGCGCCGCTTGATCAAACCGGGTATGGTCCAGCTTGGCCGCCAGCCCGGTTACGCGGCGCTTAAGCTCCTCGGAGACATCCTCTTCGACAATTACTTCAACCTCGGCTTGAGGCGACTTCTACGGCGACTCCCGCGATACCATGATCCTGATTGGTTCTGGCCTCACGGCGCCTGTCTAGTCATGTCGAGGCGGTGGTTCGACGCGCTGGGAGGTATGGATGAATCCTTTCCCATGTACATGGGCGATGTGGTCCTCGGGCGACGCATGTGCGAGCTCGGAGGCGTCATCCTCGAGTCCGACATCGATGTCGTCCATCTCGAGGGCGAGGGCGCGGCTGTGAGCTCCTCGCAGCGTCTGGCCCTGTTGAACGCCGGACGCACCGCCTACGCGGAACGGTTCCACGGGGCGGCGCTGGCGCGGGCCATGCGCCTGCTCGCCTGGCCCGGATTCACGCTGCGTCGGCTCTTGGTCTCCCGATGATCTATTACTTTCTGCCGGATTCCGGCCATTTCGGCGGCGTGAAGGTCGCCTGTCAGTTCGTGGAGATGCTGAACACGCTCGGGATTTCGGCGGTCGTCTGCATGCGCGACGGGTTCGCGCCTCAGTGGTTCGCCGGGCGGTTCGGGGTCCTCTCCGAGGCCGATGTGATCCCGCGCATCACCGAGCGCGACATCGTCATGATCACTTGGCCGCCGGATCATCGGCGACTGGCCCATCTGCCCGGGCGTCGCGTCTGCCATGCGCAGGGGACGGATCCGCTGATGGATCCGATTTTCGCCGACTCGGACGTTCTCATTCTCACCTGCTGGGACCAGGCGACCGACTATGTGCTTACCGTGCATGGACGCGAGTCGGTTCAGGTCGGCATCTCGATCAGCGACTGCTTCTATTTCAGCTGCGGGCTCAAGCTCGACAACCAGGTGGCCTATATGCCGAGGCGGGGGTTCCGCATCCTGCTCCGCTGTCTCCTGCGGGTGCGCGCCTTCGATTTCACTCCGATCGACGGGCTCGCAGAGGCCGAGGTGGCGCGTCGTCTTCAGCGTGCAGGCGTCTTTCTGGCGAGCGCACTCGGCGAGCAGTTCGGCCTTCCTGCCTTGGAGGCGATGGCCGCGGCCTGTGTCGTGGTCAGCGTGCCGGTGAAAGGCGGCATGGAGTACTTGCGTCACGGCGAGAACTGCCTGATCGCCGAGCCCGAGAATCTGCCGGACGCCCTGGATCGGTTGGCGCACCCGAGTCAGGCGAGCGAGCGCGCACGCCTGCGTCATCGTGCCGTGGAGACGGCGCTGGCGTATCGGCCGCAGGTGCAGCGCGAGCAGCTACGTCGTCTCCTCGAAACCGGCTTGGCCGAGCAGCTGACATGAGCGCCCGGGCCCTGACCTGTATCCTGGTCTCGCGCGGGCTCGATGGATTGCTCGCCGTCTGCACGGCCCATCTGGAGACGGCGTTGGCGATCGCGGGGGTCGCCGATGAGTCCAGCGTGGTGATCGTCGACAACGCCTCTCCGACCCCCTACCGAGAGGCCATTTGGTCGAAACCGGGTCGACACCTGATCCGACTCGACCGCCACCAAGCCTTCGCCTCCGCGAACAACCTGGCGGCACGGCGCTATCCGAATCCCTACCTTCTCTTGCTCAACAACGATGTCCTGCTGCACCCGAACACCCTGGGGGGCATGTTCGATCTGATGGAGGCCGATCCTCGCATCGGGATCTGCGGGGCGCGCTTGCTCTTTCCGGACGGATCGCTACAGCACGGCGGCGTGGTCTTCGGCGCTGGACGGCGTGGCCCCTATCATCTGGATCGCTGTCGTCCCGCCGATCTCGTGCCGATGCGTGACCGCGAATTCCAGGCCGTGACCGGGGCCTGTCTGATGGTTCGGCATGCCCTCTGGTCTGCACTCGGCGGTCTGGACGAGGAGTATGCCTTCGGGCTCGAAGATGTCGATTTCTGTCTGCGTGCGCGCGATTTGGGCTGGCGAGTCTGGTGCTATCATGGCGCGGATTCCTTGCATTTCGAGTCCATGACCCCTGGGCGCGTGCGTCTCGATGTCGGTTCACGGAGGCTTTTCATGCAGCGTTGGCAAGGCCGTTACAGCATCGATGGATAGACCCGCGATCACGGCCATCGTCCACACGCGCAATTCGGCAGAGACACTTGCGAAGGCGCTGGCCTCGTTGCGTTGGGCGGACGAGCTCATCGTGGCGGATATGGACAGCCGGGACGAGACGCTCGAGATCGCGCGTCGCTACGACGCGCGCATCATTCCTTTAGATCCTGCTCCGCGCGTCGATGGGGTCAGGGATCGGGTGACCGGCATGGCCACCCACCCCTGGATCCTCGTCCTGGATTCGGACGAGTGGCTGGCCGAAGATGCCGAGTCGGCCGTCGCCTCGCTGATCGCGGAGCAGGGCGATCGGTTCGATGCCTTCGCACTGCCGCGCTACAACTACGTCGGTGAGCAGTGGCTGCGTGCCCAGCCATGGTATCCGGACAATCAGGTTCGTTTGTTTCGCCGCGGCACGGTGACCTGGCCGGACGCCATCCATGTCTCACCGCGCATGACCACCGGTTGGCAGCGGCTGAAGGAGTTGCAGCCACCCGGGTGCCTCCACATCCACCACCGCAACTACCGCGATCTGCGCGACTTCGTGCGTCGTCAGCTCGACTATGCCTTGAGCGAGCCGTACGACGATCGCCCGGAGCGATTCGACTTCGGCGATCACGTGGCGAAGGCCTACGAGCAGCTCGCGCTAAGGCAGGCGCCCGATCGGGACGGCGATCTTTCCCAAGCGTTGGCGCTGCTCCTCGCCTGGGACGCCGTTGTGCGCGGCGTCCTGCATTGGGATTCGCTCGATCCGCGTCCGCCGCTCGGGGCGATTCAGGCGCTGCCCATCGCGTCCTGCCGGGTTCCGCGTTGGTTGGTCTTTCTGCGACGCTGGTCGGGCGCGCGCCTGCCTTGGCTTTTTCTGTTCCGCACGGCGCGTCGGATGACCGACGAGTGGCGCAGCCGACGCGCGTGAGCGACGTCGAGGGTTAGGGCGATTTCCGCGAAACCGCATACCCGCCGTGGGTCGGGCTTCAGCCTTACAAGAGCGCCGCAGGATGGCTATACCGCCGGGTCGGACCCAAATTCGACACAGAGCGCGTCGGGGACACGATTCTCCGGAAATCGCCTAGGAACTGTTCTGTTCAAAGAGCGTTCGGTAGAGCGGGGAGTCGCGCAGCAACGCCGTGTGGGTGCCTTGCGCAAGCAGGCGGCCCTGATCCATGACCAGAATGGTGTCGGCGTGCCGGATGGTCGAGAGGCGATGCGCGATCACGATCACCGTGATGCGTCCGGAGAGCGCGGCCAGCGTGGCCTGAATGGCACGCTCCGATTCGGAATCCAGTGCCGCGGTCGGCTCGTCCATGATAAGCAGCGTCGGGTCGATCAGCAGGGCGTGAGCGATCGCCAGACGCTGGCGTTGGCCTTCGGAGAAGCGAGCGCCGTGGGAGCCGACACCGGTCTCCAAGCCGTCGGGAAGGCCGGCGACGAAGTCGGCACAGTGACACAAACGCAGGGCCTCGTGGATTCGATCCTCCGAGGGCGCGGGGTCGATGCCGAAGGTTAGATTCTCCCGCAGCGAGGTGCCGAAAAAGAAGGGTTTCTGGGCCACGACACCGATGCGGCGGCGCAGCGCCGCTCGGTCGATCTCCTGCAAAGGCGTATCGTCGAAGACAATGACCCCTTCGGTTGGACGATAGCAACCCGTCAACAAGCGGATCAATGTCGTCTTGCCGGCCCCGGAGCGCCCGACGACAGCCGTGGTGCGACGGGCCGGGATCGCCAACGACAGGCCTGCGAGCGCCGCCCCGCGCGTGTCGCTGTTCGAGTACCGAAATCCGACCGCGTCGAGCCGAATCGCTGTGTGCAGATCCGTGAAGGGCCGGTCTCCGCAAGCCGCTTCCCGATGCGCGCCCGCGTCGGCTAGGAAGGTGCGCAGACGCTCGAGACTCCCGTTGTAGACCTGCATCTGCGCCCACTGTTGAGACATGGCGAGCGTTTGGGGCACCAATCTCGTGATCACCAGCAAGAAGATCCCGAGTGCGGCAAAGCCCATGCCGACCTTTGCGATCGCGAGATAGACGATCACGAAGACCGACATGACCAAGAGCGGCTCGGTGCGCACCTGAATCAAGGCGCGGAGCCGATCGCCCTGTTTCATGTTGCGCGCGATGCGGTCGGTCACCCCGGTCAGCTCCGCGATCGCGTCGTCCTCGCGCGCACGGAGCTTGATACGCTCGATCCCGAAGATCCCGTCGCTCAGTTGCTCGCCGAGTGCCGTGTTCTGCTCGCTGAGTCGACGACTCGTGCGGTCGGCCTTTCGGCCGTGATGCCGCAGGAGCAGGCCTGTCAGCGCGAAGACGGGGGCGGCGTAGAGCGCGAGCTGCGGCGATACGACCACGAGCAGGACGGAATAGGTGATGCTCAGTGCGCTCGCCGTCAGGAAGGCCACCTTGCCCGCGACGGCCTCCACCGCACGATCGGCTTCGACGGTGACCAAGGCTTGCAGCTCGCCTTGCGAGCGGTTGCCCAGGAATCCGAGGTCGGCCTGCATCAGCGCCGTGATGAGCCGCCGGCGGACAGTGCGGCTGATCTCTTCCTTGAGAGCTGCCAGATGGATCTCGCGGCGGTAGAAGAGCCAGACGCGCAGGCCAAACGGCACGGCGGCCATCAAGAGCAATCCGGCGAGGATCAGGTCCGCATCCGAGGTACCGAGGAATCCGCTCAAGAGCGCCTCGAGATCCTTCATGATGCCGGTTCCGCCCGCGTCGCGGCCCATTCCGCTCGCGTAGGCGGCTATCGGGACCAGCATCCCGAGCCCGACGCCCTCCGAGACGGCAAACAGGAGCGTCAAGACCGTCAAACGGGTGATCGTTGCCCTGGAAACGCCGAGCCCGGCGAGGTCGTCGAGGATGCGAGGCATCAGGATCCGCGCCGCAATCGCAGGGCGGGTGTTGCGGATGGATCCGGGCAGCTTAGCGGGCGCGTCTGAGACACGTCGCCGATCGACCTATCCCTTTGCGGCATCCGTCTCTTGCCGGCCCTTCCAAATCATCCAGGCACCAACCGCGATGATGGGCAGCGGCCAGAGCTGTTCGACGGAGTCAAACCCCTTGAACACGCCCCATGCGATCAGGAATAGGATCGCGCCCAGCGTGATCGTGCGCGCACTCCGGCGAAGCCCACGCCGAAGATCGCCGCGCAGTGCGTCGGTGAAGAGGACGCCTAATCCGGCGAGAATCGGATACAGCGCCCAGAGATACGACCAGCTCCCCCAATCCCCGGTGCTGTTTTGATAGAGCAGGATCAAACCCGTGCCGACAAGCAGGATGCCCGGCGTCGCGATGCGGCGTGCGGAGAGGAGTCCGATCCCCAGCGAAACAACCCCGAGGGCGACGATGACGAGCGGCCAGCGGTCGGCGAGGTCGAGCCAAGGTGTGATTCCTGGGATAAGCTGCGCGGCTCCGGCGACGAGTCCGACCGCGATCAGCGTTGCTCCGATCAAGACGTTTGAGGGTCGTTCCATTGCGCAAGAGTTCCTTGGGAGAAAGGAAGGGCCGATCCGGAATCGTTTGCGGGACCAAAAGGCCTGAAACCGGGGCGTCGATCATCGTAGCGACCGTGCCGCCGCGGGACAAGCCCGGCCGAGGCGTCCCGGTCACGATGCCGAGGGCAATCGCACCGCATCTGCGGCAATGTCGGCACTCGCTTCCGGCAGGGAATGCGGACGCGCTGCACTTGGGCGATTTCCGAGAGAGGAACTGCTCTTCAGTGACGACCGCTCGGGCGGCGACCTCTGATGACGCGCGCCAACTGGCCGGGAAGCTGGTTGGTCATTTCGGCCATCGTGGCACGTGGCGCGGAGCGCCATGGGGAATGCGTGACACCTCGGAGCGGATGTCACGAGCTCTTGTTGATGTCATGAACCTCCGTTGGTTGCATGAGTTTTGCTCAACGTTCGGTGGCCGGCCTAATGAGCCGGGCATGGCGAGCCCGCGGTCCTCTTCGTTGACACTGATTTGCGGCGAATGCTAGGTTCGTCGCGCTCGCGCGGGACGGCCGCATAACGGTCCCGCGTGTTGCGTCCTGCAATAGAGAATCTCCGCGGAGCCGCTATGAGAGTCGCTACACCGACGCGTTTTCCTGCGTCATGCTGAAAAAGCCGCGTGTCGGTTTGATCGGGGAATTCGGAGATTTCGGCGGCACGACGGTATCTTCCGGACATCTATCGGAACTCTTGAGCGACTCCCTCGAGATGGTCCCGATCCGCTTTGCAATGTCGGGCGCCGAGGAGGACTGGGCCGGAAGGGTCGAGGTCCGGGAACGTCCCGGTCGCAGCCCGGCGTATGTCGTCTTTGCCGCGGACTTCAATATCGAGCGCATCCTCGTCCCCGAGCTCGGCGACCAGATGCTCAACAAGGAGCTGCGGGTACGCTCTTGGGCGGAGCAAGCCCTAAGCATTGCCCGGCGCGAGCGCCTCGACGCCATCCATGTCTACGGCGGATACGGCGAGCTGGCCTTCATCGGGGCCTATGTCTCTGCACTCATCGACAAACCCTTGGTGCTGACCTTTTGCGGCCAGGACCTTGAGCGGCGCATCTTCGGCGCGGCCTACCCCCATCTCAAGGCAGCCGCGGAGCAGGCTGTGTTGGTGACCTGCAAGTCCGAAAAGGCACAGCGCATCGTCGAGCGCTTGCTGCGGCCCGCGGCGCCGATCCGGATCATCCGCAATCACGTCGCCGAGGCGGATTTCGACCTTGAGGCGGTCGTGGAGCGCCGGGGCGATGACCCGGTCATCGGATGTTTCGGCGAGTTTCGGCGTGTGGTCGGTCTCGACGTCCTCTTGTGTGCCTACGGGACGCTGGTGACGCAACGCCCGCTGACCCTCGCGCTCGGCGGTCCGATTCGAGCGACCGAAGCGGCCTACTTCAATCGACGGATCGAGGCCCTGCCGGAACAGGCCCGGGTTTGGCGGATGGGCCGAATACCGCACGCGCGGATGCTGGCCGCTTGCCGCGCCTGCGATCTGATCGTTGCGCCCTCCTATGCGGACACCTCGCCGTTCAAGGTGCTCGAGGCGATGCTCGCAGGTGTCCCGCTGGTCACGACCACCGCGGGCGGCATCCCGGAGCTGGTTACCCCCGAGCACGAGGCGCTGTTGATCGAGCCTGGCGATGCCGAGGGACTTGCGCAGGCCATCGCCCGGATTCTCGATGATCCGGAGCTCGGCAGATCTCTAGCCGAGCGGGCGCGTGCGCGCGTTCTTTCCGAATTCACGCGGGAGCGCGAACGCGGCGACTGGCTCGCAGCATACCGGGCTTCGGAGATCTTGGCTTAGCGTCACCTGACGCGCGGAGGTACACAGGCGCAACCCGGCCTTCAGGCCTGCGCAAGCTCATGCAGACAAAAGATGTCGTCCGTGCCGAGTCGCGCGATCTTCGTGTAACCACGGTCGTTCATCAGGTCGTCGATCGCGTAGTTGTCGAAGTTGTTCTCGATACAGAATACAGAGACCCGAACGCGCTCCCAGGGGAAGGCCCGCATGATCTTCGCCTCGGTCCCCTCGGTATCGATGCTCATGAAATCGACCTGATCGAGCGGATGGCGATCGAGCAGCCACGCCAAGTCACGCACCTCGACCTCGATCTCGTGCACGGATTCCTGCGGGAGATGACCTTGAATCCTTTCGCGATGCTGTGGCTCGATGTCCGCGGCGATGCCGGACCAGCCGAGAAACCCGCCGATGATCTGAACGAACGGCATCCGCCCGTGGCAGTCGGAGAGGGCGACGTTCTCCTTAATCGCATCGGGGCGATTCTTGACGAGCCGTGCGAAGGCGACCGGATTCGGCTCGATCAGGATCCCGTTCCAGCCAAGCTCGCGCTCGAAAAACAGGGTATTGCTGTCGATGACCCCGTCGAGTGCGCCGAACTCGATGAAAGTCCCCGATCTGTGGTCCTTGAAAAAACGCTCGTGGATGAACTGATCTTGGCCGTGTTGCGAGTGGTAGCTCATCGGATCTTCTCTGGATGTCGATGTCCCGTGCATCAGTCTTGTCGATCGACCGAAACCCCGTGGATCCGCGGCCGGCGCGGCATACAAGGCTCTCCGCGACTCCGGTCGGCGTCGAGGTTTTGGGTTTGCGACGTCGGTTGGTCACATTTCGAATGCGGCGCCATAATAGCGCGGATGACGTAATCTAGGTTCACCGAATGAAATCGCGTGTATCCAAAAGCCTGATGGCGCCCCAGCCGCCGCGTGACGATGTGCGAAGGCGCTTTATGCAGGCGCGCGAGCATTACGGGGCCGGGCGGCTCGACGAGGCCGAGCGTGCACTTCGCAAGGTCCTCAAGCGGGCACCGAAGGCCCCGCAGGCGCTTGCTCTGATGGGCCAGATCGCCGCTCGGCGCGGCTCGTTGGAGGAGGCCGAGCAATGGCTGCGGCAATGCACGGTCGCAGCCCCGGATCATCTGCCGGCACGGATCAATCTCGGCAATCTGCTCCTGTCGCGCGGGGATCCGGCGGCAGCCGAGGCCTGCTATACGGCCGCGATCCGTCTCGAGCCACGCCATCCGGTCGCACATTACAACCGGGGGTGTTGTCTCAGTGCGCTCGGTCGCCTGCAGGATGCGATGGATGCCTATCGCGAATCCATCCGGTTGAAGCCGGACTTCGCCGAGCCCGCGATCAACCTCGCGTCCGTGCTCTGCGAGTGCGAGCGCTATGCCGAGGCGGAGGCGATCTATCGCGATCTCATTCGCACGCATCCGGGGCGTGCCGACGTCCGTTTGCAGCTCGGCAAGGTCTGCCACCTCACGGGGCGTTTCGGCGAGGCGCGCGAGCATTACGAGGCGATCCTCCGCGCGAGCCCCAACAACGCCGGTGCCCGGCTCGCCTTGGCTTCGGCCTTGTTGGTCGATCATCGCGTCGCGGAGGCGGGGGAGTTGATCAAACAGGCCGGGTCATCGGGAGGTGCCCGCAAGACCGAGCTCTTGATCGCACTTGCCTCGCTGCGAGCCGCGCAAGGCGATCCGCGTTCGGCCATCAAACACCTGACGGACGCGATCGAGGCGGGCGCGGCCGCGCCGCAGCATTTCCTGACCCTGGCGGGTTGGTACGGGGAGATCAGGGATCGCGCGAAGGCTGTCGCGGTGCTCGAGCAGAGCCTCGCGCGCTTCGGCGAGCGGCCCGCCGGGCTGCTGCCCGCGCTCGTCGTCAACCAGCGCTATCTCTGCGACTGGCGGGGGTCCGAAGAGCGTCTCGGGCGTCTGCTCGAGCAGCTGCGGGGTCCGTCCCCGCCGCCCATCTCGGCGTTTGCCGCGCTCTTTCTCCCCGGCTTGACCGCCTCGGATCTGCAGCGGTTGACAAGGGCCGAGGCGCGGCGCTTCGATGCGAGTGCTGCATCCGTGCTCCCGGCGCGCTCGTCCGTCGCCCCGTCCCCGCGGCGTCTGCGCATCGGTTATCTCTCGGCGGACCTGCACGAGCATGCAACGGCCTATCTCACGGCCTCCGTCTTCGAGGCGCACGATCGCGAGCGCTTCGAGGTCTTCGCCTACTCCTACGGGCCCGATGATCAAAGTGCGACGCGCCGCCGTTTGATCGATGCCTTCGAGCACTTCGTCGATATCCGCGAGCTCGGCCATACGCAGGCCGCGACGCGGATCAGGGACGACGAGATCGACATCCTCGTCGACCTGAAAGGCTATACCCGCGGGGCGCGCACCGAGATCCTCGCCCTGCGGCCGGCCCCGATTCAGGTCAACTGGCTGGGATATCCGGGGACGATGGCCGTGCCCTTCATGGACTATTTGATTGCCGATCCTGTGGTGATTCCGCCCGAGCAGGCCTCGAGCTACGACGAGGCGCTGGCCTATCTGCCGGATGCCTATGCGCCTGTCGATCCGCACCGCCACATCGCGGAGACACCCCGCCGTGCCGCCGCGGGTTTGCCGGATGATGGCTTCGTCTTCTGCTGCTTCAACAACCCGCGCAAGATCACACCTGAGGTCTTCGAGCGCTGGTGCCGTTTACTGCAAGCGGTGCCCGGATCTCTGCTGTGGTTGTTCGCGTCCCAGGACGCGGCGATCGATAACCTAAAACAAGAGGCCGAGCGCCGCGGGATTGATCCGCGGCGTTTGGTGCTCGCGCAGCGAGTCCCGCAGCCGGAACATCTGGCCCGGTTGGCCTTGGCGGATCTGATGCTCGATACACTGCCCTACAACGCCCACACGACGGCATCGGATGCACTCTGGATGGGGGTGCCCGTGCTGACCTGCGTCGGCGACACCTTTGCGTCGCGGGTCGCGGCAAGCCTGCTGCACGCAGCGGGGCTGCCCGAGCTGATCACCTCGAGCCTGGACGCTTACGAAGCGAAGGCACTGCGCCTGGCGACGGATCCGCTCGCCTTGGCCGAGGTGCGGCAGCGCCTGGCGCTCGCCCGGGAGACCGCCCCCTATTTCGACCCCTCGGGTTTTGCGCGACACCTCGAAGCACTCTACGTGCGGATGCACGAGCGCCTGGCCGCCGGACTGGTCCCGCAGATGCTCGTGCCCGATCAGGGCCAGGCCAGCGGGGTTTGACGCCGTTTGTTCACCGTTCTGAGGACATACCCGGTGCAATGCTCAGGAGGAATACTCGGATTCGGCGCCAGGTCCCAAGCGTCGCGGTAGCCGTAGTGCGCCATATAGTCTCGGAAGAACGGCTCGAACAACGCCACATCCGTCTCGGTAAGCCAGTGCCGCCAGTTTCCATATCCCAATGTTCGGGGGACGTGGTCGATCTTGGTGGGCACTTGGGCGGAGCCGGTGAGCGGGAATCCGAGGTACGACTCCAGATCGGCCAGACGACCGTCGATGAAATCTTCGTAACGCACGACCAGGTGATCGCCGATCTCGGTCTCGAATAGCGGTAGCCAACGGAATTGGTCCCGCATCCAGTCTAGCTCTCGACGATACTCGTGATGATCGCTCAGCTCCAAGACGCGTTCGAGCAGGCTCGCCAGCGGGGTGCCCGCGGGGTCGGTCTCTTTCGCGTGCAGGCGCGCGAGGATGTCGACCATCTTGCCGTCGTCCTCGTAGATCGACGGTTCTTGCTGGACGATGAAGAGTACGGCGCTGACGATCCAGTCGCGGGGGTCGCGCACCAGGACGATCTTGCGGTCGAAGCCGAGAAAGCTCGCGTATTTCTCGGCGGTGGTGCGCCCGTCGAACCAGGCGATGGTCTTGGCCAGCACCCATTGGTTGGCGTCTGCGTCTTCGGGCGTGTAGCTCGGTTTTTCGAAGATGCTCCTGAGCGGTCCCGAAACCGAGTTGGCGATCTTGGCATGGAGGCCCGACGTACCGGTCTTGTAGGGGCCGAAGATAACGATCTTCAAGGGTGATGTCGGCGTGGTCGACATGTGTAAGGTCCTGAGTTGGCTTGGCCCGGAGCGGACCATCGTGCGACCCGCCCAGGGTCGGGGAGGTCGTTTCTTTCACTGGGCGTTGGATCTCGATCGGTTTTGTTCTGTATCCTTGCGGTTCCCGAGCCCTCCCGACCTCGTTGCCGAAGCAGCCCGCCAGAACCGCGGAGTTTAATGGAGAAGTATGCGCGTCGTCGTCTCGCTCACCACCATCCCCGGCCGGGAGGCGATGCTGAGCCGAGCCGTTGATTCGATTCTGCGCCAGACCAGTCCCCCCGATGCGATCTACCTGTGGCTGCCCGAGGAGCGTTTCGGGCCAACGGCTCGCCTTCCGAGCTTTCCCGGCGTCGTCGTGCGTGCCGGTCTCGATCTCGGGCCGGCGATGAAGCTCCTGCCGACGTTGGAGGTCGAGACCGATCCCGAGACCCTGCTGATCCCCGTCGACGACGATATCGAGTATCCGCCCGAGCTGATCGAGAAGCTGGTCGCGACCTCGACGCTTCTGCCCGAGCATGCGATCGGGTTCACGGGCTGGAGCTTGGAGGAGCGGCCTGACGGACCCGCGATTCGGCACTGGAACGAGCAGGAGCCTTCGGCCGGGATGCTGCAGCCGGTCCAGGTGTTGGAGGGCTATCGGGGGGTGCTGTACCGCAGACGCTTCTTCCAAAGCGACATCCGGGCGCATCTCGAAGCACTCGATGCCTTCCGGTACCACGACGATATCCTATTCAGCGGTTATCTCGCGAGCTGCGGCATCGCTCGCGTCGCTCAGTGGTTCGGATCCGTGTCGAGATCCGCCGACCGACTGTGGCTGCTGCATGGTCAAGATACCGGGCTGCATACTCGGCCGGACTGGTATGCGCGTGGCCGCGAGTGTCTCGCCTATTGGGCGCAGCGGGCCCCCGAGCTCATGGATCCGATTGCGGGACCGGCCGAGGGGACACGTCTTCAACTCGAGACGGGCGATCTCGCCCGCGTCGCATTTCTGCATCACGCCTCTTCGGCCTTGGACATCCCGGTTGAGATCGTACACGATACGTTTGATATGCCCTGGCCTTGGTCCGAGAGCACCTTTTCCGAGATCCTTATCCTCGACCCCGATCGCCTTGCGACGGCCCGGCAGGAGCAGTGGCTGACCGAATGTCGGAGGATTCTCGAGCCCGGCGGTCTTCTACGGGTCTTTTGGCCTGCATCGCCGGTTTCGTGCGAGACCGATACAGCGGGGTGCGAGAGCATGCGCTCCGAGTTCGATGCGGGGACGACATTGGCCCGCTTTCGAAGTCTGGCCGCCGATCAAGGCTGGCGAGCGGCCTGGACGACCGGCCGGGAAGGCGTGACGGCGACCCTGATCTCTGCATGCCGGGGTTCGAATCACGCCCTTCCAACCCAGGTCGTCACGCGGTGAAACCCGTCGGATCAGTGTGTCATTTTGCCGACGATCATGCCTCGCCGATCGGGCCATCTGTCCGGGGCGTGTCCGCCACACTGCGGGGCGGTGAAAATGTGACAGATGCACGGTTGCAACAAAAAAGGCCCGCTTGAGGTTGACTTTCGGCAACGATGCGGCATACTTTGCATGCACCGCGAAGAGGTATTGCCGCAACTGTGTGGAACTCCTCGATCGACCGCCAGGGGGGCCAAACAATTGGGGTCGGCGCGGTCAGTCGGTCATCACATGTGAACTTGACAATGGAAGAGAGGCAAGTTATGAGCTCAAACTTTAAAAAGCTGGCTATCGCGGCCGGTGTTTCGGCAGGCTTGGCAGTGGTCAGTGCGCCGTCCTATGCGGTCATCGCCGGCCCCGTCGGCGAAGCCCTGTTGATCCCGCTCGTTGCGCACGGCGGCGACCAGCCGCTGGCATCCAACACTATCATCCAGGTGACGATCCCGGGAACGGTCGGTTTCGACGGCATCCCGAACAACTTCACCGCTCCGCACACCACCCCGACCAACCCGGGCCCGACACTTTATCCCGAACGACCAAGACCTGGTTCCCGGTAACTTCATCCACTGGTACTGGTTCGACAAGGAAAGCGTCCATCGCTTGAACCGTATCGTCCCGGTCACGGCCGATGACGTCGTCGTTATCGACTGGTTGCAGGCCTCCGGCGGTGCCCGCGCGGGCGAGGAAGGCTACATGGTGATCGGTACCGAGACCGCTCGCACCGGTGCGGCGGCAGACTTCGCCATGTTCGGCGAGGCTTGGTTCGAGCTGTATGATCCGGAAACCGGCGTAGGCACTCTGGCTCCGATCCCGGTTCTGCCGATGAGCGACGGTGCCGATGGCGCGTTCGACAGCCCGGTTTCTGTGGCCGACAACGTTAAGTACAACTCGCAGGGTATCCCGCGCGCGGTCTCCCCGCTGATCAGCGGCATGCGTACTAACCGGTCCGACGGCATCCTGAACGACACGACCGTGTTCAACCTGGCGCTGTCCGATCGCAACTTCCCGAGCATCCATGTCGTGTGGCTTGACGTGAATCTCGGTAACGACGGCGTTGGCCTCGGCGTCGACGTCTTCGACAGCGACGAGCTCAGCTGCTCCAGCTCCGTCGATCTCCCGTACGAACTGAACGTGATCTATGTTCCCGAGGCGTTTGGCGATACCGACGGCAATGAGTTCGTAGATGACACGAATGCATTCTGCTTGCCGACCGCGGCTGCAGCGACCGAGGTCGGTTTCGTGACCTACTACATCCCCGAGTACATCGACACGAACATCAACCAAGCTGAGTCCGCCGGCGTGGCCTTCAGCATCTTGATGGACTGGGATGCGATCGACAACCTGAGGTTCACCACCTCGCTGGGCCAAGAGCGCGGCACCTACAAGTAAGCCGTTCTTCTTGCCCTGAAGAGACGATGCGCAGCAATGTGCATCGTCTTTTTTTTTTGCTCGATTACGGCCGAAGTTTCCACGGGCTGGCCGACGCGCGGTCTCCGCCGCATGTCGAGCACAGTCGCTCCGACGTCACTCGACCGCGATTTCCTCCGTTTGAGTTTTGGAAACGAGTTTGCCGAGTCCCTCGGCAATTGCTCGAGTGGTATCATATTCGGCCCGCGGTCGAACGGATCAACAGGCCCATGTCTCTCTCACGTCCTTTCGGAAAAGCCTTTTCCTACCCGATACTCTTTTCCCTGCTCGGGGGGCTCGCCGGCTGTGATTCCGAGCCGCCTCCCCAAGCGGCGGCCGAGTCGCCGGCACAGAGGCTTCCCTTCAACGCCATCGCTTTCGACGTCCTTGCCGACGACATCGACGGCAACGGGCTGCTCGATCTCGCCTTCACCACCCATCATGCGAGCTACACCCAGGTCTTTCTCCAAACGAGTCCGCGTGTCTTCGCGCCCGGACCGAAGATCGAGGAGGTCGGGTTCCATCCCGGCGACCTGATGCGCCTGCCCGGAGAGGATCCGCGTCTCTATCTCATGAACGCCGAGGGGGTGAATGCGTTGCGTGTGTTCGAGCCGGGCCCCGGCGGCTCTTTGGGGCTCGTCGCACAAATGAATGCGCCCGCACCGCGCGTCTCAGCCTTCTTTCGTTGGCCGGACGCGGGTCTTGGGCTCGCCGTCGCGCCTTTCGCACAGAGTACCCTGCTGCTGATCAAGGACTTCAAAGGGGCAACGGCGGCACGCGGTCTCGCCTACGGACTCCAGCTGGATTCTCAGCTCTCGCAGATCCACCAGGTCGCGGCGGCCGATCTCGACGGTGACGGCAGCGACGAGATCCTCTTTCCCGAGCCGAGGTCCCATCGCCTGAATGTCGTGCGGGCGCCGAGCGGCGATGATGTGCCGACGATCGAGGTCCTCTGGACCTTCGAGCAAGGCGGGATGCCCCGACACATCGTGGTTGCCGACGCCGACGGCAACGGTACGCCGGATCTGTTGGTGCCGGACGAGGTCGCGACGCCCTCGCGGCGTGCACAGGTGAATGTGCTCCTGAACGACGGGACCGGTCAACTGACGCCTGTATCGATCCCGTTTCCGTCGACTGGCGAAAACGCCAAAGGCGTCAAAGGGATCCGGTCGATCGCTTTCGGGCAGGATGAGGACGGGGCCGGCTATCTCCTGGCGGCCGCGGAGACGCATCTGGCGTTGATGCGAATCCCGCAGGGTTGGTCGGGCGAAGCGCTCGAGTCTCGTATTCTGCCGTTCGCGCCCGTCGGGGTGATCCGCAAGATGCTGCTCGTCGACCTGGACGGTGACGGCGCACTCGACGCGGTGCTGGGGCGCACAGGCAGTTCCGACTCGGGATACATCCTTTACGGTCCGCTTTGGGACACCTTCGAGTCGATGACCGCAGCCGGGGTTCCTATCGATTGAGGCGGCCCGCGGGGCCTGATCGGGTTGCCGGAGCATTCGATAGCCGCGGCTCGTGCCGGCGACTAAACATGCCTCGTGAGCGCATTGGCTCCTTTTCCGGACATCGACAAGGCAGGCCACGTCTGCTCTGGCCCGAGACCCTTGCTTCGACCTTGTACGCTTGATTTGTTATCGGAGTTCTTATGCGATTTTTGTCCTACTCACTTGCACTCTGCATTTGCCTGCTGATCGGGCCCGGTCTCGCTCCGGCAGAGCCCGTCGCCCAGGCCCCGGAAAAGGCCCAGGCCCCCGAAAAGCAGGTTACCCCGGTGGTGATGGCACGCGTGGGTGAACGCGACATCACGGTCGAGCAGTTCATGCAGTTCCTGACCAAGAACCCCGGCCGCGTCCACGAGGCGACGACGCCCGAAGGCAAGGGCCAGCTCCTGCGCACGCTGGTGGAGGCCGAGCTGATGCGCCAAGCGATGCTCGATGCGGGCTCGATCACCGAGACATCAACCCCCGAAGAGCAGCAGGTCGCCTTCGCCCAGCTTGCCGCGGCGAAGTTCCCCGCGCCTCCCGCGCCGGACGAAGAGGCCCTGCGTGACTACTATGAGCACAACAAGGACATGTTCGGGATTCCGGCATCCGTGCGACTGAGCCAGATCCAGCTTCGCGTGCCGGAAGGTGCGAGTGAGGAGGAAAAAGCGGCCGTGCGTGCACGGGCCGAGGCCGTCTTGGAGCGTCTCAAGGCGGGCGAGTCCTTCGCGGATTTGGCCTCGGCGCTGACCGAGAATCCCCGCGAGAAGGGAACCGACGGCGACCTCGGCTTCGTCTGGCGCGACGGACATGAATGGCTGGAGTCCGCACTCGAGGGTGTCGAGGTCGGTCAGCATACTGCTGTGTTGGAGTCGCCGGTCGGCTTCGATATCCTCATGCTGACCGAAGAGCGCGAGGCGGTCATCACACCCTTCGAGCAGGCCCGCGACAGCGTGGTCCAGCGCATGCAGGCCGATGGGCAGGAGAGGGCTAGACAGGCCTATGCCGCGTCGCTGGCAAAGTCGACGAAGGTCGAGCTGCTCGTCGAAGATCTCAAGGCAGCCTACCCGAACGGCCTTTTCGAGGCATCCGAGTGATGCCGATCACCCCCGCGCAACCCCTGTATTCGGGCGCATCTCCCCATTGAACAAAGAGTATCGGCCCATGGATATCAAAACACTGCTAGTCCTCCTGGCTGCCGTGCTAGTCACGATCGCGCCCGCGACCGTGTTATCGGGCGAGCAGCCCGAGCGCGCGCGTTTGGACGAGCGGGTCGCGGCCTATTGGGATGCGATCCGGATCCGCGATCTCGCGACCGCCTATACCCTGGAGCTGGGCTCGGTGGACGGATCCCTGACCGCGGATGCCTTTCGTCGGCGTTCTGACAAGAACGTCTGGGACGTGGTCGAGTACAAGACCACGGCGGTCGAGATCGACGGCGACGAGGCACGGCTGTATCTCGAGATGGTCGTGAGGGCCCCGCAGATCGCTAAGCCTCTGAAGCGGACCCGCTCGGACCGCTGGGTGTTTTCCAAGGGGGACTGGTTTCGCGCGCCCGCCGCCCCTGCTCCTTAGACGATCGACGAGGCACGGTTGGCCATGGAGACCTGGTCGGTTGCCGTGTTCCCGGAGGAGTCCCCCGGCGATGTCCTCGTGCTGGGGTCCGATCGGACGGACACGGCATCCGTTCTAACGGCGCTCGGCTACGGCGTCTCGAGGTGCGGCTCCTCCGCGTCCGGGTCTGCCGCGGCGGACGTCGGTGCGAGCGGGGTCGGTTCGCTTGGCTCTGCGGAGTCGAGGGATGTGCTGCAGCTCGTGCATGTCGTCCTGATCGGATATCGGCTTTCCGAACCGCCGCTGGCGCTGTTCAACGGCTTGCGCGAGCGGCTTGCGCCCGGCGGGCGCGCGAACCTGATTGTGTCCCGGCAGTCCAATGACGATCTCGAATCGGCTGCCTACGCGCGTCGAATCGGTTATCTGAGGGCAATCGCGGCGCGATGCGGCTTCGTGTCGGATCGCGAACCGGAGGCGAGGTCGCATCCGCAATCGGCGCAGCGGCGGTGTCTGTCGTTCGTGCGGGCCGACCGAGATCCACGTTGGCGCGTCATGGTCTTGCCCGAGCGCGACGTCCCCCGCTTCGTCGGCCTCTTTAAGAGCGCCTTTAATCAGGATATCGACGTCGCACTCTGGCGTTGGAAATACGGGGACGGTCGTGGCGACGCCATCATCGCCGAAACCGGTGGGCGTCTGGTCGCACACTATGGTTGCACGCGACGCCGGGTTCGGTTCTTCGGCGAGCCGATCGTCACGGTGCAGATCTGCGATGTCATGGTCGATCCCCGCGAGCGCGGCATCATGACCAAGTCCGGTGCCATGTTCCTCACGGCGGCCACCTTTGCCGAGATCTTTCTCGGGCTGCAGGGCGTTCCACTCGGGTATGGCTTCCCGAGCCGACGCCACGAGCGTCTCGCCGAGACCCTTGGACTCTATGCCGAGGTTGGGCGGCTAATGGAGGTACGCTGGCCGGGCGGCGATACGCGCGCTCGTCTCGCGAGTCGCGTGCGCCATCTCGATCCCGAACAGGCAGGAGATCGCCGCGCCGTGGAGCGTCTCTGGTCGGCGATGGCCCGGGATTTCGAGGACGGGGTCCTCGCGATCCGGGATTGGTCTTACATCGCCTATCGGTACGCCGCGCATCCGCTGAACCACTACGAGCTCTTGCTGGTGACGTCGCGTCTGACCGGTCGTCCGCTCGGACTCCTGGTGTTGCGAAAGGGGAATGATGCGGTCGAGCTCGTCGATCTCGTCGCGCCTCGCTCCAATCTGCCGGTCCTCGTCGATCAAGCCCGTCGGCTGACGGCCCTCTGGGGACTGCCGTCGGTTTTCTGTTGGATCACGCAACAGCATGTCTCGGCTCTCGGCGGGCCCGACGGAGAGGTCAAGGACCTGGACATCAGTATTCCGACGAGTGTTTGGGTCGACGGACCGGCGCCCGAGCGGCTCCGCGACCGCTGGTGGTTGATGTCCGGTGACACCGATTTCCATTAGGCGGCATCCGAGAAACATCGGGGATACGCCAGTCATGAGCTTCGTCGAGCAGCATTTCGTTCCCTATCGTGCCGAGCAGTCGCTTGGGCCGGGGCGCGCATTGGTGTTCGCGCCCCATCCGGACGACGAGGTCCTCGGGTGCGGGGGGGCGATCATGCGGCACGTCGCCGCCGGCGATCCGCTCGCGGTCGTGATCGTCACCGATGGCGGTGCGGCAAGCGGCGCCGGGAGCGAATATGCACCTGTCCGCGAGCAGGAGTCACGGTGTGCCGCGGAGATCCTCGGCTATGGCGAGCCGCTGTGCTGGAGGATGCCGGATCGCGGGATCGCCTACGGAGAGGCCCTGATCGAGCGGATGATGGATGCGATCCGCGAGCAGCAGGCCGACCTGGTCTACGTACCCTCCTGGTGGGAGATGCACCCGGATCACTACGCGGTCGCCTTGACGGGCGCGGAGGCCGTGCGGCGCAGTGGGGGCGACATCGCCTTGGTGATGTACGAGGTCGGAGTCCCCCTGCACCCGAATCGTTTGCTGGACATCACCGACCTTGTGCAGCGCAAACAGGCGGCCGTCGATTGTTTTGCGAGTCAGCTGGCGCAGCAGGACTACGGGCGACACATCGGTGCCCTGAACGTCTATCGCACCTACACCCTGCCCGCCATCGTGCTCGCCGCGGAAGCCTATCGGATCGTTCGGGGCGATGCGCTTCGGCTGGATCCGTCGCTGGCCGTCCGCCCCGGGGTCTACTACACGCAACGCCAAGCGGAGGTGGTTGCGCCGCCCTTGGTCTCGGCGATCCTGATCGGAGCGGACAGCGGATCCGGCCGAGAGGCACTCGACTCGGTGTTTCACCAGACCTATCCGAGCCTGGAGGTGGTCGCTCTCGCGGAGCGCTCCGACGCGGCTCGATCACTGCCGCGCCCCCCGGAAGGGGGTGCGCGTTTTCCGATCCGATGGGTCGAGTGCGATCCGAACACACCGCGCGGCGAGGCAGCGAATACGGGGATGATGCAGGCCACCGGGACCTATCTGCTCATCCTGGACGAGGCGACCCTGCTCGACCCGGATCATGTCGCGTCCTTGATGACGCGGCTCTCTCTCGACGGGCAGGCGCGCTTGGCGCGGTCCGGCGCGGTGCTCGAGGAGCTGCTCGACGGACGGTTGATGCGCCGAGTGGAGCTGAGCGGGGATCCCAATCTAGCCCGGATCGATTCCGGGCAGGTGTACCCGCTTGCGAGCCTCCTGTTCGAGCGCGCCTTGTTTCTCGACGGGTGTCGGTTCGACGATGCCGCGTCCGACGACACGGACTTTCTGAAAGGCATCCTGGCTAGCGCCGATCCGCTGCCTGTCGATCGTAACAGCGTTCGTCACCGGCATCGCCTATCCTCCGGTGTGCCTGACCCTTGGCCCCCGCGGGAACCCTCGGATCCGCTCGGTGAGGATCGGGACCCCGTGTCTCCGCTCGATGCGCGGATCCATACGCTGGAACAAGAGGTCGAGGCGCTGAGACGCTCCACCTCTTGGCGGTTGACCGCCCCAATGCGTGCCTTCTCGCGGCTCCTGCGGCGGCGTTGAGACGCGCGGCCGATGCGATGCGTTTGGCATCGGCATCTTGGTCGTAGCGATGGTCGATGACGACAACGACAACGACAACGACAACGAACCGTCTCAACACATCTGCCGTGCTGCACTCGGTTGATCGGTCAGCGCTGAGTGCCATAGAGGGTGGCGTAGTGGCCGACCTCGTCGATCAGATCCTCGTGACGCCCTTCCTGACTGATGCGTCCCTGCTCCATGACGACCACGCGGTCGGCTTGGAGGACCGCGGTCAGGCGGTGGGCGATGATGATGGTGGTTCGACCGGACAGGAATCCGGTCATGGCCCGATGCAGGCGCTCTTCCGTCCCGGTGTCGAGCGCGGAGGTCGCCTCGTCGAGGATCACGACCTTGGGATCGGCCAGCACCATCCGTGCGACCGCCAGGCGCTGGCGTTGGCCGCCGGACAGCCGGACGCCGTCTCGGCCGAGCACGGCATCGAGCCCTTCGCTTAACCCTTCCACCACGTCCTTGAGCTGGGCGATCTCGAGTGCATGCCAGAGACGCGCGTCGGGGATGTCGCGTCCGAGGGTCAGGTTCATGCGCAGGCTGTCGTTGAAGAGCGACGGATCCTGCAGGACCGTGGCGACATGGTCTCTGACGACGTCCAATCCGATCTCCTCGACCGGGATTCCGTCGAAGAGGATGCGGCCGTGACGGATCGGGTAGAGCCCGAGGATCACCTGCACCAACGTCGTCTTGCCGGCGCCGCTCGCGCCGACCACCGCGACCTTCTCGCCCGCCGCGATGCTCAACGTCACACCGTTCAACACGGGTTCTCCGCCTCCGTAGTCGAAGCGCACGTCTCTCAGATCGATCGCGACCGTCTCCTTGCCGGCGAAGGGGTCTGTTCGATGAGGGTACTTGGGCTCCAGCCCCATCCCGAGCAGTCGATTGATGCGTTCCAGGGCGGCCTGTGCGCTGTGGTAGTCGTATTGGACGTCGAGCATCGTTTGCAGGGGGTTCATCATGAACCATAGATAGGCAAAGACGGCCAGCATTTGACCGATCGATAGATCCGAGAAGACCACCATGAGCATGGCCGCTACGCGGAAGATATCGAAGCCGACGATGAAGATCAGGAACGACAGCCGGTTGGCGGCGTCCGCCTTCCATCGGTACTCGAACGAGGTGTCGCGAATCCGGCGGGCACTCTCGACGCTGCGCCCCACGTAAAAGCCTTCCCGATTGCTGGCCCGAATCTGCCGAATCGCGTCGAGCGTCTCGGAGATCGACTCCTGAAACCCCTGAAATGCACGGTTTTCCTGCCGTTTCAACGCCTTGACGCGCCGCCCGAACCGGGTCGTGATGTAGATCACGACAGGGTTGAGCAGCAGGATGAAGAGCCCGAGCTGCCAATGCATCCAGAGCAGGACGGCGGCGGTGCCGAGGATGGTGAGCGTGGCGACCAAGAAACGACTGACCGCGGAGGAGACCAGGTCATCGATCGCGTTCATGTCCGTCACGAGATGAGAGGCGACCGTGCCCCCGGCGAGGGTCTCGTACTCGGCCATCGAGACGCGCTCGAGCCGATGCAGCAGATCGCCGCGCATGCGAAAGACGACATCCTGGGCGATGCGGCCGAAGAGACGTGTCTCGACGATGCTCAGTCCGACGTTCGCGAATCTCAGCACAAGCGTTGCGAGCAAGGCCGCGAGCAGATACCACATGGGGCCTTGCCAGCTCGCGGGCGAGATGTGGTCGATGAAGGCGACCATGGCCCCGGGGTCGTCGAGCAGGACCTCGTCGACCATCAGGGACAGGATCAAGGGCATCGGAATCGCGGCGAGTGCGGCCAGGATGGCCACCAGGTTTGCAAGGATCAGCTCACGGCGATGGCGCAGCACCATGTCGGCCAAGACACGCCAATCGTATCGGCCCGGCGATGCATCGGCGCGGGCCGACGAGCGCTGCTCGACGCGATCGGTGACGCGATCGGCGGATTGATCTGCGACTTGATCGGCGGGCAAGGTCATCGGCGGGGGCTCGGGGGCTGGTCGAGATGTTCGCGCCGGTGCGGGGTGAGTCGATCGTGTCTCATCTCGGCCCGATCATGTGTCATCCGTGGTGTGCCCGGTGTCGATGCGGAAGATCGGCGCAGCGACAAAGCCGATGTTTTGGAACATGCGGCAACGGTAATCGAGGGCGATGTCCGAGGGCCTCTCCATCCAGAGGGTGCGCAGGATTCCCTGCTCGGAATCGGGGGCCTCGGGGGCGGCGGGAATCTCGAGCGCGGCGGCGAAGAGGTCGCGACAAAACGCGGTCCGGCCGATCCAGGTCCCCCCGTTGAGGTAGTGGCAATCACCCGGCTGCCCGGCGGCCATCGCGCGCTCGAAACGCTTGAACCGCGGCAGCGGAGGCCAGCTCAGACGATCGGCCCCGAAGACGATACCGGTCGCGAAGTGGTCCTCGAACCGATCCACGAGGATCTCGGGGTTGCCAAGGATCAGGGCGTCCCGCGAGTCTGCGTAGAGGACGTAAGGGGTGTCGATCGTATCGAGCAAGGCGCGAATCGTCCGCGGTTTGTCGCGCGCGTTGACCCAGTCGCGAACACCTTGCCCGCCGACCCGATAGGGCACGCCCAAATGCTCGAGCCCCCGTTCGAGCAGTCCCATGGCCTGCGCGCCGTTGTTGCAGGTGATGACGGTGACACGCGCGGAGGGACCGATCGTTGCCGGGGCCGAACGGAAGAAGGCGTCGCGAATCGGAGGCCAATGGGGATGGTTGCGATGGTGGCCGTGCGCGTGGACCACTAAGGGCTCGGTGCCGAGCTGCTCGTTGACGAGCCGCAGCCCGACCGGTTCCGCCGGCACCCGCGCCGACGGGGTACTAGACATTTGCACCCTCGCCGAGCCTTACCTCGGAGGCTCCGTGATCCGTCGCCTGTCGGGTCTTGCCCGCGATGCCCCACGGACCGTCTCCCGCGATGACCTCGCAGACATCCGACGCCCCGGCGGCCAGCTCCGCGATCAAGAAGCGCGCGCCGGCTTCGGGCGTGATGACCGGAATGCCCTGCCGAGCAAATCGCTCCTGGACCTTCGCATCCGCCATCCCGACCCCCGTCCAGGGCCCCCAATTGATCGCCAGGATACGGGTCTGCGGCCACTTCGCCCGCATCATCCAAGCCAATCGATTGAGCGTCTCGTTGGCAGCGGCATAATCGCTCTGGCCGCGGTTTCCGAAACGCCCGGCGGTCGAGGCGAAGAGCACCAGGGTTCCCAGTCGCTCGGGGTCCAGGCGGGCCATCAGCGTATGTGCGGACTTGGCCTTGGTTTCGAAGACACGGGCGATGGAGTCCGGTGTCTTGTCTACGAGCAGTCGGTCTTCGATCACGCCTGCCCCGTGCAGCAGGAGATCGATACGCCCGAGCCGCGTCTGGAGCGCCTCGATCAGGGCGCCGAATGCACGCGAGTCGCGAACGTCGCAGGCGTGATACTCGACCTGAATCCCGGACGCGCGTAACCGTCGGAGCGTCGCGACGGCCTCTTGGTGCCGGACGACGGCGCCGACCTCGCGCTCGATGACGGCCGGAGGGCGCGATCGTCCGGCGGCGCGATCCGCATGGATGAGCCTCGTGCGGATCTCCGCCGGGGTTTCTTCTTCGCCGCCGTCGCTCGCCGAGGCATCTTCGAGCGCTTGTCGGCCGATCAAGACCACACGCATGCCCGGACGCGCCAGCGCGCAGACCAGCGACGCGGTGATGCCTCGGGCACCGCCCGTGGCTAGGATGACGGCATCCTGGGGAAGCTCGGCGCCGTCCGTGTCGGTGTGGGCGAGGGGTGCCGGACGCGGGGAATACGACCAGCGTTCACCTTGCAGGTAACCGACCTCAGTCGCACCGCCCGGAGAGAGGAGCTCGTTGACGAGTGTATCCGCGACGGCGAGGGGCGGCCGATCCCGCTCGAAGTCCAGGCAACGGGTGTGAAGCGACGGCCATTCATGCTCGAGGCTTCGTAAGATCCCGAGCGGTGCGGCTGCGACAGGCGATCCCGCAAGCAGCCTTCCGTCTCGGCCGAAGCGTCCGCCCAGAGCGGACGCCGACAGAATCCATCGCGTTTCAGTGCGATCCGAGCGGGCGAAGTCGCTGCGAACCGCTTGGAGGAGCCGGAAGAGGTCCAGCACGCTGCGCCTGCAGGCATCGGCCCAATCGACGTGATCTCCCTGATCCAGCCCGGCGAGATGCACAATGCCCTGAACGGGGCCATAGGCCGAGCGCAGCGCGGCGAGCGTGTCATCGAGGTCGTCGCCGGCCTCGACCAGTCCGGCATAGGCGCCCCGCAGCTCGAGGAGGGCTGCGAGCTCCTCGGCAACGCCCAGTCGGTCGCGCGTGACGATGTAGAGTCCGCTCAGGCGCGCATCGCTCGACGTCGAGAGGGGCTGTTCTACAGGCGCCATGACATAGCGTGGACAGGCATCGACGGTACTTCGCGGCGGTGCTGCAGAGGGCGCCTTCGACGGGGTGGTCGGCTGCGTCGTTTCTTTGGCCCGGGAGAGTCGAGAGACCCATTCCCCGAGATGTCGAAGCCGGGTCAAGTCCTCCGAGAAGGCGTGGATGTCGACATCGGCGCGCCCCGCAATCTCTTCTCGGAGGCGGTCCGCCATCTCGATGCGTTTCAACGAATCGATGCCCAGGTCGGCCTCGATATCCTGTGTCAGATCGAGCATGTCGGCCGGATACCCGGTGACCTCGGACGCGACACGCAGGATGGCCTCGGCCCAATCGATGGTGTTCCCTGTACTGACGTCGGCTCGGACGGGCCGATCGGCTACGCGGACGCCGGTTGTCTGCGCGCCGCCGGGCGGCATGCTTACGGGCGGCACGGATTCGGCGGATTCGAGCCACCCCCGCAAGGTGCGGATACGGGCTAGCCTATCGACGTCGAGGTTGCCCGTGCCGGCCCCCGGCAGCGCGCGCGCAAAGGATTCGAGGATCTCGAGCCGCTTGAGCGAGTCGATGCCCAGCTCGGCCTCCATGTCGTCGTCCAAGCTCAACATGTCCTCCGGGTAGCCGGTGACCCGGGAGACCGTCTCCATCAGGATCCGTGTCGGATCCAGCGACGGCGGTGCGCTCGGCGCAGGCGGCGCCGAGGTCGGCGCCGGGCGGGGCTCGACGGGCACCGATTCGCGAGACGGCTCTGAAGCCGGTGTGACCGACGGTCGGGCGACCGCCCCGGGGATCGAAGCAGGTTGCGAGAGGCTCGCCGGGGCGGGCAGATCGCCGCCGACGAGTGCGCTGAAGATACGCTCCTGGCTGGCGATGAAGGCCTGCACCGTTTCGGCGTAAGCCTGATAAATGCCCGCAACCCCGGCGTCGTCACCGACCGCCGGCAATGGCGAGCGGCTTGGCTGAAGGCGCGCGGATTCGGTTGCTTCACGCGCCCGTTCGGCCTGTTCGCGTGCGAGCGAATCGGTGTCGTAGAGGGGCTTGAGCGCACGCCATCGCGAGGTCTCTGAAGAGCCGTCGCCGTTCTCCGAGACCGGCCAGGCCATGTGCCCGTCGACCATCCAGGAGGTGGGTCGGACGGGTGGCGCCAAGGCGGCCCGGCACACCTCGTCGATGCCGCGAATCCGCTCGACCCGTCCGTCGAACAGGCGCGCGAGATCGATGGGCCGACCGGCGCGCCAGAGTGCGGCGAGCCCTTTGAGGAAACCGGGCATCCCCTGTTTGCCGGGGTCGAGCGCGACGATACGGACATCCTCCGGAAGGTCCATCGTCCCGAGTAGACCGGCCAATGTCTCCATCGGACCCACATCGACGAAGACGCGTGCCCCCGCGTCCATCATCCGCCGCACCATCGCGACGAACTCGACCGGCGCAGTCAGATGGCTGTTCAGATGGGCGGCGACGTTTGGGCCCTCCAAGCGCCGGCCGTCGATATTGGAGTAGGCCGCGATCCGGGCGGGACTTGGGGAGATGCGTGAAAGGTCATGGGCGAAGGCATCGCTCGCCTCTGCCATCAAGGGCGAATGGAAGGCCGTCGACACCCGCAGTCTCATGACGCGCCAGCCCTTGTCGGCCAATCCGGCGCAGGCGGCCTCGAGCTGCGGGGCAGGGCCGGAGATCACCACCTGCTTGTCGCTGTTGTGATTGGCGAGCACGATCCCCGGGTATCGGCGGAGCTCGCTCTCGACGGCCTCGCGCTCGGCAAAGACCGCAGCCATTCCACCGGGGCGGTTGACCGCCGCCATCAAGCCACCTCGCGCGGTCGCGAGGTCGATGAAGTCGTCGAGTGACAGCACGCCTGCGGCATGCAGTGCGGTCAGCTCGCCGAAGCTGTGACCGGCGACCATGTCCGGGATCACGCCCAAATGCTGCAGATAGGCGACCGAGGCCGCCGAGACGGCGCCGATAGCGGGTTGTGCCACACGGGTGTCGATCAATCGCTCGTCGAGGCGAGCGCGGTCGGACGCATTGAAGACCGACGGCGGAAAGAGGTAGTCGTCCAACGCAAGCGGGAGCTTGCCCTCCAAGCGCGCGCGTACATGCGATAAGACCGCTCGGGCAGGCGGGGCATGAAGGGCCAGTGCCCGTCCCATACCGACGTACTGGGCGCCTTGGCCGGGGAACAGAAAGGCGACGGTGTCGACGCCGTCGGTCGAGCGTTGCTCCAAGCCCAGCTCGCTCGGCAGGCGGCGTGCGGGTTCGTCCAGCGCATCCATCAGGCCGGCGAGGGCGTCGGCGAGTCGCCCCAGGTCGGGGACCACGGCGGTTGCGACCCAGCCCGTGCGCGGATCGCCTGCAGCCTGCGCGCAGGCTGCCGCCAGGGTGCGCAGAGGCGGCTTTGCGCCGCGGGCGAGCCAGTCCTGCAGATGGGTGAGCTGCGCCCTCAACCGCGCGCGATCAGGCCCGTGAAACACAAACAGCTCGGCGGGCCAGCGGTGGCCGCCGCACGGTGCGGGCGGGCCGCCGAGTGCGCGATATTCTTCCAAGACGACGTGACTGTTGGTGCCGCCGAAGCCGAAGGCGCTGACGGCGGCGCGATGCGGATGGGACTGTCGATCGAGCCAGGGACGGGGTGCGTCCAGCAATCGCAGGGGCGACCCCGAGCGCGCCAACGCCGGAATCGGGTCGGTGACGCCGTAATGCGGGGGTAGAACCCCATGGTAAAGGGCCAAGGTCGTCTTGGCCAAACCCAACAAGCCGGCCGCTGTCTTGGCGTGGCCGAGGATCGATTTGAGCGACCCGAGGGTGCAGCTTTCGGCTCCCACGCCGCCCGTATCCAGCAGCCCGCTGTAGGCTTCGATCTCGGATTGGTCGCCGACCCGAGTCCCCGTGCCGTGAGCCTCGTACAACTCGATGCTCGACAGCGGGATCGCCGCTTTGAGGTAGGCACGGCGCATCGCCCGCAGTTGGCCTTCCGTGCGAGGCGCCGTCATTCCCATCGCGCGCCCGTCGCTCGAGGCGCCGACCGCCTTGACCACGGCGTAGATCCGGTCCCCGTCGCGCTCTGCGTCCGCAAGACGCTTGAGCACCATCACGATTGCGGCTTCGCTCGGCACGAAGCCGTTGGCGGACGCGTCGAATGCGTGCTCGGTACCCGTGGGAGAGAGTGCGCCGGTGCGCGTAAATCCCGTGTATGACCCCGGACTTTGGCCGACGTCCACGGCGCCCACAAGGGCGAGATTGGTACGACCGGACTCCAGCGATTGAACGGCGATGTCCAAGGCTGTCAGCCCCGATGCGCAGGCGGCATCGACCGTTAGATTCGGGCCGCCGCAATCGAAGCGGTTCGCGACCCGACCCGCGACGACACTGGTGAGGCCGCCTGCAAAGGTCTCGTCCGCCAGCTCGGGCGTGCGCGCCTTGATCTCGGCGGCATGCGGGCCGGCAACGACGGGCGCCATGGCGCGGGCACGAATGGCGTCCCCGGTGAACCCGGCGGCATCCGCGGCGCCGAAGATCACGGCGGTTTCCTCCCGATCGAAATCGCCGTCGGGGTATCCGGCATCCAGGAGGGCACGTCGCGTCATCTCCAGCATGAGGAGTTGGGCGGGGATGATGTTGCCGACCGATTTCGGCGGGATGCCGAACAGCAGTGGATCGAACAGGACGGGGTCGAAGAAGCCGCCCCAGCGGCATACGCTCGCATCAGGGTCACGGCCCTCGGGGTCGTGGTAGAGCCGCCAGTCCCAGCGCCCTGCCGGAATCTCGCGGGTCCGCGGTTGTGCGGCGAGAATGACGTCCCAAAGCGCTTCGACGTCGGCCGCGCCCGGCGCGAGCATCCCGATGCCGATGATGGCGATATCGCTCGGCTTCGCCTCCCGAGCGGAATCCGCACCGCGCAGCGCCGTCGCCTCGGCCGCGCTGGCCTCGAGCCATCGTGCCGCATCCTCGGTGACGCTGCGATGAAGGCGGGTGATGTCGGTCAGCTCGTCCTTCACGACGGCACAGTCCCCGATCATGAACATGCCGTCTCGCTGCTGTTGCTCCGAAGGGGCTTCGATCAGCCGCTCCCCTTCCCGAGCAATCCCCTTTGTCGCAATGCGCAGCCGTCCGAGCAGGAGTGCATCGAGTTGCTCGCGGGTCTCGTCGATCGAGCGCTGAGCCTGCAGAAGCGTCCGGCGATTGGCCAAGAAGAGGTCGACGAAGGGCGTGTCGATGCAGCGATTGGCGTGCCCAGGCGCGCTTTCGATCGTGACGGTGCGGCGGCACGCCAAGGCGGCATGCTGGAAACCCGCAACCACGGCACCGCGATCCACGGCCTCCCGGGTGTAGAGATAGGCGGTTCCCATGAGCATCCCCCAGGCTGCTCCGCGCGCGACCAGCGGAGCGGCGACGGTGGCCGCCATGGCTGCGCTGGCCGCGTCGTGGATTCCGCCCGCGAACAGGACCTCAAGGTCCTTGATGTCCGCCCCCTTGGACGCGAGGATACGCTCGACCGCCATCTCCCACAGCGGCAGGGATCCGATCGGCCCGACATGTCCTCCGCACTCGCGGCCTTCGAAGATCAGGCGACGCACGCCCTCGCCGAGAAAACGCTCGAGAAGCGCCGGTGTCGGTACATGGACGAAGGTCTTGAGTCCGATAGCCTCCAGCGCCTTGGCTTGATCCGGGCGGCCGCCCGCAAGGACGACGTAGCTCGGCGCGATCCGTCGCAGGCATTCGATCTGGGCCTCCAGGAGGCTCGGCTCGATGAAACCGAGCAGGCCCACGCCCCAGGCCCTGCCGGCGAGCCGCTCGCGGCAGCGTCCGAGGAGCGCGGAGATCTCGCTCGGGCGCATGACACCCAGCGCGAGTGTCGGCAGAGCGCCGCCGCCGGCAACCGCGTCGGCGAATTCGGCGGTATCGCTGACGCGGGTCATCGGGCCTTGGACGACCGGGTCGGCCACGCCGAGGCGCCCCGCCATGGTGCTGCCGCGGCGTGTTGCTCCCTGGGTCGCCGCAGTCTCGATCATCCGCGGGATCGCGTTTTCGATGGCCCGCAGCAGCCGCCCGAGGGTGCGATACTCGCGTGCGAACCGCTCCGCGAAGCCGAGCCCCTGTCCGACCGGCCACAATGCGGTTTCGGGCGATCCGAATCCGAGCCGCTCCCCGATCGATCGACGCCATTCGGCGCGTGCCTGCTCCGGTCCGATGTCCTGGCCCTCCAACGCGATCGCCAGATCGCGTGCCGGCTTCGTTTGCCGAAAACGCGACTGCTGCAAGACGCGGCAGGGGGCCTTCAGAGAGGAGCCGAGGAGCAGGCTGGCTTCCACGCTCTGGGTTTCGAGCCAACCGCGATGCTCGGGGCCGAGCGGCGATTCGCGCAGGAGCAGGAGCTGGTCGTCCAAGACGACGCCGGCCGCACCGGCAGCCCGGCAGGCGGCCATGCCGCCGATGCCGAGACCGCCGTAAACGATCACTGGCCCGATCCCGACCGCGAGAGCCGCCTGAAGGAGGACCGGTGCGCCGGTTTCGCCGCACCAGCCGGCGCTCTCCTGGCCGCGCACGATGAGGCCCTCCGGGCGCAGATCGGAGGCTCGAACGGCGTCCAGGATCGCCACCGACGGGATCTCGATCCAGACCGCTCCGCCGCTTTTGCAGGCCACGCGGGCGGCATCGATCAAACGGTCCGCGCAGACAAGATCGGCGTCGGCGATCAGAAGCGGTCGTCCCTGCACACTGGCCTCTCGGACGACGCTCTCGACCTGCTCCGGGCGCAGGCGTAGACCCGCCGACGGCGGTGCATCCGCGACGGCACGCGTGAAGGCGGCGTGGCCGCAACGGGTGAGGTCGAGGACGCCGAGGTGCCCCGCACGGGCCGCCGCCGGCAGGATGGAGCCGCCGGGAAGCTCGGCGGGATTCAGGCACAGGCAGACGAACGCCTGCTCGATCGGATGCTTCATGACGTCTCCAACGGAGGGGTTGCGCGCGGTCATCCGAACACGCAGCGAAACGGGTCGGGCACGGGCGTCTTAGAGCCCCTTGTAGTCGGCAAGGCCTTCCAGGAAGACATCCGCATCGACGATCGGGATGACCTCGACATGACTAGCCTTGAAGTAGGGGTTCATCCGCACCTTGAGCAGCAGATCGCGTGAGTTGTCCGCGCTCGTCACAAAGGCCCCGCCGCCGGCGACGAAAGCATAGGCGGCCTCCACGTCGCCGCTGCTCAGCGCGGCTCGAACCTCGCCGGCGTATTGGCGGACCTGCTCGGATTCGATCTGATAGGGTTGCCCATTGGGGCGCATGATGACGAGGAACTTCATGGGGGAGTCTCTCCGGTTGAAACGGGGGAGGTCGTGCGTGTGTCGTCGCCCGCGAGCACAGCGGTCAGGCATTCGCGAAGACGTTCCAGTGCGTCGGCCGGGGGTTGTACCCGGGCCGGAAGGGTGAGGAGGCGCGGGGCGATCCGTGCCGCGACGGGACAGTGACGGCGTCTGATACCTGCGCGGTGGTCCTCCCAGTCAAACAAGCTTTGATGCTGGAGGGTCGGCCAGTAGTGGTTCGGCTCGATCGCCACGCCGGCTCGGCGCAGACGCTCGGCGATGGCCGCGACCTCCTCGGGTGTGGCTGCGAGGCCCTCCGGGACGCCGAGGACGATGCGCCAATAGACGCGTTCGGCATCGCAGCAGGGTTGCAGAGGGACCAGACCGAGATCGCCTGCGATCGCCTCGACGCCACGCGCGTACGCACGCTGCAGCGCCTGCTTCTCCGGGTAGCGCTTGAGCTGACCGAGCGCCAGCACCAAGGCGACCGGATGGGGTCGCAGCTTCAAGCCGACCGCCGATCCGGCCCAGTCGAGGGTCTTCAGGTCGCCCGGGACGCGGTTGACGTGGCCGTAGACCAGCATCCGCTCGTGCAGCTCCGGGTCACGGGTCACGGCGCATCCGAGCTCCCCGCCTGAGACGAGTTTTCCCCGCCCGAGCGAGAAGCAGGCGATGTCGGCATGGGCCGCCAGGGGCTCGCCGCGATAGAGCGCGCCGTGGGCGTGCGAGGCATCCGCGACCAGCGGGATCCCAGGTGCTGCGGCGCGCAATGCGGTGTAGTCGGCGGGAACCCCCCAAGGGTTGTGGACCAGTATCGCGGCTGTCCGCTCGGAGACGGCTCGGGCCAGATCCTGCGGATCCAGCGTCAGGCCGAGCGGTTCCGCATCGACCGGCACCATCACGGCGCCGAGTGATCGCACGGCGGCCGCCATGCCGTGGAAGCCGTAATCGCAGACCGCGACCTCATGGCCCGAGCGCACGCCTACCGCCCAGAGCGCGGCATGGATCGCCGCGGTTCCGTTGTTCGTCGCCACCGCGTGCCGTCCACCGGCGAAGGCGGCGAACTGTTTCTCGAAACGGGCCAGATGTCCGCCGCTGACGATCGAGATCTCGCCGCGTCGAAGCAGGCGAGCGACCGCCTCGATGTCGCTCTCGTGGACATCTTGCCAGTTCTCCGAGGGCTCGATCGTCATGAGGTCAGGCCCGCGCATAGAGCGGCGATGTCGCGGTCGACCCAAGCTCGCCTCGGGCGGACGCATAGATCGCTTGGATCACCCGTACCGCCTCGGCGGCCTGCTCCAGGGTCGCGGCGCGCGGATCCGGCGTGCCCTCCACCGCGCCCGTCAGGGCCCGGAATTGGTCCCGGTGCGACACCCCGTAATACGACACGCCCAACGGGATCTCGTTGGTCTTCTGCGCCTCGGCGAACGCGGAGCGCCAGTGTTTGAGCGCCTTCTTGGATGTCAGCTCCAAACGGTGAAGACGCGCGGGGGTCGACAGATCGAAGGCCACGATGCCGCGATCGCCCATCAGTTCGATGACGTTGCTCCAGGCGGATCCGGCGGCACCGGTAATGGCCACCGTGCCGAGTGCACCGTTTTCGAGTTGCAGTGCGGCGACAAGACTGTCCTCGGTCTCCATCACCTCGCGATTCCCCAGCGTGTCCATCATCGCCTCGACATGAATGACCGGGCCGGCCAACCACATCAACATGTCGATGAAATGGTAGCCCTGGTTCATGAGAACCGAGCCGCCCTCGCGCGCCCAGGTTCCGCGCCAGTCGCTCGCGCCGTAGTAGGCGGGGTCACGCACGCATTCCAACGAGACCCGGACCATGCGCAGTGCACCGAGATGTCCTTCGGCGATGAGCTCTCGCACCAGGGTTACGAGCGGGTCGAAACGGTGCTGCGTGATCGGAAAGACCAATCGGTCAGCCGAACGCGCCGCCGCGGCGAGCGCGAGCACGCCAGACGGGTCGAGCGTGGGCGGCTTCTCCAGGAGGACATGTTTGCCGGCGCTCAACGCCTGCAACGCCAGATCCGGGTGCGTATCGTGCGGCGTGCAGATCGAGACCGAGCGCACCGCGGCATCCGCCATCACCTGGTCCAATTCGGCGGGCGCCAGACCCCAGCGAGCCGCGAACGCGCCGGCGATCTCGGGATCCATGTCCACGGCGTAGGCCAATCGCAGGGGTGCCGCATATCCGGCCGCGTCTACATGGGTCGGCGCGACGCGCCCGCAGCCGATCAGGGCGTGTAGCCACTCGTTGGATGGGTTCAACATGCGTGATTCGATCTCGTTGATCTCACAAATTGCGCCGGCGCCGGATGCGTTGGTCGCGGGCTCGGCAAGGTTGGTCGAGCAGGCCGTAGGGCTCTCGGGGCCTTCAGGTGCCGAGGGCCGCGAAGCCGACAACCTGGATGCCCTCGCTGTCCAGCGCCTCGCGCAGCTCCGCGGAGCAGAGCAGCCGCGTCTCTTCGACGCGCGCCTCGACGTAGCTGGAGATCGCCGCGAGTGCCGAATCCTGCGGAGATCCCGGATGGCAACCCAGCTCGACGATCGATCCGGGGCCGGCCATTCTCAGCGCAAGCCTGAGTCGTCCCATGACCAATGCCGTGGTCAGCGGCCGCACGCCGGAGAGCATGAGCAAGTCGGACGGTGTCTTGACCCCGAGTTCTCTTAGACGCCGCGCCTCTCCCGTGCCGCACGCGCGCCCGGGAAGTCCATGGCGGGCCGCCACCTCGGCAAACGGCGGGATCAGCTCGCGCCGGCAATGCACATGGTGGTGGCTGTCCAGATGGGTCGGCTCGATCCCCCAACTGTGCAAGCGCGCGATCTGAGCGTCCCACTCCCGAACGACCTCATCCGGATGACAGGCACCGAGTCCGCTTCGATGATCGGGAAATTGCCCGTCGGGCCCCACCAACGACGGGATCTCGCGCGGATCGAGACAGGGTCGGCCTCCGGTCAGCTGGAGGTGACAACCGATCCGCCCCGCGAGCCTGTCGGCGACCCTGCGCAGCCGACCCTCGGCCCCGGGGACACAGACCATTGCGGTAGTCGAAGACAGGACGCCGCGGGTCGCGGTCTCCAGGGTCGCCTCGGTGACCAGATCGGTCAGGGCGAGGTCGTCGGCGTTGATGATGACGCGTGGGCGGATCATAGCGTAATTCGTCTCTTTGCAAGGGAGGCAAGCACGTGGGCCGCCCGTTCGGCACCGTCGCAATCCAGTGATTCGGCACGGCCCGTAGGGCGAACGCCCAGACCCTCATCGATCCGGGCTGCGAGGGACGCCGCACCCGCCTGCTCGTCGAAGGTCCACACGCCCTCGAGGCGTCCGAGCGCGGCGGCACGGTCGATCTGGTCGCTGCCGGTTCCCGCATAGGGGCAGAAGACGATCGGCAAGCTGATTCTCAGCAGCGCGTACGCGGTGTTGTAACCGCAGCGCGAGACCACGAGGGACGCTCCGTCCAGCGCTTGCCGCAAGGGTGACCGGGTCAGCACCTGGATCCGGGAGGCGTCGATGCAGGATGCCGAGGGGTCGCCCAAAGGCCCCGCGACGATGCGCAAGCGGATCTCGCCGCGATCGAGCCGGGTGCGCAGGGCCGATTCGAGCAAGCGGAAGAGACCGACACCGGTGCTTCCACCTCCCGCGAGGCCGACCACTAGGGGCGGCGATCCCGGCGGTGCGGGTACGAACGCGGGCTCCACGACATACCCGACGTCGTGGCGCTCCTCGGGCAGCAGGTAGCCCTGTCGCTCGAAGGCCTCGGCTGGACGTTCGTGACGCGCATCGACATAGCAGAGTGCGAGGTCGTAGCGACCGATGGCGCGCCGCACGCCGGGGTTCCGGGGGCCGCGCATCGTGGGCCGGGGTCCGTACGGGACGCCGATGGCGAAGAGCGGCGCGTCTGGATTGCGCGGTGTCGATGCGAGCACCGGAGCGAGCTCTCCGCCGAGCCCGAGAAAGAGATGGTCCACGAGCACCGCATGCGGGAGAAAGACCCGAAAGGCCTCCGCGATCCGGTCGGCGCGCTCGCGCACGCGCGCCGGACCTCCGCGGTCGTCGGCCGCCGGCCAGTCCGGCAGCGTCGCGATGTGCAGATCGGACGGGAGATCGAGACCGTCGAGCCCTTTCCGGCACGCCAGCAGCATGCAGGCCGCGCCCTGTTGCTCCATCAGGGCCGCCGCGATCAGCAGGCTGCGTTGCACATGGCCTACGCCGAGCTGGGCATGGGCGTAGAGGAGAATCCGCGGAGTCGAAGGGCTCTGCGTCGGGGTCACCGCTTTAGGATCCGGCCGCCGTCGATGCGCGTTCGATCGTCGCTCATCGGGCTTACATCGCCTGTGGGCGCGGTGCGGGGGCGCCCTGATGCGCGAACGCGAACTCGACAAGCTCCCCGACGGTGAGCTCGTCGCGATACTGACCGTCGGCCATGACCAGGGCCTCGTAGGGCAGACGCAGGCTCAGACGCAGGTCGAGCATGGCGAAGAGCTCCATCGCCTCGACGGAGGTTAGACAAAGGTCGGTGTTCAGCATGGTGGACGCACCGAGAGGCTCCTCGAGCTCGAGGTCGGTGTCGGCCAGGATGTCCTGGATGCATTGGAGCACTGCGTCTTGAATCTGTGCCGGTGTCAGGCTGTCCATTCGATCCTCGTTTCACGTGTGGTGGATTGTTGATGCTCGATGTCGTTCGAGGCGTTCCGCTCCAGGTCCACGACCGCCCGGATCCGCCCGCCGGTCGTCTGGATCCTGACGGGTGGAAGCCTCCCGCGGAGCCGTTCGACCCAGTCGCCGAAGGGGCGCACGCGGGCGAGATGCCATTGCGTTTCAGCCTCCTCGGTCAGCTCCACGCAAAGGTCGAGGTGATCGGGCGAGTGACCCTCGTGCTCCCTCAGCCAGACGATGGCGGCCTCTTTGGCCGCGAGACGCATCAGCAGATCGGTGCGTTTCGTGTCGCCGCGTGCCGGCAGCCCGTCCTCTGTTTTAGCCCCGGTCTGGTGCTCGGTTTCCACGAGGATCAGACGCGCGAGTGCCGCGACGAAGATTCCGCCCGCGAGGTCCAGGTCCTTGACGAGTTGATCCGGGCATTCACGCACGAGCCTTCGATCGTTCGTCTCGGATCCGCCGGTTGTCAACAGCGGTTGACTCTCGCGCCAATAGAGGCGCGAGAGCATCGGTTGAAAGGGGTAATAGACCATGAGGCGCATCCCGTCCACGCGGGCAAAGACGGGTCCGTGCGGTCGCGCAAAACTGGCGTCCGCGACCAGCGCATCGCCTTGCTGCCGGACCCGGACCGCGCAGGCGACCCGATCGCCTGATTCGGGGATGTCTCCGGTCTGGCGATACCGATCGATCCCGACCGGGAATGCCGTAAACCAGCGGGTTCCGCGCGCGAGGAGCCAGAAGGCCACAGCCTGGCCGACGGCGTCGAGCAAGGCGGCGGGTGTTGCCGCCTCGCCATGGCGTTGTGGTCCGAAGAGCCGGTCGCGCTGCGGCGCGACCGCCGTCAACTCCAACCCGTCCTCGCGCAGAGCGATCAGACGATCGAGACAGCGAAACGCCGGTCCGTGAAAGAGCGCCAGGCGGTTGAAGTCGGCCATGCTCCACGCGGTCGCGAGCGGTTCGCCCCAGGTCTCGACCGGTTCCAACCGGATGCTTTCGGTGCCGAGCACCACCTGTGCGGTTACCGCCTCCCGAACCGCATCGCCGTCCTGCGTCGGCGGGGTAAAGAGTGCGACGGAGATGCGCTCGAGCCCGTCGGCGTCGCGATGCCGTCGCTGTAGGTGGATGCACAGACGCGATTGCCGCTGCGGAACACTGATCCAGCGTTTCCCAAGGAGACCGTCCACGCCCGAAAAGGAGAACCGTTCGCCGCGACCCCCGCCCACCAGCTCGCGTGCGGCCTGGGCCATAACCTCGAGGGCCATCACCATCGCCATGACGGGTAAGGGCCGTTCGGGCCGCGACTCTTCGCCGGCCGGGACACGACCGAGACGGTGATGGTCCAGATGGGTATCCCGATCCGGCTCCAACAGCAGGCCGAGCTCGATCGCGTCGGCGACCTTACGGGCAGGGCCGTCGAAGAGCCCGTCGGAAGTTGCTCGCCATGTGCGCTCCGGTAGCGCGACCTGCGGCGGTCGCCGGGCTCGGGCGGCGGCGATTAACCCGAGCGCAACCCGTTCCTGAGTCTCGATGAACTGCCGCGTGAGCGCCAGCTGCCGATGCATGAGGGCGATACGCTCTGGGGTGAGCCCCTGCGGGGGCCCGTGTGCGAATCCGCTCGCGTTTCCGGGTGAATCCGGTGCTCGAGTGTCCTCGGCGGGATCCTGCTCGCCCCACGCCTCGGGTGGACTTGCCTGCGCCCATTCGGTGAGGTTCCGCTCGTCGGCGTCGGGCTCGGGAACGATCCCCCAATCCATCCGGTGCGCGGGGCCCGGCCGCAACCGGCTCAGGTCGATGCGCACGCCCGCCACGAACAAGGTGGCGAGGGCATCCAGTACGATCCGGGCGCCGTCTCCGCCTTCCCGATCGAGGCCGACCAAGGTGGCCGGCCGACGCCGCAGCACATCCTTGGTGTAGCCGACCAGTTGGCTGCGCCCGCCGATCTCCACGAAGGTCCGAAGCCCTCGCGCGTAAAGCGACTCGATCGCTTCGCGAAACCGCACGGTCCCCGTCAGGGCCTGCTTGACGACTGCCGGGAAGCGCTGCGGATCGGACGGGTAGGGCGCGTTTGCGGCACAACTCCAGATCCGTGTTTCCGGCTTGCGATAACCCAGCTGGGCCAGCAGGCGTTCCAAGGGCTCGAGCTCGTCGCGATAGAGCGGGGTGTGGAACGGCCGGTCGAACGGCAGGTGCAGGCAGATATTGGCGTCCTCGTCGAGTGCGGCGATGACCGCATCGATCTCGGGCGCGAGACCGAACAGAACCACGTGTTTCGGCGAGGCGTCGATCGCGAGAAAGACACGACCGGTATAGCACTCCAGCAGCTCGGCGAGACGCTTTCGACCCTGATCGACGAGGTGAACGGCCACCATGCGTCCGGTTCGAATCAGACCGTCGGAGCGTCGGCTCCTGCCCGAGGCCGCGGTATCCCAGATCAGCCGTTCCCTGGACATCCCGGGCGGCGGTTGCATGGCGCCGGCGAGCAGCAGGGCGGCCATCTCGCCGTTGCTGAAGCCGAGCAAGGTGTCGGGCTCGACTCCGGCTCGGGCGAGGAGTCCCGCCGATGCCATGACGGCCATGGATCCGACGGCGCCGCTCCAATCGAAATCGTTCCAGGCGGCAGAAGCGGGACTGTCTTGTCGATAGAGACGGGCGCAAAGATCCCCGGCCGGACCGGGCCACGCGGTTGCGAAGTCGTCCAAGGTGTCCATCACGGGCGGGAAGCTCAGGGCTTGACCGCGCAGGATGCCCGGATAGGCCGAGCCGATCCCGGGCGCCATGAAGGCGACGGAGGGCGGCCCCTGCATCCCTGCCTGTGTGGGGTCCGGGAGCGAGAGATGGACGCCGATGCGCTTTGCACGCATCGGGCTGCCGACGCCGTCGAGGAGGTCGGCCGCGACCCGCAGTCGGTCCGCGAGCTCCTGCCGGTCGGCTGCGACGAATCCCAGGCGGGCAGCCCCCTCGGCGCAATAAACGGATTCGGCGAGCGCGGTCATCGAGAAGATCGAGGGGGCTGCCATGAGCCGTTCGGCGAGATTCGCGATCTCGGCACGCAGGGCGGGGGCCGATCCCGCGGCGATCAGGAACGGCTCGGCCGGCCAGGCGGTGACCGATGCCTGTAGCAGCACGCCGGTCTCGTCCGCCGCCCTCACTCGGACAATCTGCTCCGAGCCATCGGTGCGCAGCACAATATCGGCACGGCGCGGACCCGAATCGAATCCGTGGACCCAGGGCGTTGCACCGGTCGATCTCGTCCCCGACTGGGGCGGCCCGTAGGGCGGGATGATGCGCTCGCGCAAGGCGAGGGCGGCGACCGCCAGCGGCAGCACACTGGTGAAGGTCTGCGACAGGTGGAGCCCGTACTCGGGAGACCACCACCAAGGTGCGGGGCGTTCTCCCGCCGAATACGAGCCGAGCTCGGTTTTTGCCGGCGGGCTCTCCGACCCCAGTCGCAGGACGGCCGGCTGAACCGCGCCCCGGTCGATCACCGCGAAGACCGGGGTGCTCGTGGACACCGCGGCGGATAGCGGCATAAGCCCGACGACGGCGCCGCGGTCGAGCTCGCACGCGGCGATCATGACCTGGGAAAAGCCCTCGCGCATGAGCTCGCCTGCACGATCGAGCGCCCGCGCGCAGGCCTCGGAGCCGCCGCCCTGCGACCAGACGCGGAGATCGACCGACGTGGACGAGGTGAGCGTCGCCTCCAGGTCGCGACGGCGTACCGGTGCACCCGGAGCGGAGCTGTCGCAGATGACGATCGCAAGGCTTCCGGGCATCTCGGGCGTGGCGAGGCCGCGCAGGACGGATGAGAGAAACCTGACTTGATCGAGCGTCGCCGTCGTGGATTCCAGCGGGCGCCCGGCCAAAAGCCCGTTCCAAACCGCCGAGACGTCGGCTAAACGGCCGACCTGAAGGCTCAGGTCGGTGATCGCGATCGGCCGGCGGTCGTGCCCGGAATCGGTCTGGTGACTGCGCTCGGACATCAGAGTTCCAGGGGCGTGAGCGGCGAGGCTTGTGGTTCGGGACAGGGTCCCGCGGGCGTCGCGATCCCGCTGGGTTCACAAAAGCGGTGACCTGCTGCGCAGGTTGGAGGCGGCTGGATGTCTTGGCGTGACACGCGCGGCAGTATATTGTTCCCTCCGACCGCCTTCAAATCGAAATACCGTTGAACGATCCGAGTCGGCTGTCGCATCCGAGTCAGAGCCCGTAGCACCTATGCGTCTGTCGCGGGGCGGCGCATCCACCGAAACCTTCCCATTGGTAGCCATCTCCCTGTGAAGAGCGCACAAGACCGCGCGGCCGATGTGGGTCATCCGCCCGTCGGCACTCGAACGTCCCGGCTCCATCTGCTCTGCGCGCCCGCTCGGGCCGATCTGTGCCGTGCGCTGCGCGGGGCTCTGGAGCACGGGGCCGATACGTTCGAGCCTCCGGCGTCCGGCGCTCCCCCCGAGAGCCACCGACTGGCCATCGTCACTACGGACACGGCCGACTTTGCCGGTGCCGTTGCCCGTGCACTCGATGCGCTCGAAACGCGCTCGAGTGCGCGCTTCAATCTGGGAAACCGAATCTACTATCGCGACGCGACCGGGTACGAGGAGCCGGGCCGCGTTGCGGTGCTGTTTCCGGGCTTCGGTCATCGCGATACCGGGCTTGCACGGCAGCTGGGCGGCCTCTCGCCTGCGGTCGACGCCTGGAACGCCGCCGTCGCGGGGCCTCGTCCGTTAGGGCTCGTATCCGGGGAGTCGGGTTCGGAGCTTGCGGGCATGCTCGACGACGTGTTGATGGCCGATCTGGCCATGTGGGTCTTGATGAGGGATCTCGGCCTAAGCAGCGATCTGCTGGTCGGTCATAGCTTCGGCGAGCACGTCGCCCTGGTGGCGTCTGGGATGGTGCCGAGCCTGGCCGATTTGAGCCCGCTCTTCGCGTCGGTCGCGAACCTCGACGCCGCCGGTGATCCGCTCGGGATGCTGGCGATCACGGAGGCCGCCGTCGATCTCATCGCACCCGAGCTGGAGCGCGACCCGCCGTCGGTGTTCATGGCGCTGGACAATTGTCGACAGCAAAAGGTCTTCTGGGGTCCGTCCGCGGTGCTGGGGCGGGTCGAAGCGCGGGTCAAGGCGCAAGGCCTGCTGGCGTACCGTCTGACGGGTTTGGCGTGTCCGGTGCACACGCCGGCCTTCCCGGTTTCCGGGGAGCTGCTGCGCCGAGGTTATGCGGCACTCGCACTCTCGCCGCCGCGGATCTCGGTTTGGAGTTGCAGCCGGCTGCGTCCTCTGCCCGAAGAACGCGCAGCGGCCATCGAGGTGCTTGCCGCGCAATGGCATGAGCCGGTGCGGTTCCGCGAAAGCATCCTTGCGCTCTTCGACGCCGGTTTCCGGACCTTCGTCGAGGTCGGCCCCGGCGAGCGGCTCTCCGGGTTCGTGCGCGAGACCCTTCGCGGCAAGGGCGTGTTGGCGGTGCCGACGCATCGCGAGGGTCACCCGCCCCTGCAAACGATTCAAGTCGCCTTGGCTCAGCTTTATCTCCTCGGCCAGACGATCGACCCGGATCGCCTGAGCCCGCAGCCGAGCGTGTCCGAGGAGCGATTCGACGGTGGCGGGATCGCGTCGAGCAGTCCGCCGGAGACGCCCGGCGATACCGGGCTGCGACCGGCTGTGCAGCAACCCGCCTCGACGGATCGACACCGGTTCCGCGATCTCGTTGGGATGATTCAGGGCGAGGTCGCGGGATTGTTGGATCTCGCGGACCCCGAGTCGCTCGACTCCGACACCGGGTTTTTCGATCTCGGGCTCGGCTCCCTGGGTTGCGTAGAGCTCAGCGAGCGTCTCGGGCGGTTGCTCGGGAGACCTCTGCCGCAAACACTCGCATTCGATTACCCGGACATCGCTCGGCTGGCGCGGGCCTTGGCGAGCGCCCCGGGGACGTCTCCCGAGTGCGCCGACAGCGACCCGGGGCGCGCAACTTCAGCGCCCGAACCCGCGTCCGGGAACGAGCCGATTGCGATCGTCGGGATCGGTTGCCGCTTTCCGGGCGGGGTCGATTCGCCCGATGCATTCTGGCAACTGCTCCGAGAGGGCCGTGATGCGATCTCCGAGGTCCCGCCCGCGCGTTGGGATCCGAGGGCCTACGAGGCTTGGATCGATGCCGACCAGCGTGAAGCCGCCCGAAACGGCGGGTTTCTTGCCGACGCCTTGGGCTTCGATGCCGATTTCTTCGGTATCTCGCCCCGTGAAGCCAAGACACTGGATCCGCAGCAGCGCATGCTTTTGGAGGTCAGCTGGGAATCGCTCGAAGACGCCTGCATCGATCCCAAAGGTCTCGGGGGTTCCCGCAGCGGCGTCTTCATCGGCATCAGCAGTGCCGATTATGTTCAGCGGCTCTCGCCCGCGCAGCGTCTGGAGGTCGGAGGCTATCTCGCCACGGGCAATGCGGCCAGCACGGCAGCCGGGCGAATCGCGTTTGCATTGGGCCTGAACGGCCCGGCGATGGCGGTCGATACGGCCTGCTCGTCGTCACTCGTCGCGGTTCATCTGGCCTGCGATAGCCTAAGACGCGGCGAGAGCGATTTGGCGTTGGCCGGGGGTGTCAATCTGATGCTGAATCCGGAGACGACCGTCTTTTTGGCCAACGCGCATGCCCTCTCGAAGGGCGGGCGATGCAAGACCTTCGATGCGAGCGCCGACGGCTATGTGCGCGCCGAGGGCTGCGGCGTCGTGGTGCTGAAGCGACTCTCGGATGCGCTGGCTGCAGGGGATGCGGTCGTCGCCGTCGTCTTGGGTTCGGCCGTCAATCACGACGGCCGCACCTCCGGCTTGACGGTCCCGAGCGGTCCCGCCCAGAGCGCCTTGATCCGCGACTGTCTGCGTACGGCGGGGATCGTGCCATCCGATGTCGGCTACCTCGAGGCCCACGGAACCGGGACCCCCTTGGGTGATCCGATCGAGCTGCAGGCCCTTGGGGAGGTCTTTCGCTCGGCGCGGGCGGCGCCCCTGAGACTCGGATCGGTGAAGACCAATATCGGCCACCTCGAGGCGGCGGCCGGGATCGCCGGGCTGATCAAGGCCGCGCTGCAACTGCGCCGCCGTCGGCTGGTGCCGAGCCTGCATTTCCGGACACCCAACCCGCGCAGCGACTGGGCGTCGCTGCCGTTCGAGGTCAACCGGGACGATCGGGATTGGGACTCTGCTGGGCGGCGGATCGCCGGGGTCAGCTCCTTCGGCATCAGCGGAACCAACGCCCATGTGATCCTTGCCGAGGCGCAGTCAACGGGTTCGGCGACCGAGCCGAATGCGGAGTCGGATGGGGCCGACACGGGTCGCGCGCATCTGCTGGTTCTGTCGGCCCGAACCCCCGAGGCACTGCGCACCGCGGCGCTGCGGATGGTTGATCGCCTGGAGGAGAGACCGGTAGGTCGCTCGGTGGATCGCCCGATGGATCCTGGGGTCGTCGAGCCGGGTGCGTTCACAACGCTGGTTGGTTGCGCTGTGCCGAGGCTGGTGGACTGCGCTTCGCTTGTCCACCCTACACCGCTTATCCACCCTACGCCGCTTGTCCACCCTGACGCTACGATGAGGGATGGTGCCGGGTTTATCGGCGACGCCGTCGAGCCCCTGTCGGCACTGTGCCGGACCAGTTGGCTCGGACGTCACCACTGGCGCTACCGCATTGGGGTGGTCGCACGCAGCCGCTCGGAGGCACGCGATCGACTGCGCGAGCGTGCGGCCTCCGCGGCTTTCGACCATGCCGGTGCCGAGGGGCGTGCGCCGCGTATCGCCTTTCTGTTCACCGGTCAGGGCTCGCACGAGCCGGGGATGGGGCGTGAGCTCTATGCGACCGAGCCGGTGTTTCGCAGGGCATTCGATCGCTGTTGCGAGGGGCTCGCCCCCGATCTGGATGCGCCGCTTGCCGAGGTGGTTCTGGATCCTCGCGATCGGCGTTTGGAACAAACGGCTTGGGCCCAACCCGGACTCTTCGCGCTCGAATACGCCTTGGTGGAGATTTGGCGCAGCCGTGGAATCCTCCCGGACGTGGTGATGGGACACAGCCTGGGCGAGTACGTCGCGGCATGCGTGGCGGGCGTGATGTCGCTCGAGGATGCCCTGCGACTGGTCGCCGCGCGTGCACGTTTGATGCAGTCCTTGCCGACGGGTGGCGGCATGCTGAGCGTCGCGGCCTCTCCCGAGGGGCTGGAGTCCGTCGTCTCGCTCGCGTCGCTCGGGCTGGACCTGGCCGCGGTGAACGGCCCCGCGAGTCTTGTGGTCGCGGGGCCGGTCGGCGCCCTCGATCGCGCGGAGCGTCGGCTCATGGAGGCCGGGATCGGTTGTCGTCGTCTGCCCGTCTCGCATGCCTTTCACTCGCGCCTGGTCGAGCCGATCCTGGCCGAATTCGGTGCACAAGTGGTGGGGTGTCGGCTCTCGGAGCCGCGGATCGAGATGGTGTCCAATCTCACCGGGCAGAGGGTGCGACATGAGGTCACGGATCCCGCGTACTGGGTCGAGCACCTTCGAAGCACGGTTCGATTCGAGGCCGGGATGCGGACGCTCTCGACGCTTGGCTGCGATGCCTATGTCGAGATCGGCCCGAAGCCCGTGCTGATCGCGCTCGGCCGCGAGGCGGCAGGCGACGCTCGAAGCGCGCTCTGGCTTGCGAGCATGCAGCCGCCGGTCGATCCGAGCATTACCCTGTTGAATACCTTGGGCCAGCTCTACGAGCGAGGCGCCGACCCGAATTGGACGGGGTTGGAGCCCGCCGCCGGGACGCGGCCGCGGGCCCGGCTGCCGACCACGCCCTTCGAACGCCGGACCTTCTGGATCGAGCTCGCCGAAGGGCGTCATGTCGCCGCTGCTCCGTCGGATTCGCTGCCGCCGCGTTTGCCGGGGCGTCTGTTGGATCTCCCCGGCGAAACCGGTGCTTTGCGCTTCGAGACCCGTATGTCCATCGGCACGACGCCGGAGCTCGAAGGCTATCCGGGGCTCGCCGAGTATGCCCTCCCGCCCGCTGTTCTGCTCTATGCGGCGTTGCAGGCGGTACGTCGGGCCGCTCCCGGCGGGCGCCTGTGGTTGGAGGATCTGCGGCTCGTCGGTGTCCAGCGGCTCGCGGACCCCGGCGTGATCCTGCACACCTTGGTCAAGATGCCGAGCGCCGAGTCTGGCGTCGTCGAGATCCATAGTCGCGCCGAAGGTTCGGAGGATGAGCCTTGGAGCCTGCTCATGCAGGCGCGGGTGCACGCCGCATCGGAATCGCCCGTGCCCCATCCGGAGCTCCGGCGCATGTCAGGACGGACTCGGGATGCGGACGAATCGCTGCTCGAGCGTCTTCGCTCGGAGTATTCCGCGATCGAGAAGGCCGCTTTTTATCGCGCGGGGGAGCAGCTCGGATTCCGATACGGTCCCGATCTGCAGGTGCTGCGCGAGATCCGCCTTGGCATCGACGCGGCGAGCGCCGTTCTGGATCTGCAGATCGATAGCGGCGTCGCCCCGTCGCCCCTACCCGATCTGCCGCTGGCGGCGATCGAAGGCGGGCTGCAGCTCTTGGGCGGACTTGATGCCGGTGCGACACCGCCGCGGCTCGGACAGCTGCGCGCGATCGAGCGTGTCGAGATCCCGACTGCGCTCCCGCGTGAGGTCTTGGTCTTGGTCTTGGTTTGGCGGACGGAGGATCACGCTGCCGCGTCGATTCGGCTCCTCGATGCGCGGTCCCTGTTGTTGTGTGCAGAGCTTTCCGGGATTCAGGCCGACGAGATGGAGGTCTCCCGGGTCTCGGCGGCGGAGGGCGAGATTCGAGACAGGCTCGAGCGCGCGCCTCGCGAGGACTGGCCGTCGCTCATCGTCGGCTTCGTGAACCGCATCGCCGGTCTGATCATCGATGGGAGCGCCGATTATCGCATCGACCCGCGCCGACCGCTCACCGAGCTCGGCCTGGATTCGCTGATGGCGCTGCGGATCGCCATCGAGCTGAAGGCCGATCTCGGCGTCGAGGTCCCGGTCTCGCGGATCGTCGCCGGAGCCACGATCGAGACCCTGGCGGCCTCGTGCGTGGAGCAGGTCATGGGCGGCGATCAGGTGGTGCAGGGCTCGCAGAGGCTCGACGGATTCTTCCAGGAGGGCGAGCTGTGAGCGGCATGGAGCCGTTCGAGAACCTGGTGCTCGCCGGATGGCGATTCTGGCTGGACGGGGACCGGCTGCGTTATCGCGCTCCGAAATCGGGTCTCGACGCGGAGGTCTTGGAGCGGTTGCGAGCCGATCGGGCGCGATTGATCGACGTGCTGCAGCGGGATCCCGGGTGCTTGGATCTTGCCCCTCTCTCGCATGGGCAAAGGGCGCTCTGGCTGCTGCAACAGCTCGAACCCGGGTCTGTCGCATACAACCAGTCGATGCTGCTCAATCCGGGTCCCGCGGCCGATGCAGCGCATTGGCGCGCGGCTTGCCGACACCTCCTGAAGCGGCATCCCGTCTTGGGTGCGACTTTCGCGCTGCGGGACGGAGAACCGGTCCAGCGCTTCGGCGTGTGGGCCGAACCACCGGATTGGGCGGAGATCCGACTGCCGTCCGAGACCTCGGGCCTGACGGAGACACTGCAACGCCTTCAAGCGGAGCCCTTCGATTTGGAACGCGGGCCCGTCGCCCGGTTTCGGTGGATCCTCGCCGAGACGGGGCCGACCTTGGCGATCCTCATCCACCATATCGCCTGCGATGGCTGGTCTTTCGAGATCATGCGGCGCGAGCTGCTCGCGCTGTGCGATCGGGCGGACGCGGACGGGGATCCGGCGCAAAGCCTCCCCGAGCTCCGCTACGATTATCGCGATTTCGTGCTGTGGCAGCGGGAGATGTTGGCGAGCGCACGGGGCGAGCAACTTTGGGATTTTTGGAAGACTGTGCTCGCCGGCCCGATTGCGCCGCTTGAGCTTCCGAGAGATTTCGCGCGATCGCCGAAGCCATTGCGTTGCGCGGGCACCGTCGAGAGCGTCCTCGACGCCGAGGCGGCTGCGCGGCTCGGCGTGTTGGCCAAGGCCCGAGGGGTGACCCTCAATGTCCTCATGCTGGCGGGATTCCTGGCCCTTCTGCACCGCTGGACGCGGCATACGGATCTTCTCGTCGGGGTGCCGACGGCAGGTCGCGGACTCCCCGAATGGCAGGGGGTGGTCGGTTACTTTGTCGACCCCGTTGGGATCCGCGCCGGGGTCGATCCGGACGACGCCTTCGATACCTTGCTCGAGCAGGTGCGCTCGCGCTTTCTGGCTGCCCTCGAGCATCGGGATCTCCCCTTCGCCTTGATCGTCGAACGCCTGGGTGGGCAACGCGATCCCGAGCGCTCGCCGCTCTTCGATGTCCTGTTCAATTTCATCGGCCTTCGGGGCGCGGAGCCGCTCGCGGAGATCGCGGCGGTCGACGCGAAGTTCGAGCTCACGCTCACCGTCGTCGAGCTCGACGCAGGTCTTCGGTTGAGCTTCGGGTTTCGCACCGATCTTTTCGAGGCGGCAACGATCGAGCAGCTCGCAGCCGGTTTCAAGCGGTTGCTCGCCGCCATCTGCGACGATTCGAGCCGCCCGCTGGCTCACTTGCCCCTCTTAGCCGATGCTGTTCCCGCCCCTGCGATTCGCGGCCGCACGCTCGACTCGGCGACACTCGCGCCGGTCCACGTCTTGATCCGGGAGGCCGGTCGTCGCTGTCCCGATGCCGTGGCGTTGGCCGATCGGCCCGAGGTCGACATGAGCGCGGTACGATCATTGACCTATCGCGCCCTGTCGAGCGAGATCGATCGCATCGCCGGCGGGCTCCTGTCTGCCGGCTGCGTCAGGGGATCGCGGATCGGTCTGTGTTGCGAGCGCGGCTCCGATGCCGTTGTCGGTCTGCTTGCGGTCCTCGCCGCAGGCGGGGCCTACGTTCCTCTGGACCCGGACGATCCGCCGCACCTGATGCGCGAGATGCTGGCCCGGGCCGCGGTCTCTCTGCTGTTGACCCAAGGTGTGCTTGCGGAACGTCTCCGAACCTTGGGCGCGCCGATACTACTCTTGGAGGACATGCAGGCGCCGACGCCCGGACGGAAGCCCCCCGATCCCGGGGTCGGTCCGGACGACCTCGCCTGTGTCATCTTCACCTCGGGCTCCACCGGCCGACCCAAAGGGGTCGCTGTCGAGCATCGTGGTCTGACGAACTACGTGGCCAGCATGACGGAGGACCTCGGGATCCAGCCGGGATCCAGCTTCGCGTTGGTTTCCTCGCTCACCGCGGATCTCGGTAACACCGCCATCTTCCTCGCGTTGACGAGCGGGGGAACCCTGCATGTCCTGCCGAAGGCAATGACGACGGAGCCGGCCGGCTTTCGGGACGCCCTCGCGCACGGGATCGATTACTTGAAGATCGCACCCTCGCATCTTGCTGCCCTCGGGATCGGCGGGCCGCGGGCATTGCCGCGCAAGGGGCTGATTCTCGGCGGCGAGTCGAGCCCATCCGACTGGGTCCAGGGGCTGCTCGGGGAGGGCGGGTGTCGAATCTTCAACCATTACGGTCCGACCGAGGCGACGATCGGCGTCTTGATACACGAGGTGCGTCGCGAGGACCGAGGATCCGGCCCGACCTTGCCTTTGACCCGGGCGGTCGCGAACTGCGCCGTATTCCTGCTGGATCCGAGTCGGCAGCCTGTGCCGAGGGGGTTTCCGGGAGAGATCTGGATCGCCGGGCCTTGTTTGGCACGAGGATACGTCGGCGAAATGGCCGACGGCGTACCGGGTTTCGCGGTGCTCCCGGGCATCGGGCGGGCCTACCGGACCGGTGATCTGGCGCGGCAAGGTTCAGACGGAGGGTTGCGGATCCTGGGGCGGGTGGATCGGCAAGTGAATCTCCACGGACATCGTATCGAGCTGGTGCAGATCGAGCAGGCGCTGGTGGCGCATGGCGAGGTCGATCAGGCGCTCGTGCTGCCCGATGTCGACGGGCTGCAGGCGTCGCGACTGATCGCATGGGTTGTGGTGTCCGAGGCCGGAGGCGCGGCATTGTCGGGGGAGACGCTGCGCGGCTTTCTTGCTGCGCAGCTGCCGGCTCACCTGATTCCGAGTCGGTTCAACCTCGTTGATCGCATCCTTCTGACCCCGAACGGCAAGGTCGATGCCCGAGCCATGCGCGCACTGCAGCCGGCGGAGATGCCCGGCGAACGGCACCCCACCATCACGGATGCGACCCAGTTGCGCCTGTGCGTGATCTTCTCGGAGGTCTTGCGCGTCGAGCAGGTGAGCGCGCGGGACGATTTCTTTGCGCTCGGCGGGCATTCGCTTTTGGCGGTCCAGCTGGCCGGGCGGATTTTCCGAGAGTTCGGCAAGCGCTTGCCGCTTGCCGTCTTCTTCACACATCGCACGGTCGAGGCACTCGCCGAGGTGCTTCGGGAGTCGGGCGATCCTGCCGAGCGGGACTCCATTCTCGTGCCGATCCGCCGAAGCGGGGACGGCGCGCCGATCGTCCTCTTTCCCGGAGCTGGCGGCAGCATTCTTTACTTCGAGGCATTGGCGGTCGCCTTGGGCGGCGTGGCCCCGATCTGGGGTGCGCAGGGCTCGAGGGGTGACATTGCGACGATGGCCTTGCGATACCATGAGGCGATTCTTGATCGCCTCGGGCCTCGGCCCTGCCATCTGATCGGTCATTCCTTTGGTGCATTGGTCGCCTTCGAGCTTGCGCGCTTGCGTGAAGGCTGCGGCCATCCAACCGGATCGCTCTGGGTCTTGGACAATCCGGCCCCGCGGGCGGCGAGTGAGGAACGATACCGTCACTGGAGCCTCTCCGATTGGTATGCCCATATCGCCCGACGGATCGCCCGACTTTATGATGTCCCTTTGGCCCTCGATCGCGACGCGTTGGAAGGTAAGACAGACTCCGAGCAGGCCGAGCTCTTCGCCGGGTACCTGGTCGAGGCTGGTGCACTGCCGCGAGGGACGCCTCGGGAGCAGCTCGACGATTTTGTCGTGACCTATCGCGAGAACGTCATTGCAGGGGAGCGCTACGCTCGACCGAGTGCGCCTCTGCGCGTGCCGATTCACCTCGTCAAGGCGTGCGATCGGGACGTTCTAATCGCATCCGAGGATGGTCCGGAGGATCTACTGTCGGGTTGGGAGGCATGCAGCCTGTATCCGATCCGGTCGTTCGAGGTTCCCGGAACCCACATCACGATGCTGCTGCGGCCCCACGCCGATCATCTCGCCGAGTGCATCCGATCGCTGATCGCGGCGTCATCCGAGTCAGCCGAGTCGGCCGAGTCGGCCGAGTCGGCCGAGATGGATCACGAGGTACTGTCCCGATGAATGCGGCCTTTCTCGCCTGCGGCGGTATGCTGGCCTGCGCGGTCGGAGCCGCAGCCCGTCTTGGGATTGCCGACCTTCTCGCTGACGAGCGGTTGTCGGCGGATGCCTTGGCTGAACGAACCGGGACCCTTCCCGACGTTCTCGAAGCCGTCCTGGACCTGCTTTGTACCCAAGGGGTGTTTTGTCGCGATGAAGCGGGTCGCTTCTCCAACACGCCGGACTCCGAGCCTTTGCGCTCCGCTCATCCGCGATCGATGCGCCATTTCTGCATGTTGGCGTCCGCCGAGTATCAGCAGGCCTTCGGGGCGCTGATGGTGACCCTCTCGACCGGCGAATCCGGGTTCCGCGCGACCTTCAACGGCTCGATTTACGACTATATGACCCAGAATCCGGAGGCCGGTCGCGTCTATGATCTGGCGATGGAGGATTTGTCGCGTCCCTTGTCCTCGACGCTTGCGAGCGAGTGGGTCTTCGCGGAGTCCACGACCCTGTTGGATCTCGGAGGCGGACACGGCGTCTTGCTCCGCGGTCTTCTGCGCGCGCGACCGGATGTGCTGGGCATCTGCTTCGATCGCCCGGATGTCTGCGCGCGGGGTGAGCTCGATCTTCGGGAGACCGCCTCGGATCTGCTCGGACGCCTGCGTTTCATGGCCGGTGACTTCTTCTCCGACGTTCTGCCGGATGCCGATGTCTACCTGCTGAAGAACGTCATCCACAATTGGACGGACGAGAGCGCGATCCGGCTTCTCTCGAACGTTGCGGACGCGCTGAGCCGGCGCTCGAATGCACGATTGTTGGTGATCGAATCGCTCACGGATGGCGGATTCTCCGACACCTATCGTGCGATCGATAAGATACTTGCTCGTGTACTCTGCGAATCCGGGACACGTCTGCGCGACCTGAATACATTGAGCCGTTTGATCGAGCGTAGCCGCCTCGTGTTGTTGCGGACACATGGGCTGTCGACCGGGCATACCCTTCTGGAATGCAGAGGCGTATCGATTGAATCGTGAGGATCGACGTGCAATGCCGCCGAGGCGTGGCGATCAGCAACCGAAGAGTCCCGTCGCCGGGACCTGTGCGGCCCTCCCGCCGAGCCGATTCTCCCGCCTCGTCGAGCGACCGCTTCCTCCGCTCGACGACGAGGTTCATCTCTACACTTGGGATTTGGACCGGCGCGCCCTGCAGATCGAGGACGATTGGATGTCGCACGACGAGCGCGTCCGCGCCGAGAGGTTCCGGTTTGAGCGAGACCGGCGCCGATTTCGTGCGACGCGGCAGACGCTGCGTTGGATCCTCGGGTCGTATTGCGGATGCTCCCCCGAGTCGATCCGATTCGGCTACGGCCGAGCAGGCAAGCCGCACCTCGTCGGCAGCGAACTGGGTTTCAATCTCTCCCACTCGGGAGGGCGGGCACTCCTGGCGGTCGTATCGCGCGGTGCCGTCGGGGTCGACCTCGAGGAAGTCAGGCCTATTGGGGGTCCGCTCGGAATTGCCGAGCACTTTTTCTCGCCGATCGAAGTAGCCGAGCTCAAGCGGATTTCCCTTCAATCCCCCTCGCTCCTGCTGCAGGCATTCTTCCAGTGTTGGACACGTAAAGAGGCCTATTTGAAGGCATCCGGCGCGGGGCTGTCGGAAGAGGCTCTTCGCGCCTTCGCAGTCTCCTGTCACCCGGACGAGACGCGGCGTCTTTTGACTGACGATAGTCGCCTTGGGGCTCATTCGGGATGGTCCTTTACCGACGTCGTGCCCCACGACGGTTTTGTCGGCGCCGTGGCGGTGTCCGAAGAGTGTAGGCGTTGGTCGGTATGGGCATTCGAGCTCGATTCGCAGATGGGAGATTTCGGGCCCTAGCCATCGGCTACCCGCGAATCAGAACGTTTGAAGGCGATCAATCGCGATCGACGAGGTTTTCATGGCGGTACGACCGAGTATGTGTCGGCTTTTCCGATGAGGATGTGGCGTGATCGAGAAATACGTATTTATCGTAACCTATGGCCGTTCCGGATCAACCTTGCTGCAGGCCGTATTGAATTCGATTCAAGGCTATTGTATTCGCGGCGAAAACAATTTAGCGATACTCCCTCTCTATCGGAGTACGCAGCGGCTTCTTAAGGCCAAGCAGGACTATCGCGTAAAGCCGATTCCATCGAATCATCCTTGGTACGGTTTGGACAACATCGATCTCGATCGGTATACGCGGTCGTTGGTCGATGCCTTCGTGACCAACGTTCTTATACCTCCGGCAGATTGTCGTGTCTGCGGCTTCAAGGAGATCCGCTACTACGCAGCCGAGGAGATCACTGAATTGCTGGATTTCTTCCGGACGGCTTTTACTGACTCCCGAATCGTCTTCAACACCAGGGACGCCCTCGCGGTAGCCCGGTCGCGTTGGAATGCAAAGATGGATCAGGCGGCCGTCGTCGAGAGCGTTCACCGTATGGATGCGGTCTTCGCTGATTACCAGGCGAAACATCCCGAGCAGACATATTTGGTCTTATATGACCAATATGCGAAGGATCCTTCCAAGCTAGAGGGTCTGTTCGATTTCTTGGGTGAGGCTTTCGACCCCGTCATTGTCGGCCGTGTCTTGTCCGAGAAACTGATGCACTAGTCCTGGCCGGATCTCGCCTCCTCATCGGAGCCTAGCGTCGGCAACAAGATCTTCCGAGCCGAGAAGAAGCTCACGCATGTCGGAATGGAGGGTCGCTGCCGGCAATCCGCACAAGGCGTTCGGTAAATGCCCTGGTCAGTGATTAACGCGCGCCGACCACTGTCACGTTCGTGCGCACCGATACGCTTGTTCCGTCTGGTTTGGCCAACATGGCCTCGATGACGTAGCTTCCGGAATCGTCGAAGCGCCTGACCATGACATTCCCGCTCGCGTTCTCTAGGGGCTCACCGTCGATCCGCCATGTGATCCGTTCCGGCGGTGTCGAATTAGGGTCCAGCAGCAGAAAACGACCGGTGCGATGTTGTTCAATGAGTGTTCGCGCGACGAGTAGTTGCGGTTCGGTGACTCGGGTGCCTTTGCCCTCTCGGCAGGTGAACAGCGCGTCGATCGAAGGTTCGGAAAAGCGCTCTAAGGTGCCGCTGGGCCACTCGACCAAGAGGTCTTCCACTGTCTCTGATGCGCCGAGACCGAAATGGAGTGTCGGCTCGTCTTGGGCCGTCATTCGAATCCCGCCCGAAGCGGTGCGCATCTGCCACCGATCTCCGGCATACAGAAAAGCCCGAGATCCGAAGGCGTCGGACGCGCTTTCGGTGCCCCTGAGCTCGACACGGAACCAATGGTTCGAGTTAGCTCGGTTGCGGAACAGCGTCAGCGGGCCATGTTCTGCCATGACCTCAGCCTGTCCCCGAGTGACGAGGATATCGAGAAAGCCGTCGTTGTCGAAATCCGCGGCAGAGACGGAGTCGATCATGCCTGTTTGGTATTGCTCTTCTGTCCCGGAAGGCTGGCTGGCTGAGAAGTGGGTTTCATGGTTCTCGTAAAGCAGGTACGGACGGGATCTCAGGTCATCGGCACAACCCAGGAAAATGTCCATGTCCATGTCATTGTCGAAGTCGCCTGCGACGGCCGACACGCAACTGGTCTTTATTGCCGATAGGCCATAATCGCCCGGTGTGCGTTGCCAAGTTTTATCGCCTTGAACATAGAATACGTCGCTCGAGCCATCGCCTATCGGTTCCGTGGGCGGGATCTCGCCCACGAGGTCGATCCGGTTGTTTCCGATGATCTCCAAAAAGAAAGGAATGCTTTCCTCTTTCTTGACAGTGAGCGACCAGATATGGGTTTCGGGGTCATAGCCCAAATAGAAACCTGTAGCCGAGATGTCCGGGCTTACGTGCCCGTGAAATCGGGTGTCGCCACTGTCGAGCTCGAATTGGTGGTCACTCGAATTCGCACCGGAGCCGCCTAGGAAGATGCGCTGTTGGCTCGAATCGATCCAGGTCTTGGGTCCCGATGCGGGCCGCACGATGACCATGGCCTCGCCTTCGAATTTAAAATTGAGACCCGTGATGACTTCTCGTCCGGGCAGACCGATCGTGACCTGTTTGAGGTTCGTCTTGCGGATGAAAGCCCCGCCTGCTTTCGTCGGACCAAAATAGTCCAGACTTAGATCTCCCGTGAAATCCGCCAACACCAGGTCATAAGTATGCCGAGCCCCGAGCGCCTCATCGGGCGGAACCTCATTAAAAGAACAGGGGCCGACGGCATTCTCGCGGTAAAGCTTGCCAGGTGCGCCGCTGAATTGAAGGTATCTGGCCTGGTCTCGGAAGCCCCGAAATTGGATCACCGCACCTGAGGAATCGTCAGGTCCTAAGCCCGGGAGAGCCTGAGTGCAGGGTTCGAAATGCCCAGATTGGTCTTGAAGGTAGATGACGCCGCGGGGATCCCGCGGGCTCGCCAGGGCAAAAATCACGTCCAGTTGCCCGTCGAGGTCGATGTCGAACCACGACGCGCGCCGCCCTCGTTGCCACGGAAGGGCTAAGCCTCTTTCCTCTGATTGATCGACGAAGCGCCCGTTTGATTGCATGAAGAGGATGTTCGTATTCCGCAGTCGATCCACGTTTGTGATCGGTCCCGCTTTCAACAGCCCGGACGCGCCGCCTCGCGCGACGAACAGGTCCGACTCGCCGTTGTTGTCGACGTCGGCCCAGGAGGCGCCGTGCCAATCCCCGGGGATCGATCCGAGAGCAATGGACCCTTGATCGGAGAACCGCACTCCGCCTTCATTACGATAGAGCGATGCTGGAGACTTGGCAGCCGGGGCGAATTTGAACGGTGTTGGATAGGTGAAGTGATGGGAGACAAAGATGTCGACGAAGCCGTCATTGTCGAAATCGCGCCATGATGCCCCCCAAGTCTGGCCACGGTAATCCAGCCCGGCTTGCCCGGACCAGTCCGTGAATCCGATGGCGGTCCCGGAATCAACTCCCGCCAGCCCTTGCGATGTCGCCGCAAGCAGGAGCACCGCCGCCAGCGAAATGGGTACGAAAGGACGACATGCATGACGCTTCAACTCCACTTGCTTCGTCGCTTGACTTGTAGAAGACGGTCCGTAGGTCCAGCGCCTCTCGTCCGCAGTCGGTATGGTCGATTGGTTCACAAACTAAGACCTCGGGCGTCGCAGATCCACTTCGGCATCTTCAAGCGAGTAACCGAAGATCTCGAAATCCGAACGGTAATTCTCGTATACAACGGCCAAATCGTCTTCCGATGAATAGAATTGGTGAAGACGCTGTAGCTCGTTCGATGAGGTGTTGCGCGGTGAGATGCATTCGGGCGGAGGCAGCCCGATACGCTGAAAGACCTCCACGATGTCTCTATCGAAATGCTCGACCCGGCCGACGTAGTCGACGAGCAATCTGAATGACTCGCCATAAGGCTCCGCTAATAGCTTCGTCATGGAAGGCTCGACGAAGGCCGAATGCCGGATGAATTCGGAGAAATCGGCGCTTTCACGGAATGCCTTCGAGATGGGCCAGGTATCGATGATCTCCTTATTCGCTCCGACGACCGTTCGATGAAGCTTCGTGATGAATGTATAAAACGAGATTACCCGAAAAAACGGGTTTCGGACAAAGCCGAACTTAAAATAGGCTCTGAAGGTTTCATCGCCGAGCACATTGCGAACGTCGCGAGCGGCGGAATGTTTCCAGAGTCCAAAACGCTGCTGATAAACGCCCTGAAGTGTTTCGCCCAGGGTCGAGACGCCGAGCTCGATGTCGTTCCAACAGCTGTAGGGACTGAGAAGATCCGTGATCGTCGAGCCGGCGCATTTGTGAGTGTGGATAAAGATGAAGTCTTTGCTATTGGATATGATCATAAGATCGAGTCCGCGAATGATTGGGGTACGTATAGGGTCTTTCTTGGCCGGGCGGGAACTGCATGGATACCCGCTGCCCAGTGTCTGAATCGGCTGGACGAAACGACGATCACTACCGTTGCGCTTCGGGTCATGGAGCGCCGGTCATGGGGACGCTGCTTTTCTTCCGAGAAACAACAGCTGCGCCGGCCCGAGATGACCGAGAACGGTTGAGTGATAGAAGACACCCGACGAGCCGACAAAGCCCGCAGCGTCGAGGTCGTCGATGAGATCCCATCCGAAGTGATAGAAAGCCAAGCAGCCGTCGGGTCGTAGGGGATCGCCGTGATACTCGGGCTCCGTCAGGTGCAGGATCGATCCATCGTCGAGCACTCGCGCACGGATGAGTGTCTCGGCGGCGTTCGGTCGGAACGGGACGCTCAGCAGGAGTTGGCCGCCGGGTCTCAGGACCCTGTAAAACTCCCTCAACGCAGCACGATATTCGGGCACGTGCTCGAGAACGTCAAAAGACAATAGATAGTCTAAGCTGGCGTCCGCGAAGGTCAGGCGCGTCACGTCTTCGTTGCGGATTCCGCGGTCGTCGACCGCCCCCGAAGGACGGTCGCTGCCGAGAAACTCGCTGCCGACGACGCCGGGGTAGCGGTTGCGCAGCAATGCATAAAATCCGGTGGCCTGCTCGGTGATATAGATGTCGGCCTGCGGTCCGGGCCGGCATTCATCCTCGAAGACGTTGATGGCGCCCCGCATTCGGTTGTTGAGGCCGCAGCTCGGGCAGGTCACCGTTTCGCGCCAATTCGGCGTCAGCTTGCCGTCGAGCAGGTAGGCGTGCGCAAAAGCGACCTTGAACCTGACATTCTTGTCGCACACATGGCAGAAGCCCTCGATCTCGGCGGCTTGGCCCCTGTCGATGATGGGCGCTTCGAGCGCTGACCGCTCCGCGGTCAAGGGTTCCGCGGACGACGCCAATGCGCGATATTCGTCGAGGCTTGCGCAACGTGTGATCGACAGGATTGGGCTCGTGTTGCGGTGCGCTCGGGCGCCTTGCGAAACCGCTTCTCTCAAGGGTGAGGGTTGCGCTGGTGTGCTGCCGAGCTTGCGCTCGACTGTCCCGCGAATGCGATTGGCGCGAAACGCGGCCGCATAAAATTGGTGTAGAAGCTCGGTCGTGACCGGGTCGATGGAGAGATCCATCCGCGCGCGCGCTTGGGCGAATCGATCCAGATCTCCCGCTGCCTTCATGAGATCGTCAAAGCGTGTGGTGATCTGCGCCCATTCCTGCTCCGCATGACCGATCTGAGCCCAAGCCTGAATAGCGGGGTCGGGATGAAGTTGGCTGAAGGCCCAATTGGACTGGCCTTGCAGGCGACATCGTCTGCAGAAGTCGTCGAAGGTCAGGGTCCGAATCATGGAGCTGATCGCTGCCGCGTTGTAGACGACGCGAAGGCCGACCTTTGCGAGACGGAAACCCAGCTCGATGTCTTCGGCGCCAAAACGAAAGATCGGGTTGAAGACCCCGTATTCGAGGAGAAAGCCGCGTTTGCACGAGGAGCGACCGCCCCAGAAATAGGTGAAGTCCAGGATCGACTCATGTGCGATGTGTGGATAGGAAAAAAGCTGACAGCCGACAACCGTGACATAGCGCATCAGCGGTGAGCGCGCCGGTTCCTCAGCCAGTCCGGTGTAGCCCAGCACGGCGAAATGTGGCTGCGCAAAGCGCTCATGGGTCTTGTGGTGCTCTTCGAGGCAATGGGGATCCAGCACATCGTCATCGTCGAGAAACGCGACGATCGGTGCCCTCGACAGGAAGAGTCCGTGGTTCTTCCCGCTGGCGAGCCCGGAATTCGCCTGATAGGCGTAACGGAGACGGAGCATACCGGAGAAACTTTCGGCGACCTCGCGCGTATCGTCAGTCGAGCCGTCGTCGACGACGATAACCTCGAAACGCTCCAGCCCGATCGTTTGCGTGCAGAGCGCGCCCAACGCCCGCCGAAGCAGCGGCGCTCGGTTATAGGTGCAGATGACCGCGCTGATGAGCGGCTCAGGGAAGGGTGGGGCAAGCTGTTTCACGGTCGTTCGTGCCCTAGTCTGTGCTTCCGTGGCAAAGCGCGCAAACGGAGCGCGCTTGGCGCGCCAGTAGATGAGGCGATCGTCAAGGCGTTCCCGATCGATTGCCGGCTTGATGAGCTTGCTCGGACGCGCGAAGCGGATAGGTCTCGAGCGCGACGAACGCCGCGGCATGACTTAGGTGTGCGCGATCGTTCAGGAACTGCTCCATGGCGGTATTTGTTTCCGTGTAGTCATATGTGCTGACGGGCTTACGGAGCGCATGCCGCACGGGCGAGGCATCGATGACGCCGAGGCGACAACCGTGCGCGTCGAGCTGGACTGGCCAGACGAAGTCGAGCCCCCACCCCATCGGGGCTTCCTCGTCGAAAGGAAGCAGGTGCGCAAAACCGTCCCGGCGTAGGGAGAAGACGGGACCGATCTCGACGAAGCGCGTCTGCCGCGCCTCAACCCCAAGGAGTTGGGCCACGAAATAGTGGTCGATATAGCTGTCGTGCGTTCGAGCGGGCTGGGCCAAGGTCAGGTCGTGTGCTGTTTGATAGGCGAGAAAGCGGTCGAGAAAGCCTGATTCCAGCTCGATATCGTCGTCGACGACGACTAAGAACCGATATGGGGCGAGGTCGATCTCGGCCAGCAGTCGATTAAGGATTCGGAATTTGGGCACCCGTTCGGTCAACCTTAGCACCGTGAGTGCGCGAAGTCCGTCGGGGATGCCTCCTTCTCCGACAGCTGCCCATCGTAGATCGATCTGCCATAGGTTCCCGGCGAGTAGATCCGCCGAGATCCGCGCTGCGTGATTCGCAACGGACGGCAAATAGATGCCGAGGACCAGAACGCGATTGTCGTTCGGCTCCGGTTTGGACTCCGGGGGACGACGGATCGAAGTTGAGGGATCGGGCAGCGTCATGATGTCTTCAGGCCAGCAGAGACATGAGTATGGGCGAAACCGCGTCCTTGGAGTATCGCTGCGCGATCAGGTCCTGTCCCGCGGCGGACACGCGATGCCAGAGAACGTCGTCCGTGTAGAGGCGCAAGACGGCATTGGCAAAAGCAGTCGGGTCGTCGGCAATCAGGGCGTCAACACCATCCACGAGACCCATGCCTTCGGCGCCAACATGTGTGGTGACGACCGGCAATCCATAGCTGAGGCTCTGTCCTATTTTGCCTTTCATCCCTGCGCCGTGGCGCAGCGGAGAGACGAAGACCCGGCTGTTCTCGAACCAGGACGCGACATCCGGGACATAGCCCACTGGATTGACCAGCGGGGACGCGAGAGCATGGATGCTATCGGGCATGTCGCTGCCGACGATGTTGAATCGGATATCGCTTTGCTGAGCATGAACGAGCGGCAATATGTTCTGCACGAAAAAGAGAACTGCATCGACGTTCGGCGTGTGCTGAAAACCGCCGATGAAAAAGAGGTCCCGCCGCGATGATGCCGGTGCGACCATAGTGCAGATACGATGCACGTTGGGCACGACATCGACCACGAGTCCCGGATCCTCTTCGAGGAGTGCATGCTTTTCTTCTTCCGTGATCGCGATGGTCAAGTCTGCGCCGATGGCGTTCGACAGTTCAATGCGTCGGTAATGTTCAGCCAGGGACCGCAACCGATCGGGTTCCGAATCGAAGGCGGCCCCGCGCATGAAGCGGATCCAATGCAGGTCGACCGTGTCGTAGATGACCCGCGCGGCGACTGCGAACGCGCGAACCATGGAAAGATAGGATTCTGCGAGCTCGGGTCGCGAGATCCAGGCGATACGATAGCTCCCGCCCCTCGTCCTGAGGTGCTCGAGGGCAGCTTGTCGGCCGATCACAAGCTCGATACCTTGCTCGGCGAGTGCTCTGGAGTACCGTGAGTCCTCGGCAGGCCGATCTGCAATGAAATCGACGGTATGACCTGCGTCGAGAAGGATCTCGAGAATCATCTGCATGCGGAAGGATCCGGAGTCGCGGTCCGGCGTCGGGGGTTTCCAGTCGATCATCAAGATCCGGGCGGGTGACGGATCAGGTCGCGGAAAGAGCGACGCCCAGTCCCCGTCCCAATCGTGAATCAGTCTATCGGAGACCTGACCGAGCTCGCCCGACCTTCCTTCGGGATTCATGGGTAAACGTCCTTCGGACGCGCCAGCCAGCACGTAATGGATCAGGGGATTGAGTGCTCGACTTTGGCCAATCTAGGCGGTCGCCGCGAGCTGTTCCAGCAGGCGATCGAGTCGCTTGGACGAAATTAGGACCATCTCCCCCTCGGACCGTGAGTAGGCGTAATTCTCCTCGGCCCAGATGGTGCGCCGCACCAGGGCCAGGCAATCGGAGAAGGTGGCGTGGGACTTCAGATACCAGGCCGTGGAGCGCGGCAGGGCGTCCCAGCGCTCGCGCCACCGGTAGACCATGAGACAGACGAGCGAGAACAGCGCCATCAGCATCGGCGTGGTGCGTGCGATCGCCAGGTCGTTCCACTGGCGCTGGGTCTCGACGCCGAGGTGGCGACGGACTTCCTCGAAGGTGACCTCGAGCGACCAGCGCTGGACGAACAGCTCCACGACGCGGGCCGGCGCCATGTTCAGGTCGGTGGTGAAGAAGGCTTGCGTCGGCAGCCGGCCCTCGGGATCGACCACGAGCACCCAGCGAATCGGCAACGGCGGCCATCCCGCGGTGTGCCACAGACACACCTCGCTGAGCAGGCGCAGCGTTTTGGGCTGTCCGTACCATTGAATCGCGACCTCCTCGCCTCGGGTGTGCGCCGCTTCCTCGCGTGTGGCGAGCTTGGCCAGTACGCCGCCTTTCTTCGGCTTGGGGCCGCGCCGCCCGGCGGGCACCGGCTCGGGAAAGGCGAACAGGCGTGCATCCAGGCGCAGGCGCGTGATCAGGGTCGCTTGCGCAGCCAGCACTTCCCACCCCAGCTGGATGCAGGAGTAGCTGCCGTCGCCGAGCAGGATCCAGCGGCGTTGCTGCAGCCAGCGCGAGACCAGCCAGACCATCCCGATGGTGAGCTCCACGACCGTGCGATGGTGCCGCGCGGCCGCCTCGTCGGCCCGTTTCGACGGCGCCAAGCGGGTGAGAAAGGGCAGCGCCCAAGGCCGCGTGCTCCACGGCACGGGCACCAACAACGCCATGCAGATCCACTCCAGCCCCAAACAGGTCACCACCTTGCCGCGCGAGGAGCGCACCGCATCGCGATACATCCCCTTCGCTCGAATGCGCGCGCCCTTGCGCCGTTCCAGCGTCTCGTCGACCGCCACCACGATCGGCACCTGCGCCGGCAACATCCCGAGCAACAACCCCAGCAGAATCCGCGCCCCTTGGCGCGACGACCAACGCGCCCGATTCAGCACCCGGTGGTAACGCTCGAAGCGCCGCTCCGCGCTCAGCCCCATCGCCCGCAGTGCCGCCGTCACCGTGCGTGGTCCTTGCGCCAGCAGCGTTCCCGTGAGCAAGACGTGCAGATGCGCCAGGGTCGGCGCGGTGAACAGGCAGGCAAAGGGCTGCAGAACAGATACAATCGAGGCTGGCAGAGGGAACATCCGCGGGCAGGTCCGAGGTTTTGGTCGACATCGGACGATACCGTCCGCGGCCCTCTGCCGCCACATCAATCGGGTCTGTCACCGTCGCTCCCGGCGCCTCGCGGCGCTTCCGCCGAGGCCCGGAAATGGCCAAAGTCGAGTGAGTGCTCGGGTGTCTGGATACCTGGACCAATACCAGCCGGTGTCGAATTCCGAACTCGGGTTGCAGCCTTGCTCCGCGCCGAACAACAGAAAGTCGACGAGAGGATTGCGTCCACTGTCGGACACGTCCGGGTAGTTGTCGAGATACCAGGACGAATCGAAGAGGGGGTGGGGGTCACGGCCCTCGTAGGCTCCCGCGGTCAGATAGTGGTGAAGCGGATTGGCGTCGAGGATGTCTGGATTTTGCTCGCGATACCAATCGGTGTCGAACAGCGGACTCGGATCCCGGCCTTCGAAAGCCCCGGATACCACATAGTGCCGCAACGGGTCGATCCCTGCGGCGAGTACATCCGCGCCGTGCTCGAGATACCACGTCGTATCGAAAAGTGGATGAGGGGAGCGGTGTTCGATCCATCCTTGCCGGATGTAGTGAAGGAAGGGGTGTAACCCAGTGTCGGCCACGTCCGGGTTGACTGCCAGGTACCAGGGGCCGTCGAATAGCCCATGCGGTCCCTCGTTGGTTCTCGTGCCGTAGGTCAGAAAATGAATCAGGGGGTTAGTCTCCGATCCTTGAAGCTCGGGATTGTCTGCAACATACCAATCCAACCGGAACAGGGGGTGCGGATGCCGTCCTTCTCGAACACCTTGCTCGATGAAATGGACAAGCGGGTTCCTCCCGGCTTCGGCGACATCCGGGTTCTGTTCGAGATACCACGAAGCGTCGAAAAGCGGGTGAGGGTTTCTGCCTTCGTTGATGCCCGCAGTGATGAAATGCACGAGCGGGTTGATACCCGTCTCGGCCACATCGGGATTGCTGGCGAGGTACCAATCCGTATCGAACAAGGGATGCGGGTCTAGGCCTGCGCCGGCTCCCGTGTCCAGATAATGAATAAGCGGATCGATTTCGCTAGCGACCGCGTCCGGACATTGCGCGAGATACCATGCCGTATCGAACAAAGGATGAGGGTTGCGGCGCTCTCGGGCCCCCACAGTGAGCCAATGGAGTATCGGGCGGTAACCGGCGAGCAAGATGTCGGGATACCGTTGGGTATACCAGGCTTCCTCGAACAAACCCGACGCGAGGATACGTCGTGCGCGCGATCGTCTAAGGATTGCGGAGGGCAGCGTGAAGGTCGCCGACCACCATGCGACCTTCGCCGCTGCCGAGAAAGGACGCGTGAAAGCCCACTGCCCGTGCTCAAGCCGGAGGAGCTTTGCCGCCAAGGGCCAAAACGCGCTCGCATACATTGAGTTCAGGCGATCGGCGAGCAGATCCCGCTGTGCCGCGCTTGACCGCGCCAACTCGAGCGCCGACGTCAGCTCGCTTTCCAAAGACTGTGCCTTCGTCACGCGGGCAGCGGCGATTTCCTCGAGCGCAGCGACCTGCAGGCGCTCTGCATCGAGCGCCGAGCGAAGGGCGTGCATTTCGGAGACGGAGGCGCTGAGGGAGGATTCAATCTCCTGGGATTTTTCGACTTCTTGGGAGAGAGCGTCCTCCAGGGTGTCGATCCGCGCCGATTTTTCGATACCTTCCGACTCAAGCTTTGCGAGACGCGCTTGACAGGCAGCGAGTGCCGCCGTAATTCGGTCTAAATTTGTGATGCGCCCGTTGGTTGCAGTCTCCAGGAAGTCAATTCGAGCCTCGCGTGCCGCCAGCGTCTTCTGCAGAATTTCGACCGATTGCTCTAGCTCCACGTGCCGTTGCTCACGCGCCTGCATGACCCGCAGGTCTTCGCGTAGAGCATCGCATTGTCGCTGGGACTCCGCTTTCGCGGCTGCGACCTGATGCTTCGTGTAGCCGGCGATCGCAATCACCTGAGCCAGGGTCCAGCGTCGACGCCAAAGATCGAAAAACGCCTCGAGGCCTGCCCGCGTTTCGGGCGTCGGAGCGCGAACGCCGAAGCCGCTCCCTTCCGAGATTCGATAGACGGCGGTGATCCGGTCGACGTGCAGGAAATTCGACCGAATGCTCAGCTTGACCCAGAAGTCCCAGTCTTCGTAAAGAGAAAGTTCCTCATCGAAGCGGATCTCGCCCCCGAAGAGGGATCGTTCGAAGAGCACGGAATGAATCGGTAGATAGTTTTCGACCAGGAGTCGGGTTGCATCGTGGCGTTCGTTGAACACATGGACGAGGTCCCAACCCCCGCTTTCGTTTCTCTTGCGGCATTCGATGCCGGAATAGGCAGCGCGAGCGGTATCGGAACGGCGCAATGCCCAGACGAGGCAGCTGACATGGTCCGGGAGAAACCAATCGTCGTCATCCAGGAAAACGACATATTGACCTGTTGCCGACATCACGCCGAGATTCGCGGCGGCTCCGCGACCGAGCGGTGTGCCCGTCGATGCCGTATGCAGAGGAAACTGCCCACACCAGGCTTCGGGGGGCGAGGTTCTATGTCCCTCGACATCAACCAAAACGACCTCGATGCGCCGATAGGTTTGGGCGGCAATCGAATCGAGTGCGTCGGCCAGCTCGGGGCGGTTTGCGCTGCGGATCACGACGGAGACCAAGGGTTGGTCCGACGGTGACTCGCTCCAAGTTTTCAATCGGGCCGAGATGCCCGGAACCGGCCGGGAGAGGTCTTCGCCTCGGATGACCGCCAGCCCTTCCGCAGCCTGAATCTCCTGAGGCAAGGTATAGGCACGGAGTCGGTTCAAGGCGGCAACCTGCTCTCTGCGCTGATGGTTGTCGGGCCGCGAATCGAAGCATTCCGCGGCCGCCTGTTTCAGGTCGAGGACCGGGGTGATATCGAGGAGCAGATTGGGTTGTAGCGGTACATCGATCTCGTAGACGACCAAAGCGCACTCGCTCGGAAGGCGACGGACCGCCTCGTGCGCGACAAGGCCGATCATGGAGCGTGTCGAATCGGGGTCATGGACGGACGGAGCGTAGATCAGCTTGGCGCCGGTCTCCTCGGCGATTCGAACGAGCCTCCGGATCATCTTTTCGCCGTAATCCATCTCCGAGGGCGGCTCACCCCAGAAAATCGGCTGTTGAGACCCTACGACCCGTGAGGCCGCGCGACTCTCGGATTCGAGGCAGCGCTTGGTCTCGGTTCTCGTCGACGCGTCGGCGATATCATGACAACCGTCGGTGACGACCACTACGAGAACGTCGTCCCCGGACGTGACGTGTCGGCAGCAGGCCCCGCCGCAGCCGAAAATCTCGTCGCCCGGCTCGGCGGCGACCACCAGGACAGGGCCATGACCCGGAAGGTGTTCCGACGAATTCTGGCTCGATGTCCCTGGCAGGTTCTTCATATTGCGAATCGAAGCGTTTCAGCGAGATAGGGCAGTTCTTGGCGCGGCGACTCCGCTGGCTAGATAAGCGTGACGGGGGCACAAGTAGATCGAGGCGCATCTGAAATGTAACGGACATGCTCGGCGTTGCCCGACGCGCTGCGCAAAGCAGCCGGGCACATCGACCTGTGCGAGGCATTAGGCGTGTGGCGTACCCTTCGACGGCCCGGGGGGGATGTTCCGCGACCGTCGTTTCGTGCCCAGGATCAGTCGAAGTCCATCCGTCAACCTCGATCCGACGATAATACTTGAGAACGGATCCAAGGTGCTAATCGTCGAACGCTACCAATCCACTGGAGTCGCGACGAAAGGCGGCCGGAGCGTTCGGGTTTGGATCGGGAGTCGCGTAGCAGAAGCGGCCGTCGAGTGCGCAGGCTCGTCAAGACAACATGGATGCTGGCTTGTATCGACGCTGCTGGTAAGATAGAGGCGTGTCGTTCAATGCTTCGGCGCGCAAATCGTCCCGCTTTTTCGCATCCTCAAGATCGATCTTGCCGACGCCTCCGTTTCGCCTCGGGTGCTCCCCGACGGCCAAGCGGCCGGCGCCGGCCTTGGAACACCGAGGGCTTGCGGGCTCCGCTCGTCTCGCGGCGAGAGTTTTGACCGGTTTAGTTGTTTGTCTACATGAGAGCCCCGCGCCCCCATCTCTTGAAAGCACCGTCTGACGCCAAGGCCATGGCCGGGCGTGCGATACGCGCCATTTACCACCGGCTTCCGTTGCCGGCCGGCGGGAAAATAGCCTTAAAGTCTTTCTCCTATCGGATGTTTTCGCCGTTTATAAGGCACACGGCGAGCTATCGGCACTGGCGCGAACAGCAGAACCCAGAGGAGGTTTCGTACCACGATGAGCCGGTTTCGCGAATTGCACCACCGCACCTCTTCCCTTCTCTAGAGACTGGTTTCCTGGAGGCGGCCGTCGATCTTGTGCTTCCGTTGGACCCGGATCCCGAGGTCACCATCCTCATGCCGGTTCACAATCAGGTCGGATTTACGCTGTGTTGTCTGCAGTCCATCGCTGCGGCGCCGCCGCGGGTTTCGATCGAGATCATCGTCATCGACGATGCGTCGACCGACGAGACATCCGAGCTGCTTAGCGCCGTCACGGGAATCCGTCATGTACGTAACGACGTCAACCGGGGTTTTCTGTTGAGCTGTAACCGGGGCGCTGCTCTGGCGCGAGGCCGTTACCTACATCTCCTGAATAACGACACTCAGGTCCAGGCCGGATGGCTCGACGCCCTGGTCGATGTCTTCGTGCATGAGCCGGACACCGGAATCGCTGGTTCCAAGCTGATTTATCCTAGTGGGCATTTGCAGGAGGCGGGAGCCGCCCTCAAGCGCGACGGGCGGGTCGAGTTGATTGGTCTTAACGGAGATCCTTCAGAACCGGTTTACAGCCGGCGCCGGCGGGTCGACCACTGCTCGGGCGCGAGTATCCTGATCGAGACGTCGCTGTTCAACCGCCTCGGGGGATTCGACGAAGTCTACGCGCCGGCGTACTACGAGGACTGCGATCTCTCCTTGCGCGTTCAGGCGCTCGGGCGTCATGTGGTCTACGAACCGAGCTCCGTCGTCCTGCATCATCTGAGTGTCTCGACGAACGCTCGCCCGTCCGAGAAGTCGACCCGAATTGCAGCGAACAGCGCAATCTTTCTCGGCCGGTGGCAGTCGACACTCGATGACCTGGATACGGTTCGGCTGATTGCGTTCTTTTTGCCGCAGTTTCATCCTATCCCGGAAAACGATCGATGGTGGGGCAAGGGATTCACCGAGTGGACCAATGTCACCCGCGCAACACCGAACTTTACGGGTCACCGGCAGCCGCATCTGCCGGCGGATCTCGGGTTCTACGATCTTAGGCTTGCCGAGACTCGGCAGGCACAAGCCGATTTGGCGCGCGATTACGGCATCTACGGGTTTTGTTATTACCATTATTGGTTTGCCGGCAAACGATTGCTGCAGCGCCCGATCGATGACATGCTGGCATCCGGACAGCCCGACTTTCCGTTTTGTATCTGCTGGGCCAACGAGAGCTGGTCTCGGCGCTGGGACGGGCGTGAGGCGGATATCCTGATTGCGCAGCAGCATTCGGAAACGGACGATTTGGCATTCATTCGTCATCTGCAACCATTTCTCCGAGACCACCGCTATATTCGAATACACGGCCGTCCGTTGATTCTCGTTTATCGTATCGAGTTGTTTCCCGAGCCGAGGCGTACTGCCGAGATCTGGCGCGAATATTGCGTTCGTTCGGGGTTGGGTGAGATTTATCTCGCTTGCGTTCAAAGTTTCGGTTTGTCTTCCGATCCGGCGGATTTTGGATTCGACGCGATCGTTGAGTTCCCCCCGCACGATCTCTCGGTTCCGCTCGATCCTCAGCCCCCTACAGACAACCCGGCATTTTCAGGGCAGGTCTATGATTATCCGGCAACCGCCGAGCGGTTCATGCAGCGCCCGTTGCCGGATCATCGGTTTTTTCGCACGGCAATGCCCTCCTGGGATAATACTGCTCGAAGGCAGGATGCGGGCACGATCTTTTTGCATTCTACACCAGAGTTCTATGAGCATTGGCTTTCGACGCTTGTGACGCAGTCGAGGCGCTTGAATCCTCCAGGGGAGCGATTCGTCTTCGTGAATGCCTGGAACGAATGGGCTGAAGGAAATCACCTGGAGCCGGATCAGCATTACGGCCATGGCTACCTTGAAGCGACTCGGGCGGCTCTGGGCGATATGGCGCCTTTGCGGCGCGTAAGCGCGTCGGTTCCATACGTTTCGACGGGCCTTCGCACGTCGGTCCAATCCGTCCGAACCAGCGTATGTTGATCCCTCTCCGCAACATTTTTGCTCGGCAGGGTGGGCTCATTCCGGTTTTTGAGCGAGCGCTGAGGATCGCGCGTGCGGACGGCTTGGCGGGTTTGCGCGATCGTCTGCTCGGCGTTTGGAGGTCGGCGCACGACCGCGAAGCGGACTTGCGGGACACCGAGGAGTCTCGGGAGAGGCGGCCTGCGAAAAAACCGACGGATCCTCCGCAGCGAATCACCGCGGCGCCGGGTGCACTCTTGATTGGGCATCCCTATGCCGTCCTGGGTCGGGCGGAGGATATTCGAACGGCTGCATCTGCTTGCGAAGCCGCAGCGATCCCCTTCGCCACGCGAAATCTTTACGGTGACTACGGCCGCGAGACGGCGGGGATGCATAAGGATTTCGACTTGATGCATCGCGAGGATTCGACGGCAGTCTACCGCGCCAACATTCTCGTCTTGAACGCCGACGAGATGGAGAGGGCGTGGCAGTATCAGGGCGAAAGTCTGGATTGCGGCGCCTACAATATCGGTTATTGGGCCTGGGAGCTCAGCCGCTTTCCGGATGCTTGGTTGCCGGCATTCGAGGGTTTGGACGAAATCTGGGCGCCTTCGCGTTTTATTCAACAGGCGATTGCCGAGAAGGCCGATTGTCCTGTCGTATGGATGCCGCTTGCAGTGGAGCACCGCATCACCGCAGCCGCGTCGCGTCGGGCACTCGGACTGCCCGAAGATCGATTTCTCTTTCTTTTCTTTTTTGACTTTCGCTCATTCGTCAGCCGTAAAAACCCATTGGCTGTCCTTAATGCATTTCGACAAGCGTTTTCGAGTGCAGACGATTCGGTCGGTCTCGTCATCAAAACGAATGGTATGTCAGAATGCGCCGATGCCTACGAGGACTTCAAGAGTAGCGGCATCGCCGACGACCAACGCATCACTTGGCTCGATCGTGTGATGGACGATCGGGAGATCAGGTCGCTGATGAGCCGCTGCGACTGCTTCGTCTCTTTGCACAGGTCGGAGGGCTTCGGGCGAGGTCTTGCAGAGGCGATGTTGATGGGTAAGCCGGTGATTGCGACCGGATATTCCGGCAATCTGGATTTCACGAACGAAGAGAACTGCTGCCTGGTCGATTGCGCCTTGGTCCCGGTCGGCAACGGCGAATACCCACATGGTGCGGGGCAGCTCTGGGCCGAGGCCGATGTTGAGATGGCGGCGGATTTTATGCGGCGTCTTGTCGACGACCGGGCCTTCGCGGCGGCGAAGGGGGGTGCAGGTGCTCGCTACATTCGTGCATTCCATAGTCCTGCGGCGGTCGGTGCCCGTTACCGGCGTCGCTTGGAGCAGCTCGGCTTAGTGGACCGGTCGATCTCGTGATGCCAGGGTCTCGGTCCATCACGAGATCCGCTTCGCGTGTCGGGTCTTGACGCGATGGCGCCTTGGAAAGCCGCTGTGGAGCGCGCTCTGCGGTCTCTCTTCCGGCGGCTGCCGCTTAACGACGCCCGACGCGAACAGATCAAGGCCGCAATTCGCGCATCTCGGGTTCCACTTTTTGTCGGAGAGGGGTTGGCGCAGCCGTGCTGGTCGCAGCTCGTCCCTCCCTGGACGGGAGATTGGTCCGCCCTGTTTCCGCCGAGTCGGGTTGAAGCGCACCGCATACTGGTCATTGATTGGAAACCACCGACCCCCGACCGCGATTCAGGGTCGTTTCGTATGCGCATGATCCTGGATTTGATGCGCGAGGCAGGATGGGGCGTCGATTTCATAGGTGACCGAGATGCGGAGGGTGTTTCCTATAGAAGATCGCTCCAGAAGATCGGGGTCTCTTTGCTGATCGGTCAGGAAAGCGCATGGAGACATCTGATTGTAAACGGCGGTATCTACCGATTCGCGTGGGTCTCACGTCCGGAGATTGCTGAACGGTATTTGCCGATGGTGCGAGCCCTTGCGCCGCGGGCCGAAGTGATCTACGACACGGTCGACCTGCATTGGATCCGTTTGCGCCGCGGTATTCCCTTCAGCCAGGATCCGAAGGCGCTTTCTCATCTTGCGGAGTCATTTCGGCGCATCGAAATATGCAACGCGCGGTGTTCCGATCTGACGATTGCCATAACCGAGGATGAAAAGCGGGCTCTCTTGGACGAAGATCCGGAGTTGAAAGTTTGCGTCTTGCCGAATATTCATGCGGTTTCTTCGGTTGTCCCTCCGGTGTCTGGCCGATCCGGCCTTTTCTTTATCGGTAGCTTTAGTCATCCGCCAAACGTAGACGCGGTATTTTACTTCGTCAGAGATATCTTCCCTCGGATTCTCGAGCAGATCCCGGCAGCCCACTTTTACATCGTCGGCAGCGATATGCCTTATTCCGTGCGCACGCTGAAGTCTCGACGCGTTCGGCCGGTCGGGTATGTTCGTGACGTGGAACCATGGTTTCGACGCATGCGTGTTTTCGTTGCCCCGCTACGCCATGGGGCGGGAATGAAGGGGAAGGTCGGTCAGAGTCTCGCCCTCGGCCTGCCCGTCGTGACGACGGGTGTCGGGGCGGAAGGGATGGGGTTGACTCATGAGATCAATGCCTTGATCGCCGAGGATCCGGCAGACTTCGCCGCCTCCGTGATTCGCGTCCATCGGGACAACGCGCTTTGGGATCGCCTCTCTTACGCAGGCCAAGCGCTTGTTCGTCAGCACTTTTCTAAGGACGCTGCGGAGTGTGTCCTAATACCTCTCCTGCGTGTCGAGGGGTCGCAACGGGAAGTTGGGCGTGATAAGGATTGAAGCGGAGGGCCCGATGCCCCTGATCAGCGTCGTGCTGCGTCTGTCTGACGGGTGTCCGGGGCTGAGGGATTGCCTCGATAGCCTACTCGCTCAGAGTCTCGGGGTGGACCGGATCGAGGTCTGCGTTGATGAGGAAGGCCGTGGCGAGGAAGCGCTGGCGCGGCTTGACTCGATCGCTTCCCCTCTTGTTCTCCGGCATCCGCCACGACGCAATTCCGTGAGTCCCGTCGGTCCCAATGCAGGTTTGTTCGCCGCGCGTGGCCGTATCGTGTTTTTCATGAGCGGGAATGATGTCTTGGAGGCGCGTTGCCTTGAGGAACACCATCTTACTCACGAGGAGTTCCCGGACCCGCACGTCTGCGTCCTCGGTTATACTCGCCTACGCGGCGAGGCTGCCCGTTCTCCGCTGATGCGTTCCCTTGTCGGATCCATTTGCGTGGACCCCGACAGGCGCGAGACTTCGCCTGTGTCCGCATTGGATGGATCCGCAATTTTCGGGCAAATACCCTCCTTCAAGCGCGATTTCCTTCTTGAGCAGGGGGCGTTGAATTCACGCTTTCCTAGCGGTTTCGAGTGGAGCGAGCTTGGCTATCGCCTGCATCGAGTGGGTCTGTCGATGATTCGTAACGCGGATGCCATGATCGATATGACGCGGCCTATCGGTCTCGAAAATGCTTGCGTTCACTGTTATCGACAAGGTCAGTCGGATCGGATCCTCGTTCAAGTTCATCCCGAGCCCGAGGCGCGCGCGTGGGCGCAGATTGATCATTGGGAGTCGGAATGGGAGCTTGTCGAGCCGATTTTTGGAGACATCATGAAATCAGCTCGCATGCTCGATCGATTTGCGCAAGAGCGTGTTCGCTTCGAGCTACCTATCGACGAGCTGGCAACACGCCTTCTTCATCGTGCCTATGCGGCTGCTTTTCGCGCAAACCGCCTTCTGGGAGCGATAGACGGCGTCGTTAATGGAATCAAGTCATGACATCCAATACCAGTAATATTCAATCGCCCCTGCTTCAGCAGCTCAGTCATGGTCTTGAGCTGGAGCAGCTCAAAAAGGCTTGGCGCGATATATTGGAAGGCTGGAGGCGTCGAGAGCTCTGGGCAACCTTGGGCCTGCATGATATCCGGCAACGTTATCGTCGTTCGACGCTTGGGCCTTTCTGGATCACGATCTCGATGGGTGTAATGGTGTTTGCGCTGGGTCTTCTATACGGTCAGATCTTCGGCCAAGAGCTGCATGACTATCTGCCGTTTCTCGCCGCCGGATTCGTGATTTGGGGTCTCGTATCCGCGATGATCCTGGGGGGGTGTACGACCTTTATCTCTGCGGAGGGAATGATTCGCCAGCTCAATGCACCTGTATCCATTTACGCCTATCGCGAGGTGTGGACGGCGGTCATCGCCTTCGCCCACAATATCTGGATATTTGTTGCCGTGGCTTGGTGGTATGACGTCGGGCTGAGCTGGAATGCACTTTGGGTTCTCCCTGCGATTGCGATTCTTCTGATCAACGGCTTTTGGATGGCGCTCTTCTTCGGGCTGCTGAGCGCGCGTTTTCGGGATGTTCCTCTGATCATCGGCAGTATCGTCCAGGTGCTGTTCTTTTTGACGCCGGTCATCTGGCGCCCCGAGATGTTACCGGACCGCGCACTCTTGCTGGAGTTGAATCCCTTCTATCACATGGTCGAAATCCTTCGCGCGCCGATGCTCGGTCACACACCTTCTCTCAGTAATTGGTTGGCCGTCTTGCTGATTGCCGTGGTTGGTTGGGGGGTGACGCTCTTCTTTTACTCCGCTTATCGCTGGCGGATCGCCTACTGGGTCTGAGGATTAGGCAGATGGCATCCATTACCCTGGAGAAGGTCTCGGTATCCTTCCCGGTCTATAGTTCCGCGACCAGATCCATCAAGAATCGTTTGATACAAAGTGCGACGGGCGGGCAGATCCGTTCCGAGTCGGGTTCGGACCGAATTTCGGTTGTTCAGGCCCTGCAGGATATCAATCTCCAGCTTGAGAGCGGGGATCGGATTGGTTTGGTCGGCCATAACGGCGCAGGTAAAACAACACTCCTTCGTGTCCTCGGCGGCATTTACGAGCCGAATGAGGGGCGGGTCGCGGTTAGGGGGTCGACTGTCCCGTTGTTCGATATCAGCCTGGGGATGGATCCCGAAAGTACCGGCTATGAGAATATTGTTCTACGAGGCCTCTATCTGGGTCTGAGTCGCTCTCAGATGCGCGGACGGCTCGACGAGATCGCGGACTTCACCGAGCTCGGCGATTTTCTCAACTTGCCGATCCGAACCTATTCAGCCGGGATGCGGATGCGTCTTGCGTTCGCCGTGTCGACGTCGGTCGCACCGGATATTCTTTTGATCGACGAGGGCATCGGGGCCGGCGATGCGGCTTTCCTGCAGAAAGCCAGTGAGCGACTGAAGCTCTTTACCGAACAGGTATCGATCATTGTGTTGTCGTCCCATTCAGAGGATCTGATCAAGCGAATGTGCAACAAGGCGGTGCTGATGGAGCACGGTCGCGTTGTGGGATCAGGGTCGACGCAGGAGGTTTTGACGCAGTATCGTCAGCGGCAGGAGGGGGCGAAAAGCACCGCAGCAAGCGTTGAGCTTCCGCTCGAGATTGCGTCCAAAGTCGCGACCCGCTCCGATGCATCGGCTTGGGCGATGGAAACGACTAGACTCCTGAGACAGGGTCGTTGGGATGCCGTCGATGTCGACCGTCTTGTGGAAGAGGTTGTCGCCCTCGTGGATCCGGATCGCGATCTGATCGAAGGACAGTTGACCTATCTCTTGGTGCAATTGCTCACATGGCATCAGCGGGAATCGGAGAGATCAGAGCTGCGGCGAGAGATTATTGATCAGGTCAGGCGGCAGACCGAGTTGATGATCAAGCAGGATAAAGAGGTCGCCGGCACTGCGAAAGACTCTCTGGAGAGCGCCTACCGAAAGGCGCGATCGGCCGCGGCGCGTCGCATGGGTATCGATGCATCGCGGTTTCCGGCGCAATGCCCGGTCGCATTGCCGCTCCTGCTGGATCCTACTTGGTTTCCGGGGGAAGGGCCGTCCGACGACGTCACGGTCGCACGCCGCCAGCCGACTGACGCTTAGGTTTGCCGCCCCGCAGAGAAAAACAGCAGCGCGCCAAGCATGTAACACGCCGCGACGAGCACAACCCCGGTCGTGGCCGGTAGCCAGGGACCCGGGCCGAGCAGCAGGACGAGGGTGCCGCAGACGATCACGGTGGCGCCGCCGAGTGCGCGGACCGACTGGGATGTCGAGGCGGCCTTGTCGTGGCTCGCGCTGCGGCCGTGGTTTCCGAGTGATCCGGCCTCGGCTGCCCGCAGTCGTTTGTCGTAGGTGCTGAGGATCCGGTAGGCCATCAAGGGGATCTCGGGGGTCTGATCGGCGACGGAGATAAAGTTGCGCTTGGTCCGGTCGAGTAGCCCGACGACCCCGATCTGATCCTTCATCCAGCGTTCCATGTAAGGCTTCGCGGTGGTCCAGAGGTCCAGCTCGGGGTAGAGCTGACGGCCGAGGCCCTCGATGTTGAGCAGTGTCTTCTCGAGCAGCACCAACTGCGGTTGGATCTCCATGTCGAAGCGCCGCGCGGTCTGAAACAGTCGCACCAGGAAGTGCCCGAAGGAGATCTCGGACAGGGGCTTCTCGAAGATGGGCTCGCTGACGGTGCGGATGGCGGACTCGAATTCATCCACTCGGGTGCCGGAAGGGACCCAGCCGGATTCCACGTGCAGCTCGGCAACGCGCCGATAGTCCCGCTCGAAGAAGGCGAGCAGATTCTCGGCGAGATAGCGCTGATCCTCCGTGGTGAGTGTGCCGACAATGCCGAAGTCGATCGAGATGTAGCGCCCCGAGGGCTCGACGAAGATGTTGCCCGGGTGCATGTCCGCATGGAAGAAGTTGTCTCGGAACACCTGGGTGAAGAAGATCTCGACTCCGCGCTCGCCGAGTTGTTTCATGCTCACGCCTTGGGCCTTCAGCCGGGCGACATCGCTGACCGGGGTCCCGTAGATCCGCTCCATGACCATGACGCCGGGGCGTGTCCAGTCCCAGTAGATCTCCGGGATGTAGAGCATCTCGCTGTGGATCCAGTTGCGGCGCAGCAGGGACGCATTGGCGGCCTCGCGTTGCAGATCCAGCTCGTCGTAGATGGTCTTCTCGTATTCGCGGACCACGTCGACCGGGCGCAGGCGCCGCCCGTCCTTCCAATAGCGTTCGGCGAGATGGGCAACGGTATACATCAGCCCGAGATCGCCCCGAATGGTTCGCTCGATGCCGGGTCGCAGCACCTTGACCACGACCTCGGTCCCGTTCTTCAGGCGGCCGGTGTGGACCTGTGCGATGGAGGCGGAGGCAAGCGGGATGGGGTTGAATTCGTCGAGCACGTGGTCGACCGAGCAGCCCCAGGCCTTCTCGATGATGGCGCGTGCCTCCGCGCCGTCGAAGGGCGGTACCCGATCCTGGAGCTTGGCCAGCTCGACGGCCAGGTCGTCGGGCAGTAGATCGCGTCGGGTCGAGAGGATCTGCCCGAATTTGACGAAGATGGGACCCAAATCCTCCAGCGCGAGGCGCACGCGCACGGGGTAGGAGGTCGGCAGGTCGCGCCGAAACCAGTGCCATGGCGAGATGTACATGACCCAGCGCAGCGGTCGAAACAGATGGGTCGCGAGGATGACCTCGTCGAGTCCGTGGCGCAGAAGGATCCAGTTGATGCGGAAGAGCCGCAGGGCCTCGCGGGGTCCGATCATGACGGGGTGCCGGACCCCGCGTGCGGTCGAGCGAGGCGCTCGAGGCGTTCGATACGCGCCTCGGCGCGCTCGACATCGTCGCGCAGGATGTCGACCTGCGCGAGGAATGCCTCGACCTCGTAGCGGGTCGGGGTCAGGCGGGCCTCTTCCTGAAGGTATTCCTGAAGATCCTTGGTCAGGGACTCGGATGTCTTGCGTGCCCACTGCGCCGCCGCACGCGCTTGGTTGCCGACCTGGTGGGCGAAGGGGTCACCGATCACGCGCGCGAGCTGCTCTTCCCAATCCACGTCGAGGCCGGCGATCGCTCGGTTGAAGGCTTGTGCCAGGGAGGTGTCGCCGAGAATCTCGACCTCGCCCTGGATGATCTGCGTCTCCTTGCGCTCCGCCATGCCCATGCGGGCGAGCGCGAGCGGGGTGCCGCGGATCAGGCAATCGGGCTCGGCGTCGTAACCGCCGAAGAGCTGGAGGCGTCGGTCGCTCGGGATGATGGTGACGCGCGTGCCGAACCCTTTCAGCTCGATGCCGATGATCCGCCCTTCCAGGGCGGCGAAGGCTGCAGCACCCTCGGGGTCCAATGCGATGTAGCGGTTCAGTGCCTGCTCGACGACGGCCAGTACCGCGTCCGGGATCTGGATGCCTTCGGTCACAGTTTGTAACCTCGGTGAATGGCGACGATACCGCCGCTGTGGTTGAAGTAGTCGCAACGCTCGAACCCGGCCGCTTCCATCATGGCGCGCAGGGTCTCTTGATCCGGGTGCATGCGGATGGATTCGGCCAGATAGCGATAGCTCTCGGGGTCATTCACGACCAGGCGCCCGAGCGTCGGCAGGACCGAGAAGGAGTAGAGGTCGTAAGCTTTGCTCAAGGGTCGGCTGACCGGGTGCGAGAACTCCAGGATCAGTGCCCTTCCGCCGGGTCGAAGCACCCGTTGCATCTCCACGAGTGCTGCTTGTTTGTCGGTGACATTGCGCAGTCCGAAACCGATGGTGACGCAGTCGAAGTAGTCCGAAGGGAACGGCAGCTTCTCGGCGTTGATCAGGGCGTAGTGAAGGTTGCCGACGTGTCCCCGGTCGAGCATGCGCTCGCGCCCCTCGGTGAGCATGGAGGCGTTGATGTCGGACATGACCACCAGCCCCTGCGCGCCGACGATGCCGGAGAAACGCTCGGCGAGATCGCCCGTACCGGAGGCGAGATCCAGCACCCGCTGACCACGGCGCACCCCGGCGAGCTCGATGGTGTGACGCTTCCAGAGCCGATGGATGCCCAAGGACATGAGGTCGTTCATGAGGTCGTATCGGGAGGCGACCGAATCGAACACGGCGCGCACGCGCGATGCCTTCTCCTCGACCGGGACCTGTTGATAACCGAAATGTGTCGTTTTGTCGTCGGACATGCTGAATCCCTGCTGAACCGCGCTTGATAGGGTCTGCACCGCTTCGGGGTTTTTTGGCCTTGACGCGAACAAGGGCCGTCGGCGGCGCGGTTCAGATCGATGGTTTTCTCAAAGGCCGCGGCTGTTATGCAGCAACGGCCGTGTGATCCGGGTCGGTCAAGGCGACGATCAGTCGCTCGCTGCCGAGCCGGCTCAGTTTACAACATCGGGTCCACGACAGCGGCGTCGGGGATCAGGACGCGCGGACCTTTCGTTTTTGTCCGGCCTTCTCCAGCTCGTCGAGATACTCCTTCCACAAACGCTCCTGCTCGACCCCGAGGTTGTAGAGGTACTCCCAGGAATAGATCCCTGTGTTGTGCTCGTCGTCGAAGTGCAGACAGATGGCGTAGTTGCCGACGGGCTCGATCTTGTCGATCCCGACCTCCTCCTTGCCGAGCTGCAGGACGCGCTGCCCAGGGCCGTGGCCCTGGACCTCGGCGGAGGGGGAGTAGACGCGCAGGTACTCGCACGGCAGGTTGAAGTGCGAGCCGTCGTCGAAGGTGATCTCGAGGATCCGCGATTGTTGATGTAGGTTGAGTTCGGTCGGTGTCGGCATGCTGTTCTCCTTGGCCCGCGAATCCAACGCGGACGTTTTGAATGGGGTTGATTGGACCAAAAAGACCTTGTTCTAAACCGCGTCAGCTCCGGCGGCGTTAGGCCGAGATGCGTTCGACGGCAGGCGACACCGGCACATGGGGAAGTGGACGCGGTTTAGAGGATGTAGCGCGACAGGTCCTCGTCCGCCGCGAGCCCCGACAGATTCTGATCGACATAGGCGGCGTTGATGGTCACGGTCACGCGGTCCAAGTCCGAGGCGTTGTAGGAGACGTCCTCGAGCAGTCGTTCCAGGACGGTGTGCAGCCGACGGGCCCCGATGTTCTCGGTCCGCTCGTTGACCTGCCAGGCGATCTCGGCGAGTCGACGGATGCCGTCCTCGGTGAACTCCAGGGCGACGCCCTCGGTGGCAAGCAGGGCGCGGTACTGATCGGTCAGGGAGGCGTCCGGCTCGGTCAGAATCCGCACGAAATCCTCTGTGGTCAGGGCCTTGAGCTCGACGCGAATCGGCAGGCGTCCCTGCAGCTCCGGGATCAGATCCGACGGCTTGGAGAGATGGAAGGCCCCGGAGGCGATAAAGAGGATGTGGTCCGTGCGCACCGAGCCGTGCTTGGTCGACACGGTGCTGCCCTCAACCAGCGGCAAGAGGTCGCGCTGCACCCCCTCGCGCGAGACATCGGCGCCCGCCATGCCTTCACCGCGCTTGGTCACCTTGTCGAGCTCGTCGAGGAACACGATGCCGTTCTGCTCGACGTTCTCGATGGCGCGCAGCTTCAGCTCTTCGTCGTTGACCCGTTTGGCGGCCTCTTCGTCCTTGAGCAGCTGTCGGGCGTCGCGGATGCGCAGCTTGCGTCGCTTCATACGCCCTTGGCCGAGGTTCTGGAAGAGCCCCTGAAGCTGGCTCGTCATCTCCTCCATCCCGGGCGGGGCCATGATCTCGACCCCCATCGGCGAGGCGGAGACCTGGATCTCGATTTCGCGCTCGTCGAGCTCGCCGGCGCGCAGGCGATCGCGGAACTTCTCGCGGGTCGCCGAGCTGGTCACGGAGCGGCTTTCCTCCTCGAAGCTCGAAGGTGGCGGGAGGAGTGCATCGAGGATCCGCTCCTCCGCGGCGGCCTCGGCCTGCCCCGCGAGCTTCGCCATTTCTTGTTCGCGCGCGAGCTTGATCCCGATGTCCGCCAAGTCGCGAATGATGGACTCGACATCGCGCCCAACGTAGCCGACCTCCGTGAATTTGGTCGCCTCGACCTTCAAAAACGGTGCGTTGGCCAGGCGGGCCAGACGCCGCGCGATCTCGGTCTTGCCTACACCGGTCGGCCCGATCATCAGGATGTTCTTGGGTGTGATCTCCGAGCGCATCGGCTCCGGGATCTGTGCCCGACGCCACCGGTTACGCAAGGCGATGGCGACGGCGCGCTTTGCCTCGTCCTGACCGACGATGTGCTTGTCGAGCTCCGAGACGATGCGTTGTGGGGTGATTTCCGACATCTGGACCTGTCCGTCGAGGGGGTCGCCCGAGTCGAGCGACCGATTTGGATAGAGGATCGACCTCACGAGGTTTCGTCGAGGGCCGCCGCGGGCTCGCGCATAGGATTCGCGGCGCGAACCGACGGCGACACTTGCGGGTACCGGAAACGGTCGCGGCCAACAGGCCCGGCCGTGGCGCGACAGACAGCCTTCACCGGTCTGTATCGAGCTCTTCGATCACCAGATTGTGATTGGTATAGATGCAAATGTCCGCGGCGATGTTCAAGCCCTTCTCGACGATCTCGCGGGCGCCGAGCTCAGTGTTTTCGAGCAGCGCGCGGGCCGCGGCCTGAGCAAAGGATCCGCCGGACCCGATGGCCATCAGGTCGTTCTCCGGCTCCACTACGTCGCCCGTTCCCGAGATGATGAGAGAGGTCTGCGCGTCGGCGATGCAGAGCAACGCCTCGAGCCGGCGCAGCATACGATCGGTCCGCCAGTCCTTCGCCAACTCGACGGCGGATCGGGTCAGGTGACCCTGGTGCTTCTCGAGCTTGCCCTCGAAGCGCTCGAAGAGCGTGAAGGCGTCCGCCGTGGCCCCGGCGAACCCGGCGATGACCTGCCCTTTGAAGAGGCGCCGGACCTTTCGCGCGTTGCCCTTCATGACCGTCTGTCCGAGCGAGACCTGCCCGTCGCCGCCGATCACGACTTTGCCGCCGCGCCGAACCGAGAGAATCGTCGTACCTCGAAAACCTTCCATCACCCCGATCCCGTTTGTTCAGGTCGCGGCTAGTCTACGACATCGGGGGGTTCGCTGACGAATATGCAGAGGGTCATCCGGCAGGTCCTGTCCCGCCGGGATGGCGCCGCTAAACCGTCTCCAGCGCGAGACCCGCCGCATCGGTTTGGGTCGCTGGCTGCACAAGAAGCCGACGTGAGCGCAAGACACGGTTCAAACTTGTCTATATCCTTGACTTCCTGCATCATGCCGCAGCGTCTCGCCGAACTCTCCACGAACAGTCGGAGACGTTCTCCCTGCCTCGACGCGCATTGCCGGAAGCGGCCTCCTGCCCGTTGCGTTCCTCATACGGTTGATTAATGCCCAGCAATCAGGCGATTGAATAGGCTAAAACATGCGTTGTGTTTGTAAGCGTGCGTTCCCGTCCTTCAGGTTCGTTGCCTCATGAAGCTGCTGATCGTCACCCATGGTTCGATCTTCCGGCCCGATCACATCCTGTCGGGCAATTCCATTCGGGCCTACTATCTCGGGCGGGGACTTGTTGAACACGGCATCCATGTCACATTCGCTTATCCACGGCCGCAGTCTGCGGATCCGAAGGAAGTTGGCGAGTCAGACACGTCCGAGCCCGATTCCCGGCTTTTCGGAAACAGCACCGAACTGCATGCGTTGATTCGCGAGGTGAAGCCCGAGGCTATCCTCGTCGGCTACTGGGAGCTGTTGGACTTCTTCCCATATGACTTCGAGATCCCGCTGATCGTGGATCTGATCGCGCCCCGGATTCTGGAGATTCTGTTTCAAGACGGGGAGGATGTTAATCACTATGCCGGTCGCATGCTGGCGCAATACCGTAAGGCGAGCCGTTTCATTTGCGGAACCCGGCGTCAACGCCAGTTCCTGATTCCGTGGCTGATCCTGGCCGGGTTCGACTGTCGATTCGATCCCCCGATCGATATCATCCCGATCTCGACCGAGCCCGTTTCGTCCCTGCCGCGGCAGCGTTCCTCGGATACCTGGACCCTCGTGACCGGCGGGGTCTCATGGCCTTGGCGTATGGCCGAGCTCTATCATCAATCGATACGCGAAACACTCGCGGAGGGCTCCGGTATGCGGGGCCGTTTACTCGTTCTCTCCGGAGGCTATGTCCACAAAGCGGCGTCGGAGGATGCGGCGGATTCGAACGGCGAGACTGCGCCTGATTCGGATTCAGCGGTCGAATCTCCGGGGTTGTTGCCCTACCGTGACATGGTGTCTCTTTTCCGGGATGAATGCGACATCGGGATCGAGTTGTCCGATTACAACATCGAACGGGACTTCAGCGCATCATTCCGGTCCGTGGAGTTCCTGCGCTGCGCTCTGCCGGTGATCTGTAATCGAAGTCTCGCCCTGGCGTCCGATCTCCTGGACTATGACGCGGGTTGGGTCATCGATGGTCCGGAGGATCTGCCCGCGTTGCTCGAGTCGATCGCGAGGGCGCCTGCGGATTATTCACGCAAATCGGCCAACGCCATCCGTCTCGTCGATGAGCGCTATCATTACTTGAAGACGATTCGGCCGCTCGTGGAGTACCTGAAACACCTAAAGCCTCCCGAGAAGCAGGCGGACTGGCTGTTCATCGACGCCGAGCCGCAGCTCGACCGTCTGAATCAACAAATTCTCGATCTCGACCGGGAGGTTCGTCTCCGCGATACCTGGATCGAAGAGCTGCGCCATCACGTTGAGAAATTGCAGAATCGATTGGACGAGATTCTCAAGAGTACGAGTTGGCGACTGACCGAACCGCTGCGCAATGGCTTGATTAATACGCGCGGCTGGATCGGGTCGTTACGCTATCGTGCATGGCAGGCGATCCGATTGGCCTGGGAAGCGCCCGAGCCGTCGGAGGCCTTTCACGCCTCGCGCGGCCGGTATGCGCAGCTCGAAGGCGAGATGGTAAATACGGACGGTGCACGTCGGGCGGGATATGTCGCCATCGTTTCCCGGGAAGACATCTTTCCGACCAATCACGGCGCGGCGGTCAAGATCGAGCGAACCGCTTGGGGGCTCTCTCATTTTGTCGACGGGGTCCTCCTGATCAGCAGCGACTGGGGTCGTTACTATCTCTTCAAGTCGGGGATCGCCGAGGAGCATCTCTTTCCTCGGCCGATTCGGTTGACCGGTCTCATGAATCGGTTCAGCCGCAAAAAGATTTTGCGCTCGGGCATGCCGTTGAACGAGGCCTATCTCTATCAGGCGCGCCATGATTGGAGCTTTTCCGCACGCCTCCTGTACCTGGCGTTCAAATACCGAATCATCCTCTACCAGGCCGAGTTCCCGGCCTACGTCAGACCCTGTTTGCAGGTCAATCGCATGAAGCCGGCCACGACTTTGCTCGTGGAGCACAACGTCGAATGCGACCGTATCCGAACGCAATACCCGCAGACAACGCCGCAGGCGTACGATTGGTTGCGAAAATTGGAGATCGATGCCTGCAATCGAGTGGATCATGTCGTTGCCGTGTCCGAGCCGGATCGCGATCTGCTCATTGCGCACGGGGTCGATTCCCGGAAGGTGCAGGTCGTACCGCATGGCGTGGATCTGCGACTCTTCGATCGGGACTATTCCTTTGGCTTGCGGGATCTGTATGACATTCCGGCGAGTAGCCCGATCATCGTGTATCACGGCATATACAGCTATCGCCCCAATCTCGAGTCGGTCGAATTGCTCGCCTCCGAGATTCTGCCGCGTCTGAGCGCGCGGGGGATCGATGCCCGGGTGTTCGCGATCGGGCCCGAGCCGCCCGCCGAGAGTCCGCATCCGGATGTGGTCTTCACCGGATCGGTCGAGAATCTGGCGCCCTATTTGAAGAGCGCGGATATTGCCGTGGTCCCTCTGCAGAAGGGCGGTGGAACGCGCATGAAGATTTTGGAATATTTTGCCGCCTCGGTCCCGGTCGTGGCGACCAGGAAGGGCATCGAGGGGATACCCGCGCAGCAGGGCGTCCATGCGCTGATCGAGGACGACTTCGACGGGATGGCGGATGCGATTGTCTGGCTTCTTGAGCATCCGAAGGACGGGCAAGACATGGCTGCGCGCTCGAAGGCTTATGTCGATACGCTGGACTGGACCTCGATCGCGAAGCGCTATCTGGATCTGCTGAAACCGGATGCCGGCGCAGTAACATAAGCCGTGATAGACGTGGGTTCGACGATGCATGCTGTTGCTCTCGGCGATACCCCGCGCGTGGAGGCTGTTGGACGATGACGACTCGAAAGCATACCGCTCCAGGCTGGGTTTCGACAGTCTCCGAGCTCGCCGCGCGTCTTCGCCGCGTGCTTGTGTGGACGTTGACGTTCGAGTTGTTCAACCAGCTTGATAAAAGACGCCTGTTGCGGTCGTTCATCGTGCCCAGAGTGCGCCCGGACTATCGCGTCCAGATCGAGATCCCGGAGTATGTCAGGGAGTCCGCGGAGCCCTATCAGATCGATGAATTTCGCGCCTTGATCGAGCGCGTCGATATTCGCGGCAAGCGGATTCTGGAGATCGGCAGCGATTATCACATGTGCTCGGCGCGTCTTTTTCAGGCGAACGGTGCGCTGGATGTGGTCGGCACCAATATCGGCGATTGGCGCAGCCTCGAGGCCCTGCCGGTCGGCGTCGAGCTGAAGGTCGGCGATGTCGCCGACGTGGAGTATCCGGCCGATAGTTTCGATATCATCTACGGGATCGCAGTCCTGGAGCATATCGTGGATTTCGATCGGGTCTGTGCCGCGCTCAAGACCCTGCTGCGTCCCGGTGGCGTCATCTATCTCCAGGGCGAGCCGATCTGGTCCGGGCCGCAGGGGCATCATCTTTGGTATCAACCGGAATCAGCCGGCGCATCCGCTGCGTCTTCGATGCATGATCCGGTCGGCGGACCTGTCCTCTACCGATTCGACGAGGCGGCAAGGAATCCGATTCCGGATTGGGCGCACCTGGTGCTCGGTTCTCACGAGATGGAGGATCTCCTGATTCGCAAAGGCGTGCCGGCGTCGCACGCCGCCGGGATCACCCGATTCGTTTACAATCTCGGCGGCGACAAGACGGGCTCCTGCTCGAACTTTCAAAGTGCCAGCGCGATCATCGCTGCGTTGAGCGTATCATTCGATATCGAAGCGGAACGGATCGCTATTAATATCGACGAGGAGCGGATTCATTCCGTTACCGGCAAGAATCAATACTATCGCCGGGCGCTTCGGCAATATTCGAAAGAAGATCTTTGGACACGGGGACTTGTCGTCTGGATGCGGCACAAGTCAGACGGCAATGACGCGGTTTGCGTAGAGCGTAACGCGACGGCGTCCGGAAACGCCGTGTCCGCGTGATCGGCGTCTTGCCACAATCAACCGACAGATCCTCCCATGAGGCAGCGACCTTGATTCAGATCAACGAACCCGCGCGCGAATACGCCGCGCTTGCACCAAGCATCGAGGCGGCGGTCCTCGCGTCGCTGCGCACGGGGCGCTGGCTCTTCGGCGAGGCAACCGAGGGTTTCGCGCGGGACTTCGCCGAGTATCTCGGCGTGAACCATGTCCTTCCCGTGGCTAACGGAACGGACGCGCTCGAGCTGGCCCTGCGCGCCGTGGGCGTCGGCGCGGGCGACGAGGTCATCACCGCCGCGAATGCCGGCGGGTACACCTCGATCGCGTGTCGGCTCATCGGGGCGATCCCGGTTTATGCCGATGTCGTTTCGCCGACGATGACCCTCGACTCGCAGGATGCCGTCGCGCTCCTCTCGAGCCGGGTGAAGGCCGTGGTGGTCACTCACCTCTACGGCAATCTCGGCGAGGTCGAGGGGCTGCGCGTCCTGCTCGAGGCGGCCGGCCGCGCGGACATCGCAATCATCGAGGACTGCGCCCAGGCGCATGGCGCGCGCGCGGGCGACCGACGCGCGGGCAGCCTCGGAGATCTTTCGACCTTCAGTTTCTACCCGTCCAAGAATCTCGGCGCGCTCGGTGACGGCGGTGCGGTGGTGACCAACCGGGATGATCTGGCGCATCAGGTCCGTCTTCTGCGTCAATACGGTTGGGAGCCGCGGTATCGCAATGTCGCCGCCTATGGCCGCAATAGCCGCATCGACGAAGTTCAGGCCGCGGTTCTGCGCATCAAGCTCGAGCATCTCGACGCCATGAACGGCGCGCGCCGTAAAATTCTGCAGGCCTATCGGAATGCGCTACCCGAAGGTTTTCGGCTGTGTGTGGCCGAGGGCGAGGCCACGGTCGGTCATCTCGCGGTGCTGCTATGCCCGAGTCGAGACAGCGCTCGATCACATCTGAACGAAATGGGCGTTCAGACGGATATCCATTATCCGACCCTGGATCCCGATCAGCCGGCCTGGTGCGATCTGCCGATGCGTTGCGGCCCCTTGTCGAATGCGCGTCTCGCCGTCGAGCGTATCCTGACCCTGCCGTGCTTCCCCCACATGACCGAGGACGAGATCGCGAAGGTCTGCGAGGCGCTCCGGTCACTCCCGCCGGCGGGTTAGACTTATGTCGCAGCCTATAGACCAATCCATCGTCATTCCGGTGTATCGCAACGAGGAGAATGTCCCGGATCTCCTGAAGGCGCTCGAGTCTCTCATCGCGTCGATCCAAGGCACGACCGAGGTGGTCTTCGTCGTCGATGGATCGCCGGATCGCTCCGGAGAACTGCTTCGTGACGCGCTCGCGGGCTGTTCCTTTCCATCCCGTCTGGTCTCCCACAGCCGAAACTTCGGATCCTTCGCAGCGATTCGTACCGGGCTCGTGCATGCGCGAGGAGAGCGCTTCGCCGCGATGGCCGCCGATCTCCAGGAGCCGCCCGAACTGCTGCTCTCCTTCTTCGAGATCCTCGCGCGGGACGAGGCCGACGTGGTTTTCGGCCATCGTGCCGAACGTCATGATCATGCGGCCAGCAAGCTCTTGTCGAATCTCTTCTGGGGCTTTTACCGGCGCTTTGTCCTGCCGGACGTGCCGCGCGGTGGAGTTGATGTCTTTGCCTGCAATCGCAAGGTCCGCGATGCACTCCTGAACATCGAGGAAAGCAACAGCTCCCTGGTCGCCCAATTGTTTTGGGTGGGCTTTCGGCGCAAGTTTGCCGCCTATACGCGGCTTGCACGCGAGAAAGGCAAGAGCGCCTGGTCGTTCAAGCGCCGCTTCAATTACATGCTCGACAGCATCTTTTCCTATTCGGACCTCCCAGTCATGGTCTTGTTGTGGACCGGGATCCTCGGGATCCTATTCTCCTTGCTGCTGTCGCTCGTGATCCTGGTTGCGAAGATGCTGGGTTGGATCGAGGTGGCCGGCTATACCCCCGTCATGCTCACCATCTTAATCATGGGCAGTTTTTCGCTGTTTTCACAAGGTTTGATGGGATGCTACCTGTGGCGCACCCTGGAAAACACCAAGCACCGGCCACTCAGCCTGGTGTCGGACGAGCGGGATTTTCAAGGTCGGATCGAGGGGAAGCCCAATGACTGAGCAGGAGTTTTTCGTTCACCCATCCGGGATCTGCGAAAGCGAAACGATCGGGTCGGGGACGCGCGTGTGGGCCTTCTCGCATGTGCTTCCCAGGGCGTCGATCGGGGCGGATTGCAACATCTGCGATCATGTCTTCATCGAGAACGACGTCACCATCGGCGACCGTGTCACGATCAAGAGCGGTGTCCAACTGTGGGACGGCATTCGCGTCGGTGACGATGTCTTCATCGGGCCGAATGCAACCTTTACCAACGATCGGTTTCCCCGCTCCAAGCGCTATCCGGACAGCTTTGCGGTCACGACGCTCGAGGATGGCGCCTCGATCGGGGCGAATGCGACGATCCTGCCGGGGTTGACGATCGGAAAACGTGCCATGGTGGGTGCGGGAGCGGTCGTGACTCGGTCTGTTCCGCCCAACGCGGTCGTTGCCGGCAACCCGGCGCAGATCATCGGCTATCAATCGGCGTCCGAGACGAAGCAGTCGCGGCTCGGCACCCTGTCGGTTCTCGAGGCCAGCCGCCTCGGGGTTGACGGTCTGCCCGCGCTCGTGGTGAACGGGTGCAACTTGGTGCAATTGCCTGTCTTCAATGACCTACGCGGCGATCTGATGGTGGCCCAATTCGATCAGCATCTGCCGTTTTCGCCGAAGCGCGTTTTCTTTGTCTACCATGTCCCGAACGATCACGTGCGCGGTGAGCACGCTCACCGCGAATGTGCGCAGTTTCTGGTGGCCCTCAACGGGGCCCTCTCGGTGGTCGTGGATGACGGCGCGGAGCGACAGGAGATCCGATTGGATCACCCGGGGGTCGGTCTGCTGATCCCGCCGCTAGTCTGGGGAATCCAATACCGCTTTTCTGCCGATGCGGTCTTGGCGGTCTTCGCGTCCCACCCCTACGAGTCGAACGAATATATTCGTGACTACGACGCGTTTCTGCGCCTGGTGACCGCGTCTGAACCGCAGGCATGATGAAACACCTTTTGGGATTGTTCATCATCCCGGTCGTGGGGTGGCCGACCGAGAGCAGAGTCCACCGAACTCTGCGCCGGCGCTGGTGGACTGCGCTGCGCTTGTCCACCCTACAGCGCTTGTCGACCTTATGGCAGCGATTGGCGACGTGGCCGGGTTGATCAGCAAGTCCCATCTTTTGGGCGGACAGGGTCTGCTCGGCGACGGTTTGCGGTTTGCCCTCGTCGGTGCAGCCAATACGCTGTTCACCCTTCTCGTTTTCCAGCTTCTTCTGTTTTGGCTTTCGCCTCTTGTCTCCTATTATCTCTCCTGGGCGATCGGGTTGACGGTTCTGCTTGTGGCCTTTCCTCGGTATGTCTTCAAAGGCAGCACCGCGACCGCCTGGCGAGCCGTATCCACTGTCGCCATCTATCTCGCAAGTCTGCTGATTGGCGGTATTCTGTTGAGTGAGCTGACGGCGATCGGGATGAATCCGCGTTTCGGCATCCTGATCACGATCGGCTTTACGACCATCTTCAATTTTGCGGCATCTCGGCTCGTGTATCGGTTGATTCGGCCGGATCCGGCTTAAACCGCGCCCGGTGCGGTATGCGTCGTGTGTTGGATTGGTTTAGCCGCGCCAGCTCCGACAACTGTCGGAGCTGGCGCGGTTTAAGGTTTTGAAAAATTTTAAATTACAAACTGCCTCTCCAAAAAGCTCGGCTCAATCCTTGAGCCCGACACAACGTGAAAACGACGCATATCACTCTGGACGCGGTTTAGGCGGGGCCGCCGATTTAGGACTCCGGGCTTGCTGCTCCGCCAATGCGCTCAAGTAGGCGGAGAAATCGAGTCTATGGCTGTTCAAAAGCTCGTCGCTCAGTGTTTTGGGGTCGAACGGCTCCCAGGCATCCTCGCCCCAATCAGGATTTTCGATGATGGTCTGTACCTTGCCTTGCTTGGACAGGATCACGCTCATGGTCGGATAGGTCCATCCCCAGCTCATGTTGACAAACTGGCGCTGAGCTTCGGGGGTCAGCTCGGCGAGGGCTTGCTCGTGAGAGAGAAGACCGCGGTGGTTGTCCAGAAGGCTGCGGAAGCTCGCGATGTAATGCCGCCACTCGTGCGTTGCGGCGACGTTCCAACCGACCTGTCCGAGCGCCAGCGCAAGCACCACGCCTGCAACAAAACCGGACTCGATGTATGCCTTGGTTTGGGCTGCACGCAGCGAGGCGACTGCCATCAACAGCACCAACGGCGGGATCAGGATCGGCCCGTAGCTTCTCGCGTCGAACTGCAGCTTTGCGGATAGGGCCCGTTCGGCGATCAGGGGAGAGATTGCGGCGAGTACTGCGGCCAGCGCGATGACGATCCACAGAATGCGCTGGAGCTTTAAGAGTCCGCGCCGTGTCGCATAGACCCCGACGAGGAGTCCGAATCCGGCGATCAGGCCGAGAATCGCGGGTGGGTTGTAATAGCCATAGCTCCTAATGAATGCCAGCGACGTAATCGTGGAGAAATAGGACAGAGACCGGCTTTCGTAGTACTCGGATTTCGGCACCAAGATAAACGACAGCACCACGGCCGTGACCGCGATCAAGAGTGCGGTCAGACCCGCGAAATAGAGGCGGTCGTTGGTGCTCTGCGAGCGCAGCAACCGGTAGAGAGCCGCCAACGCGAGGAGCGGTGCCATCAGGACGAACGTCTCGTGGATCACGAAGATCGGTAGGACGAGCGTGAAGACGAGGATGTTGGCAAAGAGCCCGGTTCGGAAAAACAGGATTGTAAAAAAGAGTAGCCAAAAATAGCTGCCGGCAAGCTGCGCCTCTCCGATTGCGGAGAAGGCGCCCGCCATGACACCGGCGAGATAGTAGAACATCGGAAAGATGAAAAGATGCTTATACGCCTTCGGGAGTACGAGGTAGGAGAGTGCGATGAAGACGATCGGCGTCATGAGCATCGTCAACCCGTGAATCCGGGCCAACACGACAAGGTCGTCGATGCCAAGCTTCATGGCAAGGATCGTCGCCCACTGATGCAGGAAATACGACGCGTTGCGAGGTGTCTCCCAAAAGAGAAACTTCTCGCCGGTCGCAAGACTCTGGAGGTGAAACGCCCCGTCGGCGTGAAGTCCGCGCAGTTCATAGGCGCCGTAAGCGGCCGCAATGGCGCAGAGCAGGAGCGAAAAGAGCAAAACGAAAGACGTATAGGATCGGTTGGCCGACGAATTCTCGACTACAAACATGGTGACGGGTCCTTGTATTCCATCAAGACAACAGCCTGCAGACTGGCGAATGAGCGACATTGACGGTCGGGTGCGAGGTTTGCATCACGCCTGACGCATCCTGCCGTCTCAGAATGCCTTCGGGATCAGAATCAACCCCCAGACCACGACGGCAAACACGATACTCGAAAAGACCGCGGCGGAGGCAATGTCCTTTGCGCGGGCCGACAGCTCGTTGCGCTCCATGCCGACACGATCGACGTTCGCCTCGATCGCCGAGTTCAACAGCTCGACGATGGGGACCACGAGTAGACTGCCGATGAGCATGGCACGCTCGACCGCGGAGTCGCCGAGCCATAGGCCGAGCGGGATGAGCGGAATCAGCAGGAAGACCTCCTGGCGGAAGGCCTCTTCCAGCTCGAAACAGGCCTTGAACCCTTTCATGGAGTAGCCGAAGGCGTAAACGACCCGCCGCCAGCCTTTGGATTTTCCTTTGGTCATGTCGATCCTTGCTGCTGTCCCTGAGGTTGCCAGGCGAGATCGAGCTGACGCGCGGCGCGCACGTCGTCGAGTCGGCGCACCGGCATGGTGTGTGGGGCCGTCTTCACCAGCTCGGGATTGGTTTGCGCCTCCTCGCGGATCGCGATCATGGCCGCGACGAAGCCGTCGAGATCCTCCTTGCTCTCGCTCTCGGTCGGCTCGATCAGCAGACACTCGGGCACCAGCAGCGGGAAGTAGGTGGTCGGCGCGTGATAGCCGTAGTCGAGCAGGCGCTTTGCGAAATCCATCGCGTTGACGTCCAGCTCTTTGGCCTCGCGCCTGAGCGTGATGATGAATTCGTGGCTGGCGCGCCGCTGCGGGTAGGCGGCATCGAAGCCGGCGGCCTTGAGCCGTGCCATCAGATAGTTGGCGTTCAGGGTGGCGAACTCGGAGACGCGGCGCATCCCCTCGCGTCCGAGCAGCCGGGCATAAATGTAGGCGCGCAGCAAGATGCCCATGTTGCCGCCGAAGGCGGTGAGACGCCCGATGCTCTCGGGGCGCTCTGGCTCGCCGAGCCAGCGGTACGCCTCTGCGTCGTAGGCGACCAAGGGGACCGGCAGGTAGGGCTCCAGGCGCGCCGAGACACCGACCGGTCCGGCACCCGGACCGCCCCCGCCGTGTGGCGTGGAGAAGGTCTTGTGCAGGTTCATGTGGATGACGTCGAAGCCCATGTCGCCCGGGCGCACCTTGCCGAGGATGGCGTTGAGATTGGCCCCGTCGTAATACAGCAGCCCGCCGGCGGCATGAACGCGCGCGGCGATCGCCTGGATGTTCCGGTCGAACACGCCGACCGTGCTCGGGTTGGTCAGCATGATCCCGGCGGTCTGGGGCCCGACGGCGTGCTCGAGCGCGGCAAGGTCGACGTCCCCGTCGGGGCCGGTCGGGATCTCGCGAACCTTGAAGCCGCACATGACCGCGGAGGCCGGGTTGGTGCCGTGTGCCGCGTCGGGGACCAGGATTTCGGTGCGGGCGAGATCGCCGCGAGCCAGATGATAGGCGCGGATCATGGCCACGCCGGCCAGCTCGCCTTGTGCACCCGCAGCGGGGGCCAAGGAGACCGCGTGCATCCCCGTGACCTCTTTGAGCATCTCCTGCAGCTCGTAGAGACAGGCCATAAATCCTTGGCTGTGTGACTCGGGTGCCAGCGGATGGCGCGCCAGAAAACCGGGCAGCATCGCCAGGCTGTTACAGGCCCGCGGGTTGTACTTCATGGTACAGGAGCCCAGCGGGTAGAAATGGGTGTCGATCGAGAAGTTCTTTTGCGACAGCCGTGTGTAATGGCGTACCGCCTGAAGCTCGGAGACCTCCGGCAAGACCGGTCGGCTCCGACGACGCAGCGTCGCCGGGATGTCGATGACCTCGGGCATGGCGAGCGGTGCCTGCGCGGTGGCACGGCGTCCGGGTCTGGAGCGGTCATGTATCAGCATGGCAGTCGGCTTCGATGAGTGAATCGGTTCGGAACCGCAAGGGCGCAGCGGCGCAATGGGAGACAAGGTCGGGGGGTTGGGTTCGGCTCGGCGATGCCGTCATCGTGCCGGGCTAGGCCTGCCTCCGAGAATCCGTTGCGCCTTTGCGGTTCGGAATGAACGCGCCTCAGAGTACAGCCAAGGCGGCGTCGTAGTCGGGCTCTTGGGTGATGTCGGGCACGAGCTGGGTGTAGATCACCTTGTTGTCCGCATCCAGGACCACGACGGCGCGGGCGGTGATGCCGGCGAGCGGACCGTCCTCGATGAGCACGCCGTAGTCCTTGGCGAAGCTGCGCGAGCGCATCATGGAGAGTGCGACGACGTTCTCGATGCCTTCCGCCCCGCAGAAGCGCCCCATCGCGAAGGGCAGATCGGCCGAGATCACCAGGGCGACGGCGTCGGATTTGCCGGCCATGG